>JANXYB010000027.1 GCA_025350325.1 Acidobacteriaceae bacterium
CAAGACCTTGCTACAGCTGCGAATCAAGGGAAGTCGATTTGTCTCCTAGTTGGGCTAAACGTTGCGACCAACCCCGTAGCGCTTCGCGCTGTTATCGGCATTCCAAATCTTGCCATTCGTTACTATACGCATCGCTTTCACGCTAAGATATTTCTCTTCGACAATTGTGCACTTTAGGTTCGTCGAATCTGACAGACGGAGGAATGTTAAGCAATCGCGAAGCTACCATATTGGTGGATAGCTCTGAACAAGTGGAGGAGATCAGAGCATTGTGCCAGGAACTTTGGACTGGTGCACCCGTGTTGACGCCTGAAGTACTAAAACGGTTCGAGGGGTCTGTCATGTCCTTTGGGCAATACTTTAACCCTGACACTCCCTCCAGAAATAGGGGGGGAGGGGGTAGCCCGATGAACCGGCCCCGAGCCCTCGGTCCCACCTCCTTGGCCTCTGGTCCCCGGTCCTGGTCTAAGTCCCAATTCGGTGGTCTTTAGTCCCTGTTATCAGTCCAGCCGCGTCAGGTACGCGTCGCCTTCCGCCGGTTTCACCCGGCGCGCAATAGCCGTGGCCAACTCCCGGTCGTCGCCCTCGGGCCGGATGCGCACCCAATAGCTGTTCTCTCCGGCGAACTCGATCACCCGCGAACCCGGATACTTATCCAGCAACTCGGCTTTGAGCTTGATGGCCTTGTGTTCGCTTTTGAATGCGCCGATCTGCACGCACCAGCGCCCCCCGACATCGATTGGCTTGGGCGTCTGGTACACGTCGATGCGCACCGGCGCAATGCCCGGCCGAAAAATTCCGATAGCCCTTGCCGATGCCGGCGTCAGATCGAGAATCCGGGCCGGAACGAACGGCCCGCGATCCGTGATGCGCAGTGCCGTCGCCTGCCGGGTCGCAAGGTTCGTGACCACGACCAGCGAACCCATGGGCAAGGTACGATGCGCCGCAGTCAGCGCTTCGCCGTCGAAGACCTGCCCGTTGGCCGCCTTCCGACCTTTGTAAGCGGAATACCAGGTGGCCTCACCCTGTTCAGAAAAAATGGGCCGGTGGGTCAGCACGAATTCATGATCATCCGCGTTGATGCCGCCCGGCGGTGCCGCAGTAATGGGTATCCGTCCCGTCGCGGTCGCAGGCCTCACTGGCCGAGACGGCCGCGGCACATTTACCGCCTCAACCTCTGGCGGCCCCGCTTGCTGGGCGGGCATGCGCGCCGTAGTTTGTTTGTGGCCGCAACCCGACACGGCCAGCGAGAGCAGCACCCCGGCTGCCCACATCGCCCGCTTTCGGCCCCTCCGGTTGTGAATGAATGCCAATCCGCTCATTGACCCTTATGTTTTTCGATGCGGTCGGCGAGTTTCGCGAGCGTCTCAGAAATCTTGCGCATCGCGGTGATCGATTCGTGGCGAACCTGCGGCACTACGGCATCGTTGACATAGGCGATGGCGTGGTGCAGTTCCATTTCGATCAACTCCATCGCTTCTTCAAGACGCTGGCCAACTCCGCCCGGCCCTGGCCGCGGCGGCGGCGGCGATGATGGTGGTGGTGGTGAATAAGAACTCATAGGACATTCCCTCATTTCAAGTCTGCGTCGGGCCTCACCCCGCGTCAATCCCACAAGACCCGGGAATGGCTTGATGTGCCGCTAACAGCAACATGCAGCGCCGCCCCGCCTACCCTGCTTTCGCACTTAAAATCGTCCCTCGGGTCACCTTTCCCGCAAATCTCGCGTCGGAACTAAACAGGAAGCATCAAGACGCGCGCGGCCGCGACCATTTCTTGGGTCGACACAGCTAGAGCGCTATCGCATATTCTTCCTCCAGTGAGGGACCAGCCTTTGCGCGATGGGTGCAGTGTACGAAGTAATTCAGTTGTAAGCGGCCGCCTCAACCGCCTTAGCACCGGATACCTGGTCCCACGCATAGTCTCGCGGTCGCGTTTCACTACTGGGCTTGTTCCGCTCATTTACGCGACGTTATGCGCCGCACAGAGCGGCTCTCATCCCAGTGCGACGCCCTTGCCCGACGCGCCCTCTGCCCAGATTGCTACGCACACCAAGTCCAAAGGGGAGCCGTGCAGAATCATCCTCAATAGCGAAAACCTGGGCGTCGCTCTCGCCACCGTCTCTTTTCAAACGGGCAACTCGCTGCTCAACGCGCCGCTGTTGAGTCCTCAGCCGCCGAGCCCTGGTTCAGCGGATCGCGCGCCCACGTCGCCCGCAACGGTAGAGAAGCTGCCGCCCTGCCCGCCCGCGTCCCCGCTGCCCTTCATCAACTGGTTCGCACGCTTTATCACCGGCCCTGAAGCGCGGGCCCTCACTCCTAAAGAGAAGGCGCACCTGGCCGTTCGCAACTTACTAGATCCGTTCAACGCTGTAACCATTTTGGGCAACGCCGCTATTTCCATCGGGTCCGATGCGCACTCCGCTTACGGTCCCGGAATGCCCGGCTTCGAGCGCTACGTTGGCGTAAGTTACGCTGAAGACCTGACCGGTGAATTCTTCGGCACCTTCCTCATTCCCTCCATCGTCCACCAAGATCCGCACTATCACCGCATTCCCCGCGCCTCCATCCCCCACCGCATCGGTCACGCCATTCTCCAAGTCGGCTGGACCCAGGGCGACAACGGCGAAGGCATGCCCAACTACGCCAACATCGTGGGCTACGCAATCGACGACGAAATCGCCAACCTGTACGTTCCGGGCCGCGAAACCAACCTTCGCGCAAGCGCCGCGCGCTACTCCATCGGCCTTGCCTCCGCTCCCATCGACAACTTCATTACTGAATTCCTGCCCGACGTTGCCAGGCGCATCCACATCCGCGTCGTCCTGGTGCAGCGCATCATCAATCAGGTCGCCAAGACCGACACCGTCGGCGGATCCTAATAGCTGCTGCTTTGCCTGCCACCGTTTTAAGCCGGTGAGCACCTTTACAATCACGTGACCGCCGTCGCCGGATCGCTGCAACACTCAACCAGACTCACACTTACGGTAAAGTGAGTGGCCCGTTCGCCCCTCAGGAACGGCATCGCTATTCCATTCCCCATCGCCAATTTACCGTTCGCTGGCCTATTTCGCCATTCGCTGCACCGGTCTTGGGTTGACTACGGTCTTTGGTTACCCTAGTACTGGAATTTCAGCATCGCTCATTCCCCCCTTAAGGGAGCGCGGCTGAACCGGATAGGCCACTGCCGCCGGACAAACCTACAAGGAGCAGCCAAAAATTATGTCTAAAGCGATCAAGTATGCCGAGAAAGCCGCCGTCTACGCGGCCAAGGGTGCGTGGGTGGTATACGAGCGGTTAAACCGCATCAGCCCCAACCCCTCGTTCACCCCCAAGTGGAGTGACAAGCCCCTTCTGAAGAGCTATCAGAAGGAGAAGCCGCCTCTCGGTTGGCCGCGCACAACCGACTCGCTTTGTCCTAAATGCGTGCCTGAGATCCGCAAGCAGATCCTTGACGGCAAGCTCCCCCATGAAGTTCTGCTCAATGAAAAGGTGGGCGAAATCAAGGCCCAGATCATCGAGCGCGACGGCCAGATCCTCATGGTCAAGGATTGCCCCAAGCATGGTCACTTTGAAGACGTCATGTCGATGGACACCGCCTTCTTTAAGCACCTTGAAGAAAGCTTCCCGGGCCGCGACATCCGCGCCCACGGCGCCGGCGACGAGAAGCTGCACAATCACGGCACATCCACCGTTACCCACGGCCGCGGATCGGTGCTCACCATCGATCTCACCAACCGCTGCAATATGATGTGCGATCCCTGCTTCATGGACGCTAACCAGGTTGGCTTCGTCCACGAGCTTACCTGGGACGAGATCAAGACCATGCTCGACAACGCCATCACCATCAAGCCCAAGCGTCAGATGAGCGTGCAGTTCTCAGGCGGCGAACCGACACTTTCGCCTTACTTCCTCGACGCCGTTGCCTACAGCCGCAAGGTTGGATACAACAGCGTACAGGCCGCATCGAACGGCATCGAATTTGCCAAGTCGAAAGAACTCTGCCGCGCGGCTGCCGAAGCGGGTCTTCGCTACGTGTACCTCCAATTCGACGGCATCGGCAACGCTGCCAACTCGCACCGCAAGGTCGGCAACCTGTTTGATGTGAAGCTCCAGGCGATCAACAATCTGCATGAAGCAGGCGTCGATATCGTTCCCGTGACGACCATCATCAACGGCATCAACAACGAGCAGGTTGGACACATCATCCAGTTCGCGCTCGACAACCCTAAGAAGATCAGCTTCCTAAGCTTCCAGCCTGTCAGCTTTACCGGCCGCGATGAGGACATCACCGACGAACGCCGTTTTGCGCAGCGCTACACCCTCTCGCACATGGCTCACGATATTAAGAAGCAAGTTGGACTGGGCGAGCCGGCGCGCGACTGGTTCCCTATCAGCTTTATGAGCACCTTCTCCGACTGGGCCGATCTGATTCACGGGCCGGCGGCGGAGTGGGGCCAGCTCTCTTGCGGATGCCACCCCAACTGCGGCATTGGCATGGCGCTCATGATCGATAAGGAAACCAAGGAAGCCGCTCCGGTTACCGCCTTCCTCAACATGAACATCGTGGCCAAGGATCTCGCCAAGGTTAACGACGCCGCTCGCGGCAAGTTCATGTCGGTGCTCGGCTTCGGTCTGGCGCTGATGCGTAACTACGATCCCTTCCAGGCGCCTACCCACTTCAAAATCACCGACATGCTCAAGAAGATGGATAAGACCTTTAACGCGACCGGCAAGGATTACGGCAGCGTCAAGGGCGACCGCACCATGGACGACATCAAGAAGCGTCGTTCCGATCGCTGGAACTTCCTCTTCATCGCAGGCATGTGGTTCCAGGACCTGTTCAACTACGACTTCCGCCGTACTGAGCAATGCATCATTCCCTACGCCACGCAAGAGGGTGAAATCAGCTTCTGCGCCTACAACACCGGCGTCGGCTGGCGCAACATTATTGAGAAGATGCACATGACTGCCACGCTAACCAAGTGGTACGAGGAACATGGCCGTCATGAAATCTTTGCGGGTGGCAAAAAAGTGAGCATGGGCCAGGTTGGGCACGATCTCCAACTCAACATGGAACACGTCACGGCCGAAGCCAACCACACGCTAGACAACCTGGGCATCGCAAAGAATGCCCGTGAAGAGAAGCTTAAGGCCCGCGACAGCAAGCTGAAGCTGGACGCCGAAAACGCGCAGATGGCCAAGCTTTATCGTGAACACGTGCTCGGCGAGAAGCCGATCGAGGGCCTGGTTCGCCTCGATGCAATCGCTCCCGCCAAGCCCGCCAGCAAGGAAGCTGAACCCGTAGCCGGCGATTAATACTTGTAAAACCTGGTTCTCTCGTAGAAAAGGCCGTTACCCTAAGGGAGCGGCCTTTTCGCGTTCGCACGATGCAAGCTTTTAAGTCTGTCGCATGCCCGTCTTACGGCAGGCACACCCAAAATCGATTTTCATCCGACATTCGATGGCTTTGCGCTTCGTGCGCTTTTCGATTCCTGCCACTACCGTCGCACACGTCCCAAAGGCGAATCGCGCATCAAAGACTCACAAAGCCCCTGTACGAAGGGCCTACATCCATTCAAAAAGGGTGCTTTCTTAGCGGCTTCGACGACAGTCATTTAAACTGGTGGCGCGAATCTCGTAACAATTCAGCGAACTTTAGCTTAGGAAAGAACTAGCGATGCCTCCTGCCGTACAAACATCGGGCGCTCCGGATACTCAGAATGCTCGAGTGCGAATCTTCGGCCGCGGGCTTATGGCGGGTCTGATTAGCCAGCACGACTGGACCAGTTTCCGGCTCGGTGGCATCGAATCCTGGCCTGAACACCTCCTCTCCTGCGTTAATCTCATGCTCGCCTGCGGCTTCCCGTCTCTGATTTTCTGGGGACCGGACATGATTCAGTTCTACAACGATAGCTTCGTCCCGCTCTTGGCTGAAAAGCACCCACTAGCCCTTGGCCAAGCTGCACAAGATTGCTGGGCCGAAGCGTGGGGACTGATCGAACCGCGCCTGAATACCGTCCTCAACCGCGGAGAGACCGTCACTCATCAACGGATGCTGGTTCCCGTCTGCCGCCAGGGCCAGGTGCAAGACGTTTATTGGGACTACAGCTACAGCCCGATTTTTGCTCCTGGCGGAAGCGTCGCCGGGATTCTCGTGATTTGCCAGGATGTGACTCGAGAACTAAGCGAAGAGGCACTGCGCCGCGAATACGCGAGCAAGCTAACGCTCGCGACGCAAGCCGCGAAGCTCGGCATCTATACCTGGTACGTCGCCAATGACACCGTGCATTGGGAAAACGAGCGTATATATGAAATCGTAGGCAGGGCTCGCGAAGAAGGCGTCGTCAACGCCGCTTTGTTTACGAGCGAAGTCATCTTCCCCGAGTATGCCGCCGATTTTCAAAAGGCGCTTACCCACACCCTCACTACCGGCGCGCAGTTCCACTTCTTGTGCAAGATTCGCCATCCCGATGGCAATCCACGCTGGGTCGAGTTCTCCGGCCAGCTTGAACATGGCAAAGATGGTCTGCCCTACCGGATGCCGGGCACAATTTCGGATGTAACCGAGCGCAAGCAGGCTGAAGAGGGTCTGCTGCGGACGGAAAAGCTTGCCGCGGTCGGCCGACTCGCATCGTCGATCGCGCACGAAATCAATAATCCCCTCGCGGCCATAACCAATCTGCTGTACCTCGCAGGGACCACAGACGACATAGGGCAGGTCAGGGAATTTCTCAATTCCGCGGAGCAGGAATTGCGCCGCGTCGCAACCATCAGCAATCAGACATTGCAATTTCACAAGCAGTCATTGACGGCTCTGCCGGTTGATTGCGATGCGATTTTCGATAGCATCGTTTACATCTACCACGGACGGCTACTGAACGCACGTATTCGCGTGCAGAGACGCAAGCGCGCCCATGCAACCTTCATAGGTTTTGAGGGAGAGATTCGACAGGTGCTCAGCAACCTGGTAGGCAACGCTATCGATGCGATGTCTCCCGGCGGAGGCCGCCTGCTTCTCAGGACCCGAGACAGCACGGAATGGAAGACCGGCCGTAAGGGCATCATGTTGACGATCGCCGATACGGGTACGGGGATTTCCAGAGCCACACTGGCAAGAGTGTTCGAGCCCTTTTATACCACCAAGGGCAGCCTTGGCACCGGCCTTGGATTGTGGGTAAGTAAGGACATTGTTACGCGGGTCCTCGGCGCGCTCTACGTGCGCAGCACCCAGCAACGCCCATCGGGAACGGTATTCAGCATGTTTTTGCCAGCGAATGAAGCGCCAAACTTGTAGATATGGGCCCGAGCTATAGGCGCGGCAGATAGTCGCCATTAACGGGGCAAGTTTGGCGAAGCGGAGTTGCATACTATCCTTGCCGCTTCGCCCACGTTGCTGATGAATTAAAACTACTTCTTATCCACCGGGTGCTTGGGTGGCGTCATCGTCTTCCAATTCTTAGCGATGACAAAATACTTGCTAACGGTGCGCACAAAGTGGCGGGCATTCACCGGCGCGGCCACACTTCCATGCAGTACGCTGGTCGTGTTCTTACCCGGCCCGTACTCGGCGTTGAAGTCATCGTTGTTGGCATCGAGCACATCGCCGCTCAGATCAAGCCCGGCAAACAGCCCCTTGGCGCGCGAATAGGTAAGAAATTCCGCCTTGAGCAAAACATCGGTGCCTGCTTGTGCGTCGCGACCGACCGGGCCGGCCGCTGCCGACGCATTCGCGCCTAGCTTAAACTTGCTATGCAACATATCCTGCACGCTTTTGTCGTTCATTCCAATCAGAATAAGGTCGGTCGCTTGGCCGCCAATTTGAAAACCGAAACTTGCGCCGGCAAGCCTGACGAATACAGGGGCGCTCCAGCCATGCCCAGTGCGGCACGTTCCCACGCCCTGACCGTATTGCGCGCCTACTACAAACGCCGCTTTCTTCTCCGATGGAATGACGATGACGCAGTGTGCATGCCCCAGGACCGTCTCCGGAATCGCGTGATCCGGGGCGGCCATGACCTCTTCAATTACCACTGCCGCCGCGTTGAGCCGGTCGCCTATCTTTTGCTTGTCTTGCGCCTGCGCTGCCGGAAACATTCCAGCCGCTATCAACGCCAATACACAAAATTCTCCAGTAAACTTCCTCATCTGCTCCACCTTTTCTTTAGAATCATCTGGTTATATTTCAAGACAATCTCGTCTTCTTTGGATGCGCGTGCACGCGCGGCTTGAGTAAAAACATAGGCTTGCACGGTTACAAATAAGATACTCGCCTCACCCCGTATTCGCGTGGTGGCCCGCTTAAGATTTATCGTCTCTGCGCCCGGCATCGGTATTTTTGCCGCTGCCAGTTGGGGCGCTGTCTGCGCCAGAAGGCTTTGTTTCATCCTTTGAATCAGCCTTTCCAGAGTCATCTTTAGGCTTCAACGACTCCGGTTCTGGCGGAATCTTCATTTCATAATGTAACGGATCGTCAGGTTGGCTCGGCATACTTCCTCCTACCTTGATTCGATGCCAAAGCCCCGTTGATAGCTTCCTAACCCCTGAAAACGGCCGGTGGCTAACCGAGTCATTTGCATGGGCGGCAACCTGGTTTGCCGGCACCCGACTGACTTCCCCCAACAGCCGGAACGCTTAAAGCACGATAAATTCCAAAAACCGCAGCGCCTCCGGATCGCATCGAATACTTTATGAAACGCATCCTTTTCACTACCATCGGTCTGCTCGCCCTGGTCGGCTGCTCCCCCAATGACAACAGCCCCGATGCCATTCGGCGCAACACTGCCACTGCCACCTCGGCCGCCGCTCGGGACGTGAAAGCTGTAGCCCAGGGAGTCACGGAAGGCCTGAGAGCTAAAGGACCCATCAACATCAACAAAGCGTCCGAAGAGGAATTGCAAAAGCTGCCTGGCATCGATGCGGTTCACGCGCAGAAGATTGTCGACGGCCGGCCTTACGACAACTCCATCGATCTGGTGAAAAAACATCTGGTCAGCAGAACCGAATACGATCGCATCGCCAGTCAGATCGTCGCAAAGTAAGCCGGCTGGTCTTTCAGACTCATGCACGAGGACTGCCATGCGAACTTGTGGCCGGGCTATGAATTTGGTTCGACTTGGGTCTTCGCCGCTTCAGCCTCGGCAAGCCATCCCCGGCGCAGCGCGTCCATTGGAATACTCGACAGGTAAGGTTTGATATCCAGGATCGGTGTGCCGTCGAGCATGTCGACGCCGCGAACATGCAGAGCGCACCCATCGCGCCGCAGCAACTCAACAACCGTAAGGCCAATCGGATTGGGGCGACGTGGCGATCGCGTCGCAAATACACCATGGGGCCGATCGTCCGTAGGGGCCTTGCCGATCAACTCAAATCCTGTTGCCTGATCGAAGACCCAAATCACGAATAGGTGAGAGAAACCCTCAATGTCCGTGAGACCCGATTCAAATTCAGGCAGGATTTCGAGCACGCCCTCGGCAGCGTGCTTGGCGCCGAGTCCCCTGGGTATCGAGGCTGTGTCTCTGTAGGGACTGCGCACCGAACCAATGAGCTGCGGCTTAAACATCAGGCTAACCCTCACTGGTTCATCCTAAGCCGTGTGCGACCGGTCAACGGCGCAGTGCGGACTGATCAAAGTGCAACAACAGGTCGGCAGGGTCCTGCCACACCTCAACACAACCCGCATCAAGCAGGTCATCGCGCTTCCATCCGCCGCATGTCACGCCGATGACGGGAATGCCGAGCTTGCCGGCGGCCTTCGCATCCCACGGCGTGTCACCCAAGGCCACGGCCTGCTTCGGCTTCATGCCAATCTTTTTTAACGCCGCGGCAAAGATGTCAGGGTCGGGCTTTGAAGCCTTCGCATCCCCACTCGTAGATGCCTCGTCGATCAGGTCTTCCATGCCAATAATCTTCGCGTAGACCGGCAAGTCTTCTGCATCGGAAGACGTGGCCAGGGCAATCTTCATTCCCGCCTCGCGAACCCGGATCAGCAGTTCGCGCGCTTGAGAAAACGCAACAATGCGCTGCATGTAGTCGCGATGAAAAATCTGCTTGCGGAATTCCTTGATGGGTTCCTCAAGCCGCTTGCGATCGCCACGCGGCACAAACTTGGGAATCAGCTGATCGGCGCCCTTGCCGATTTGCCGCCACGCCTCGTCCATGCCAATCTGAATGCCGAAGTGCTCAAAGGTTCGACGCCATGCCTCGGCATGCAAAGTGTTGCTGTCGACCAAAGTACCGTCAATGTCTGTAAGCAGAACATCAGCCATAGAAGTCTCTATGGCACTATAACGCGATAGGCGTAACCTCCGCGAAATACCACTGCGCTGCGCGGTCCCCATACCGGGGGCATTACTGCACGCGGCCGCGCATACCAGTACGGTGGCGGCGGCATTCCGTACATCGGGGGCGCGATGTATACCGGCGCCGGCATGTAAACCGGCGGAGGCGCGTAGGCCATCGCTGGCGGCGCATATTCCGGCGACTGCGGCTCCATCGCGCTCGGCTGGTACATGGGCGGTGCCTGGCTCATTTGCTGCTCTTGCTGCGGAGGCGGCGCATACGCCGGAGCCGGCAACTGGTCAATCGGTGGCGGGCCAGAATAGGCATGGGCGGGTGCGTCGTCATTCGGTGGCGGCGCTGCATCCGCTTGCGGACGCCGCACCAGCCCGGAAGGATCACGATCGAGACCATCGCTCTCTGGAACCCTCAAGTCGTCCATGATTTTCAGAGTGAGCCGAGTCTCCTGCTTCAGCGTGGGCCGGGGGCCGCGGCGCGGCAGTCCAATCAAATCGATCGGCCACAACACAGGAATCATCCATTCAACCGTGTCGCGTACTGCGTGGCCCTTGCCGATGATCCTGCCCTGCCGGTCGACCTGGTACCCCGGCACTTCGACAACCCTCGCATCTACTGAAATCACGGTGTCCGGTTCGATGACCATGCGATGAAATTTCAGTTCCATCCAACCTTTGCCAACCAGATGTCCGGGATCTTTGTAGTCCTCAAAGCGGCCAACCAGGAAGCTATCGTATGGCAATTCCGAACGTCCATATCGTTCAGCACGGCTGACCTGGCACAGCACGGGATCACCGATAGCGGTTGCCTTCGACGAAATTTTGGGTTCAGAAATTGTGCATTCGATCAATGACCCGGCAGGAATGAGTTGGTTATTGGCGTAGCTGGCGAGGGGCGCGGCGAGCAGAAGAGAACATGCGAGGGTGCTGCGTTTCATGACAGACCTCCAGGTCTGACTGGCTCTCGGGGAGCCGGCAAACGACTTGAGTTGGGTCTTGCCTTGGTTTCCGATCTGGACGGACAATGACTGGCTGCGGAGACACCAGTTTCTAAAAAAAGTTCTCGTGCCGGACAAAAATAAATGAATATTTCGAATCCTCAAGCCGTCCGGACGGGGCGCCTCTAGGGGGACAGCGTTTTCCGCGCGCCGCACCGTGCCCCGGGCTTATGATGGAGCGTATTAAACTTGAGCCCGTTCTGGAGGGATCTGATGACTGCATCGCAACCCAACTCCGTGCGCAAACAAGGTCGCCGCGACTTTCTTAAAGCTAGCGGAGCGGTAACCGCCGCCTTATTGGCCCCCTCTGCGTTGACCGCCGACACGCGCAAAAAAGATATGCCCGGCCTGCCATTGAATCCACGCACTCCTGCGGCCATGCCGACCCGCAACCTGGGCAAAACTGGGTACAAAGTTGGAATCTTCTCGCTCGGCGGTCAGGCCTCCCTCGAGCGCCCCAACAACTTCGACGTTGCCGTGCCCATCGTAGAGCGGGCCCTCGACCTCGGCGTCAATTACATCGATACTTCTTCGATCTATGGCGGACCCGATCGCTGGAGCGAGCAATACGTCGGCAAGGTCATGGCCAAGCGCCGCAGCGAAGCCTTTCTCGCGACCAAGACCAAGGAACGCACGCGCGACGGCTCGATGCGCATGATCGACAAGTCCCTTGAACTGTTAGACACCGACCACGTTGACCTCTGGCAGTTGCACGACATCGGCACCATGACCGACGTAAACGAGGTTTTTGCCAAGGGCGGCGCAATGGAAGCCCTGCTCGAAATGCAACAGCAAAAGGTGGTGCGCTACATCGGCATCACCGGCCACTATCGTCCCGATGCGCTGATGGAGTGCATCCATCGCCATGACTTCGACACCATTCTGATGGCCGTCAACGCCGCCGATCCGCATCACTACAGCTTCAACGAGGCATTGCTGCCCCTCGCCGTCGAAAAACAGATGGGCATCATTGGCATGAAGGTCCCCGGACGAGGCCGCCTGCTCTCGACCTGGACGCCGCCGACCATCGAGCAGCAAAAGCATAGCTGGGAAGGTATGACGATTCAAACCGACAAGCCCGGCACGCTGAAGATGCGCGAGGCCATGTTCTACACCCTGTCGCGCCCCGTGAGCACGGTGATCATTGGCTGCGATACCATCGCTCAGCTTGAAGAGAACGTGCAACTGGCGCGCGACTTCACGCCCTTGAATGACAAGCAGCAGACAGAGTTGGTTGCCCGCGCCGAGCCCTGCGCCAAGCCATCACTCTTCTTCCGCTTCTACGACCGCCCCTAAGCACCTGCGGTGCGGCCAACTGCCACCTGCGGTGGGGCCAACTCCCGCTTACGCGGCCAGGAATGTCGTTCGAATGGGACAACTCCAACTCACAGGTTGCGAGAAAGAACCACCAGGAACGCTTTGTATCAGGGCATGACTTCAGTCATGCCAAGGGCCCAATGAATGAAAGGGGCTTCAGCCCCTGCCGGGTGGGCGGATTCAGGTTCCAAGTGCAACGGGTACGATTTTATCTGACCAGTGCTGAACGAAGTCGAAAGCGCCATCGGGGAGGAACAGTTCAGCGGGAGCTTTCCATCCCAGGGTTTT
>JANXYB010000140.1 GCA_025350325.1 Acidobacteriaceae bacterium
CTTGACCGTTCGGCCAACTTATCCTTGTTTGTAAATGATATTGATAAACCTGAAGTCAGCTCGACGCGATCAGATTGGACCGGCCACCGCTACCCGGAGCATTCGTTGGACTTTAAGCAACGGCTACCGCATGTCTGATTGGATCGAGATATTTGTAAGGAACGGTAGCCGTGAATAGCCAGGCGGCCGCTTTATTAGTCCGGCGCTAGCGCGATGCCCACTTTAACGACAGTAGATCGCTGCTTCGGCCGCATCATCGCAAACCCGACGCGAAAGATTGCGTACGCTCCCAGAACGCCAAACGCCATCGAGCCTACCGCAGCGCAAACCAACATTACCAAATTCAACAAATCGCCCATGATCAAGATACCGTCCGCGTGTTAAGGCTCTCTACAACTACTTGGATGCTGGGAAAGACCAACTTCGCTCCATTCGTAGCTCCATTGCAGCGATTGTCTCAGAAAAACACCCACCGTTGACCCATGTTTCTGTTGGCAAATAGAATACCCTTAGTACGTTTGTAATCGGTTGAGTGCCGATCCCAACGTGCGGCACTGCCCGCCACCCCGACTTTTGCCTAATCATGCCCATTACTCACATCTCGGTGCGCGGGGCGCGCCAGCACAATCTTCGTGACATCAACGTGCGCATCCCCCGCAATACTCTTACCGTCGTCACCGGGCTTTCCGGCTCCGGCAAGAGTTCTCTCGCCTTCGACACGATCTACGCCGAGGGGCAGCGTCGTTATGTTGAGACTTTGTCGGCCTACGCGCGCCAATTTCTCGACCAGATCGAGCGCCCCGATGTTGACTCGATCGAGGGCCTCAGCCCGGCCATTTCCATCGAACAAAAGACCACCAGCCGCAGCCCCCGCTCTACCGTAGGCACCATCACCGAGATCTACGACTACCTGCGCCTGCTCTACGCTTCCATCGGCACCCCGCATTGTCCCAACTGCGGCCGCCCCATCGCCCGCCAGACCGCCGACCAGATCGTACAGCGCATTTTGCAACTCGGCATGGGCGAGCGCGTCACCGTCATGGCTCCCGTCGTGCGTGGCCGCAAAGGTGAATTCAAAGATCTTCTCGACCAGCTCGATCAGCAGGGCTTTCGCGCCCGCGTCGACGGCGAACTCGTCGACATTTCCGAACCGCCTGCGCTCGACCGCCGCAAAAACCACACCGTCGAAGCTATCGTTGACCGCATCCTTCTCAAGCCCGCCTCCCCCGCAGTCCCAACCGCAGGAGCAGCGAATGCGCTGGAAACTGTCAGCCCCGAGGGTGCCCCTTCCTTGGCGCAGGCAAGGGTGGGAAAAGCGTCAGCCGCCAAACTTCCAGTAGAGAAACGCCTTGAAACCGCTGTCTCAAAAGCTCTGCAACTCGCCAATGGCCTCGTCCTCATTGCCCTCGCCGGACACGACGAGCAGATGTTCTCGTCCTCCATGGCTTGTCCCGATTGCGGGCTCGACGTACCCAAACTCGAGCCGCGCAGTTTCAGCTTCAACTCCACGTTTGGCGCATGCCCCGAGTGCCACGGTCTCGGATCGCTTTACGATCTTGACCCCGCTAAAGTCATAACCGATTGGTCCAAGCCCCTGCTCGATGGCGGATTGGGACCCGGCTCTGCCTCGCAATATTTACTCAAACTCATTCATCTGGCGGCGGACCGCTACGACATCGATCTCAAAATTCCCTTTGAAGATCTGCCTGCACGTCAGCAGCACATTCTGGTGTACGGGCCGCCCAAAAATGAAGCCCCGCGCACCGGCTTTCACGGCATCCTTACCTATCTGCGCGACACCGTTGAAGAGGCGCGCAGCGACGGCTACCGCGACTACATGATGAACTTCATGTCCGCGACGCCCTGCCCCGTGTGCCGCGGCAAGCGCCTCCGCCCCGAGTCCCTCGCCGTAAAAATCGGTGGCCTCTCCATCGCCGACTTCACCGCTCTGCCGCTTAATCGCGCGCTCTCCGCTGCCTACGGGCTCACCTTCAACTCCCGCGAAGCACTGATCGCCGAACGCATTCGCCGCGAAATCGTCGAGCGCCTCGAATTCCTCTGCGGCGTCGGACTCAATTACCTCTCGCTCAATCGCAATGCCGCCACACTCTCCGGTGGTGAGGGCCAGCGCATTCGTCTCGCCACCCAGATCGGCTCGCGCCTCCGTGGCGTGCTCTACGTTTTAGACGAGCCCTCCATTGGCCTGCATCAGCGCGATAATGCACGCTTGATCGAGGCTTTGACGCAGCTACGCGATCTAGGCAACACCGTCCTCGTCGTCGAGCACGATGAAGACACCATTCGTCACGCCGACTACGTGCTCGACCTTGGCCCCGGCGCCGGCCGTCTCGGTGGATACGTGGTTGCCCAAGGAACCCCTGCCGACATCATGGCCTGCCCCGCATCACTTACCGGCCGCTATCTCTCCGGTGCCGCCGCGATCCTGCATCGCCCAAAGCCGCGTCCCCTCACCGGCAAGTGGATTACCGTCACAGGAGCTCGCGAGCACAACCTGCAAGACCTCACGATTCGCATTCCCCTCGGCGTCATGACCGTCGTCACCGGCGTCAGCGGGAGCGGCAAAAGCACCCTCATCAACGACATCCTCTATCGATCCCTCGCCAAAACAATTTACGGCTCGCGCGAAGAACCCGGCGTGCACGAATCGCTCACCGGCGCCGAGCAAATCGATAAGGTCGTTCGCATCGACCAGGCGCCCATCGGCCGCACGCCGCGCTCCAATCCGGCGACTTACACCCAGGTCTTCTCGCCCATACGTGATCTTTTTGCCATGCTGCCCGAGTCCCGCGAACGCGGCTACAAACCTGGCCGCTTCAGCTTCAACGTAGCCGGCGGACGCTGCGAAACCTGCCAGGGCGATGGCCAGCGCCGCATCGAAATGAACTTCATGCCCGACGTCTACGTGCAGTGTGAGATCTGCAATGGGCGTCGCTACAACCAGGAAACCCTGGCGGTAAAATTCAAGGGCAACTCCATCGCCGACATTCTCGAGCTCACCATTGAAGACGCGCTCACTGTGCTCGCTGACGTTCCGCAGCTCAAACAAAAATTGCAAACACTGGTCGACGTAGGCCTCGGTTACGTCCACCTTGGCCAGAGCGCGACCACCCTCTCCGGCGGCGAAGCGCAGCGCATGAAGCTGGCTCGCGAATTGAGCAAGCGCCAGACCGGCCGCACTCTCTACATGCTTGATGAACCCACCACCGGACTGCACTTTGACGACGTGCGCAAACTGCTTGAGGTGCTCCATCGTCTGGCCGACCTCGGCAACTCCGTCATCATCATCGAACACAATCTCGACGTTATTCGCAACGCCGATTGGATACTCGACCTCGGCCCCGAAGGCGGCGAAGACGGCGGCCACATCGTAGGCCAGGGCCGCCCAGCAAAAATCGCGTCGCTCCCCGGCTCCTTCACAGGCCAGTTTCTTGCCCGCTACTACACATCGACGAACGGCCACCTCGCGGCCCTCGAAGAAGAAGACCTCGTCGTCGATGCACCGGCCCCACTCGCCGCCGCATCCTTTCCGCAAAAAGCCGCCGCGCCCGCGCGGTCTCCGCAAGCCGCAAAGAAATCAGCCGTCAAGAAAGCAGCGCCTAAAAAGACCGCCGACCGCAAAACGCCGGTGACCGCATGAGCACTCTGCCGGAGCCTCTACCGCGGTCTGGGGAAAACTCCGCCGAATCTGAATCCTGCACTCCATCTTTCCCGGCAACTCCGCCCCTTGAAGAATGCGCAACAGCTCCACCGGAAATTGAGTCTCGCGACGATCTGCCACCTCCGTCATCGCCGCCTCCTTCTCCTCTACTTCTGGCCTATGCCACCCAACCTCGCATTGAGCCGGAACTATTCGCGTCCTACAGCTACCCGGCCTACGCCTCCCCGCGACGCACTCCAAATTTCGGTGACGTCGGACTGCTGCTCATCCTGCTGGCCCTCGGCTGGTTCGGGGCAGGCTCTATTCTCCTCATCGCCGTTCATTTCCACCTCTTCGGCGTCTCCACGCTCAAGCAGGCGGTCGACGATTTCCGCTACACCCTTGGCAGCCAGGCCATACAGTACTTCATCTCATTTTGCGGCTGCCTGCTCGTCTTTCCGCTGGTTTGGCACAGAGGCTTTTTCGCCGGGCTGCATTGGCGCGCGCGCACGGCTTTGCACCAGCGCGGACGCCTCTTCACCGCAGCCATGCTGTGTTTCGTAGCTGCTGTCGTCAATGGCTTGCTGATGCCCGGCCCGACCGACGCGCCCATCGACAAGATCTTTCGCGCCCCCGGTGCCGCGTGGGTACTTTTCGCCTTTGGAATTACTCTTGCGCCCTTCTTCGAAGAGCTGGCGTTCAGGGGATTTCTGCTGCCCGCCCTCTGCACCGCCTACGACTGGTTTGCCGAACGAGTTACCCAGACCTCTCCCCGCCCCCTCGATGAAAACGGCCACCCCCAGTGGTCGGTCCCGGCCATGTCAGTAGCAGCCATCCTGACCAGCGTGCCCTTTGCCCTCATGCACGGGGAACAGACCAGCTACTCTCTTGGCCCCTTCCTTCTACTCATCTGCGTCAGTCTTGTTCTTTGCTGGGCGCGCATCAGCACGCGCTCCCTGGCCGCCAGCGTCATGGTCCACGCCAGCTACAACTTCCTTCTGTTTTCCATGATGCTGCTAGGAACCGGCGGCTTCAAATACCTCGACAAGATGTAATATCCGCCGAACCGAAACGGTTCAATAGCTCGTAAACTTATGTTCAGCACTACATAAGTTCACTTATGTCACAACCGAAATTGTGAAGCCGTGTGCCCCATCCTTGGCGCAGCCTCATCGCGACAAGGATGGAAATTACGAACCTTCATCTCTCC
>JANXYB010000062.1 GCA_025350325.1 Acidobacteriaceae bacterium
CACTGTCCAGCCGTGGCTGCATCCCTCGTAGACTTCAACCACAGCTTTGAGATGCGCTGTTGCAAAGGCCTCTTTAAGTGTAGTTTTTGCGGCAGGGTCGCGCTTGTCGTCGTTGTCAGCGACCGCGCAAAGAACTTCGGCCTTCATCCTGGGAACAAGCAGGTGCGGACTGTCGGGCTTATCGGTCACAAGGCCTCCGCCATGGAAGGTGGCGGCGGCACCGATGCGGTCAGGGGCGATCGCCGCCGTGCGAAAAGTCAGCGGGCCGCCCATGCAGTAGCCTTGTACGCCCATCTTCTTTTTCTTGTCCGTTTGTGGCTGCGCGTTGAGGAAGTCGATATACGACTTCGCGTCGCTGATATTGGCATCGGCGGTCAGAGCTGCCGCCATCGGCATTACCTTGGCCCGGTCCTCTGGCTTGCTGAAATCAAACGAGCCATCCACCACCGGCGCCTTGGCGTTCCGATAGAACGGATTCGGGACCAAGACGACATAGCCCTCGGCGGCGAGCCTTTGGCCCATCTCGCGAAACACAGGCCGGAGGCCAAGGATGTCGGTCCACACCAGCACGGCCGGCCAGCTTCCCTTGCCCTCGGGATAGAAGAGGGCGGAGTCAGAGGCACCATTCGCCATGGGCACATTGACGTCTTTCTGGACGACCTTCGCCGCTGCCGACGCGATGGTTGAGTGCAGCGCAACAGTTGCTGCTGCCCCAAGCCCGAAGGCTCGACGCGAGACGGTCGGATCGTAAGTCAGACCTTGGTGTATGAAGTCATCGCACATAGGATCAAGCCTCCTTGTTTTCTGTCCTGGGAAAGTATGGGGGACGGGGCGCGCGTTTGTCGATGAAATCGCTGTGCAGTAACTTGCGCCGGGCACGAATCAATTGTTTTACACTACCGCTTCGTCGGGGGACCGTGCTCAACGACCACCGGTGATGCGCCGCTCAAAAACCCTGGATCCATCGATGCAATATCGACGCGATACGAAACACTAGCCACGCCGGGAAAATGCGCCGGCACCTTTTGCGTCACTTTCCCAGTGGCCGCCCACTCGGTCCCGCGTTGAAAGATTGTTATGAATCCCACACAACTCTGTGCCGCTACATCATGCCCGAGAGTGGTATGAAAGATGCGGCCTTTGCCGTAACTCAATACCATGAGCATCGGCTCGTCGCGACCAGTCCCTTTGTTTTGCAAGTCGGAATGCGCCGTCGCCAGCACCGTCATGTTCTTGCCCGGGCCGCGCAGGGTGCCGTAGAGCTCATCTGCCGCGTGCATCCACACCGGCGGAAGGCCTTTCAGGATTGGATGCTCAGGCTCGCGCGTAATGACCTGAAATGGAAGGCGGGTGCCGTGCGCTCCGGCGGGGCCCGGCGTCACGTCCGAAATCACATGCCCATCTTTGAAATACCAGAGCGGCCCCGCCTTTTCGTTGCGATTCCTCCAGCCGCCTATCCCGATCATCCGGTTATATTCAGGCCAATTGGGAAACGCATTATCCGCCGCATGCACAATAACCAGGCCGCCGCCGCCGTGCACATATTGTTCAAATGGTTTGCGCAGGCTCTCGGGCCAATCGGCCGCGTCGTAATTTGAAACGATAACTTGGAAGTGGCTGAAATCCGGATTAAATCCGCTGAAATCTGCGCCGCTCGGCGGTGCCGTCACCACGGTCACTTCAAAGAGCCCTGTCTCCTCGAGTTCTTTGCGCAGCACCGGCGTCGTCAGCTTCCAGTTATGCCACACGCCGCCGCTCTCTCCGTCGAGCAGCAGCACGCGAATGGTCCCGGTCCGAACCGCCTGCGCCGTCACGCAGTGGGGCACCAGTAAAGCCGCTAGCACGATGACCGCTAGTCTGAAAATCTTCATCGCTGTTCGCTCCATCTGTCGCGATTACTCGCTCGACCCCGTGTCTTCCGCAGGAAGCATCTGGTAACTCACAAACACAAAGTGCCTTCCGTCGGGCGCCCAGCATGTCACGTTGTCGCTTCCCGCGCCTCCGACGATATCGACGAGAGTGCGCGTCTTGCCGGTGCTCA
This sequence comes from Acidobacteriaceae bacterium, assembly GCA_025350325.1. Taxonomy (GTDB): domain Bacteria; phylum Acidobacteriota; class Terriglobia; order Terriglobales; family Acidobacteriaceae; genus Telmatobacter. Next base: position 2,042 of record JANXYB010000062.1, read on the forward strand.
CATCGACAATCCGCAGCGAGACGTCTTTGTTGGCAGGATGGCCCGTCGTTGCCTTGTCGTAACTGACAATCACGATCGACTGACCATCAGGCGATGGATGCGGCGTCCAATTATTCAAGTCGTCTTTCGTAACTTGCTCGGGCGCACTGCCATCCGCGCGCATGCGCCAGATCTGCATCAGCCCGCCGGCACGGTCGGAGTTAAAGTAGATCCATTTTCCGTCGGCAGAATAATCCGGATCGTCACTCATTCCCGTGCCGGTGGTCAGCGCCGTCTCTGCGCCACCCTCAGGTGAAATGGCATAGATATTTCCCGCGCCGTGGTTGGGACGCGTGAATGCAATCGTCTTCCCGTCAGGCGACCAGCTATGGAAATACGATGCCGGATTCTCAGTGACCAATCGCGGTGTGCCCCCACTCGCCGGCACAATATACACGCGCGTCTCAGGTTTCTCGGGTGTGCTGCAACTGATCGCCAGCCACTTGCCGTCAGGCGAGAAACCGTGACTGCCGGTACACTTGGTCGCCGCGCCAATGTCAATCGGCGCAGGCGTTCCGCCATCCGCGGAAATGCTCCACAAACGACCGTCCTGATTGAATATCAGCGTCTTGCCGTCTCTCGACCAGTTGGGCGCTTCCATGCGTCCAGGCACGGTCCGTACCATGGTTGCGCGACGAAAATCATTTTCTATTCCGATGGTTTGGAGAGTGCTGTACGACACCTGTTGTGACGTGGATGCCAAAGCTGTCAGCGGTTTGAGTTCGACATGAGCGAATGTCGCGGTCTCTTCGACATCCTTGTTATGAGAACACACGCCAATGCCTGCATAAAAGGCTCCATCGAAATGCAACCGAATGGTTGCGCCAGTTTGATGTAACGGTTCGCCTGACCGACTGAGGAACATCGTGATCGTATCGCCGCGCTTCTCGAGTCGCACCCGCCGCGGCGCTTCCATATTCAGTTCGATGTCTTGCGTTGTCTCGCCTTTCGTGCGCCGATATTGCAGGGCCATCATTCCCGATCCATGTTGTGCGGCGTCTGCATACATCCCATCTGCATCCAGACTCTGTCGAAACATGAGCACAGCTTTGCGATGGGGATTGGGATCATCTTTGGTTATTGGAAATGTGATGTCGGCAGTGAGCGACACATCGCCCGATACCTTCTTCCATACGAAATGGAATCCATCGACAGTCGACCAGATATTCGCGCCCGCCGCGGTAACGCTGTAGACGCCCTTCACGGCGTCAAACGCACCCTTGCCCGGCGGCATAACACTGCCAACGTCTGATTGCCCTTCAAAAATTCCCACCGATTTGGCGACTCCCTGAGCAAAGAGTTCGTTTGCGCAAAGGGACAGAAGCAAGGTGGAAACGGAAAGCATAACGATGCGGCCAACAATCTTCATGGACAAAGCGAAGCCCTCATGCCAACAAGGCGCCTGGCCAAATCAAGCTCCGGCCAGTTGCTCGAGGAGCGCGTCAAAATCCGCCAGGTCAGCGTACTCGATAATAACTTTCCCGCGCCCCTTCCGGTCTTCAATGTGCACTTTAAGCCCAAGAGCACGTTGCAGGCGCTCTTCGACCTCGCGAACATTCGGATCGACGAGTTCTTCTGCCTTGGGCTCATTCATTTTCTTGATCGGGTTTAAAAGGCTTTGAACATACGTTTCTGTTTGGCGAACAGAAAGCGAAAGCGCCATCACTCGCTGCGCTGCTTTTTCAATGTCAACCTGCTGGCTCAACCCTAATAGAACCTTCGCGTGGCCGAAACTGAGCTCGCCGGCTTCAACGCGGGCCTGGACGCTCGCCGGTAAACGTAACAATCTTAGGAAGTTAGATACGGTTGCGCGATCTTTGCCGGTTCGCGTCGCCATCTGTTCCTGAGTCATGTGAAAGTCCCGCGCAAGACGCTCAAATGCCTTGGCCTGCTCAATCGGGTTCAGATCCGCTCGTTGCAGGTTTTCGACGATGGTGATTTCCATAGCCTGCTCGTCGGAAACTTGACGCAGGTTGGCGGGGATCGTGTTCTTTCCGGCAAGCTGCGAAGCACGCCACCGACGCTCCCCGGCGATCAACTGGTAGCGCCCATTGGCGAGAGGTCTGACCAGGATCGCCTGCACAACACCGTTGGCGGTTATCGACGTGGCTAGTTCCTGTAGCTGCTCGGGGTTCATGTTCGAGCGGGTCTGAAATGGATTGGGGTCGATTTGATCCACGGGAATCTCGCGCGGCTTCCCAGCTTCGTTCTCACTCGACTGGGTTGCCGGCGAAGGGGTAAGGACGGAGTGGGATCGAGGCAGCAGAGAATCCAGGCCTTTGCCTAGGGCGCGCCGCTTGGTATCGAGAGTGGCTGATGTCATAATACGAATCCTTTTCCCGGCGCATGCCGAGATTGCCTAAGGCCAATTGGCTTGGGCTACAGTTCTGTTAGGAATAGGGCCAGAAGCGCACTTCCGGCTTGGGTCGCGCGGCGGCGGTCTTTTTTCGCTCAAGGCTGCGGGGGCTTTCGATCTTGTTGCGCGCCAGGAATTCACCTGCCAGTTCAAAGTAAGCTTCTGTGCCGCGGGAGCGCGCGTCGTACAACGCCACCGGCTTCCCGTGACTTGGAGCCTCGGCAAGCCGAATATTGCGCGGAATGATGGTGACAAACAACCGTTCCTTGAAATACTCCTTCAAGGAATCCCGCACTTGCTGGGCAAGATTGGTGCGGTCGTCATACATTGTCAGCAGCACACCCTCTATGTCCACCGTGTGGTCAAATGCATTTCGAACGCGTTCCAGCGTAGATACCAACTCGGAGACTCCCTCCAAGGCGAAATATTCAGCCTGCATGGGAACAATAAGCGATTGAGCTGCGACTAATACGTTTAGTGTGAGCAGGTCGAGCGCGGGCGGGCAGTCCAACACAATCAGGTCGTAGGCGGCTTGGATGGGAGCCAGCGCGGCACGCAGGCGCGTCGCACGGTCTTCCGAGGGCGCCAATTCGATGTTTGCCCCGGTGAGATTCTTTGATCCGGGCATCAACCACAGATTTTCGACGCCTGTCGGCAAAATTACCTGCTCAGCTGAAGCATCGCCAACCAGCACGTCATAGATGGAGTGACGGTCATCGTCCCTGGCTACTCCGAGACCGGATGAGGCATTTGCCTGGGGATCGCAATCAACCAACAGGACCTTTAAACCTTCCAGCGCCAAGCATGCTGCAAGGTTGATTGCAGTGGTGGTCTTTCCCACACCACCTTTTTGATTCACGATGCCGAGTATCTTTCCCATGAAGGGTTAAGGTTAAAGGAGGGGGCGAGCGCGTGCATTTCTAGAAGTTGTGGAGAACCGGACAAAATTGTGGAAAGCGCCTCCGGGTGTGTAGGTTTCAAGGCAGCCCAAACGATTGAAAACATTAATCTTGAGGCTAAATGATTTCGAAGCACAATTGTTTGCTCGAAACAAAGCAACCCAGTGGAAAACTTCGCGAAATGGGATCCTCTTAGCGGGCATTCTGTAGGCAAGTTTCGCATAGAATGTTGGATGGTCGTGGCCTTGGTAATTTGTCTATCTCTCCATGTAAGGGTTCGCCCCCCCAGTCGGATTTGGGTGTGCGATCGGCAGAAAGCCAAACTGTTCCACGTGGAACAGTTTCTAAAAGGGTGGGGATTACGATCCTGTTTGGTTTCCGGGAGAGCCAAGTAGCGTCCCAATTGTTCCACGTGGAACAAACTAGCCCGCTTCGTTCACGCCATCCACCAGGAACTACGCCCTACGCCGTGCGATTAAAACCACGCGCTGTTCACTGAGTGGGAGCGGTATCGTAACGTTCCAGGTGAATTCTGATCCGATACTTGAGCGAATCGCACTTTCCTCTGCCGTCGTTGTCAGCGGAACCAACCACCCGCCGGGCCGCACCAGCATAGCAGCTAGCTTAACTGCGGAACTCATGTGATCGACCGCTCGGATCGTAACGCAATCAAACGTGTCGGCCAACGTCTCAACTCGCGCATCGTGCACCCGCACAGAGAGGTCGAGAACGCGTGCCGCCTCTTTTAAAAAAGCTGCCTTCCGCATGTGCGCCTCGGAGAGAGTTACTTTTATTTCGGGGCGGCATAGGGCGATGGGTATGCCAGGGAAGCCAGCACCAGAGCCGTAATCAAGCAGGGTCGCAATCCCTGCCGGCAGCGCTGCCGCACAAGCGATCGATTCGACGAAATGGCGAGACAAAATCGCCTCTCCACTCCTCACAGAAGTCAAATTAATTTTGCTATTCCAGCGCATCAACAGCGAAAGATAGGCGTTAAATTTGGAAACGAGATCGCTACCCAAAGCGGGCAGGCCAGCAGCAACGATCAAGTGTACGAGCTTTGATTGAGCGCGCAGTTCATGAGTGTGCAGGTCTTCAGTCATCCTTTCGAGACGGATGCTGCCACCCGCCGCGGCTCCCAAGCCGTAGCTGCAGACACAAACGCACTAAAGATAGCTCGTGAAAGGGAACTGATCGCAAATGTGCGTTCCGGGTGCCATTGCACCCCCAATACAAAATGATCAGTTGAATCCAGCTCGACGGCCTCGATCACTCCGTCCACGATAGAGGTTGCACTGATCAACAGGTTGTCACCGACCCGCCCAACGGCTTGATGATGGCTCGAATTCACTTTTGGTTCTGCGCCCTCATCAATGGGCATGATCCTTTGCAGTTTTGATCCAGCGGCAATGTGCAGAGCGTGCGCTGCGACAACATCCCGCCCGGGGCGGTGGTTCACGGCCTTGCCTACCTCAGTTTCGATGTCTTGAATCAGCGAGCCATTCAACCAGACGTTCAGAGTTTGGGCTCCGTGACATATCCCCAGAACCGGCTTGTGAAGATTGAAAGCATCCTGCAGAAGCAGTTCGTCGACCGCGGTGCGACCTGGATCGGCCGGACCACATTCGGCAATGCGTTCTTGGTTAAACCTTTGTGGGTCAACATCATAGCCGCTACCGGGCAACAGAATGCCTTGGACGCCAGCGAGCAGCTTAGCGACGCGGTCCTGCCTCTCGTGGAGAGGAATAACAGTGGCGCTTGCCCCGGCAGCGTGCAGGGCCGCCACATATTGCGGCAGCGAGCGCTGGTTGTAGGCGGTGTCGCTGGAGGTGGGCTCGGGAATTGCGATGCGAATGCTCATTCGGAGAATATTGTAAGCCTAACTACCAAGACGGGTACGAGAGATCAAAATAATCCTTTAAGTAATTCATACTATTGCATTTAACTTGTGACGAGACTATTTTTGTTAGATTTTTTGAGTTCACAAACAGCTGCCTTGAGCTTGTGTGTGAGCTCCTCAGTCTGACGCGCCGTCATGCCGGTGGTCTGGATTGGCTGCCCTGCCGTCAAGATGAGGGTACCGGGGTAGAAGTGGTGAGTGTGGATAGGCAGCAGATCGTACACGCCGCTAAGCGCTATAGGTACAAGCGGCACCTGCGCGCGAATTGCCAGGTAGGCCGCGCCTGCTAGAAACGTTTGCAGTTCCCCATCTGGTGTACGACCGCCCTCAGGAAAGACAAAAAGAGGCATTCCTGCACGTAAAGCCTTGACCCCTACGCCCAGGCTCGAAATGGTAGCTCGTGGGTTATCGGTATCGATCGGAATTTGGCCAGAACGAGCTAAGTACCATCCGATGAACGCCATACGCCAAAGATTTTTCTTGGCCAAGATCCGAAACTGGAATGGCAGCGCGGCGAAGATTACCGGTGTGTCCATGTACGAAGTGTGGTTGGCCGCATACACAGCGACCGGGAACTTATTGAGATTTTCTTTGTCGTGAATCACAAGCGAGCAGCCGGAACACCACACGAGTGCCCGCGCCCAGGCCCGGGCAATGCGATGCTGCACCAGGCCCCGCTTGTCAAAAACGGAAACCAACAGTGCAAGCGATCCGCATACCGCCGTTACAATCGCTCCTGCAGGAATCTGGATGAGGTTGCTACGCCACCGGTACAAGCGTGGCAGGGGATCGGGCGGACGACTCATGGAAGTTGGCCTCGCTCATCCAATCCCGGTTTCGGTGTGCGATCGACTTCCGCCAGAAGCAGGGTGCGCGTTTCGCCTACCAGGTATACGGATCCAGAAACGACAACGATGCCGCCAGCATTTTGGCGCCGCGCCAATTCAATCGCTGCCGACACCGACTCAGCAGCCGTTGCAGGGACTTCCAAGGAGGCGGCAGCCTTGAGCAGATCACTCACTGCAATGGCGCGGGCGCTGTGGATCGGAGCAAAAATTACGTTCTTGAAGAGGGGGAAAAGAATCTGCGCCATCTCCGTGAGCGGCTTGTCACGCAAGCAGCTGAATACCAAGGTGCTCATCGGCGCATCGCCAAGCGCGTCGCGCAACCCTGCCCGGAGCGCCCATGCGCCCGCCGGATTGTGAGCCACGTCGAGGATCCACTCCGCACCGCCGATCGATAGCCGCTCTAGTCGCGCGGGCCAACGAGTGTCGCGAATGCCCGCCGCAATTGACGCAGCGGTAAGGGGAAGATTGTGGTTTTCTCTAAGCTCAACGGCCGCTGCTATTGCCAACGCAACATTGCGTCGCTGGTGCGCGCCGCGCAAAGGAGAATCAACCACGATAGCTCTATCAAAGACTTCGACAGAATACTGCGCGTCTGAACCAACACTCATTGATGGCATGTAGGGCACCGCGCTCACCGCGCGCACGTCGAGAGCAGCGGCCACTTCGCCCAGCACGCGATTGGCATCGGCATGCTGCGGAAGCGTGATCAGGGTGCCATCCAGCCTCAGAATGCCGGCTTTTTCACGTGTGATCTCCGCAATGGTAGAGCCCAGCCACTCAGTATGATCGAGCGAAATATCGGTAACCACTGAGAGCACCGGGTCAACGATGTTGGTGGCGTCGAGACGGCCGCCCATACCCACTTCAAGCACCGCGATAGCCACCTGCGCATCACTGAAATGTTGAAACGCCATCGCGGTGACTGTTTCAAAAAAGCTGGGCATTTGCTCTAACTTGTCATCGCGCACCAGTTGCTGCGCCGCATCCTGCGTGCGGAAGTACAGCGTCGCAAACGCATCGTCTTCAATCTCGTCGTCGTTGACCCGTATGCGCTCATTGGGCCGGGCCAGGTGGGGCGAGGTGTAGAGACCGGTGCGGAGGCCTGAGGCAACCAGAATCGATGCGAGCGTGGCCGCGGTCGAGCCTTTGCCGTTGGTACCGGCAATCAGCACTGCGCCGAAGCGATGCTGAGGATTGCCGAGCGCCGCCAACAGAATGCCTATCTCGTGAAGCGAGAACTTGCGCCGCGCCTGCCCGGGCTTCGTGAAAAGTTCCGGCGCCATGGCGCTGAGTTGTTCGATGGCTTCCTGATAAGACATGAGCAGGATCAGTATAGAAGAGCAGACATCGCCGGCTGCGCTCGTGTGAAATCCGCAGCATCCCTGCGATATATGCGGCTTAAGACTGAAAAAGCCATCTACCGTTGTGTTTGTTCAGGCCAATAGCGTGATGAAATTTGCTACGGGATTTTATCGCTCGATCTACCGAAACCTGCAGATGGTGGTCATTGACGCAACAATAACTGCAGCGCCTGGCGCGCGTTCTGCAGGCAGATGCGGGCCTGGTCTTCCGTGAGCAAATTCTGGTGCACAGCCTTCTTACCCGCGTCGTTTACCTGGTTGGCTACGCGCGTAAAGTCTGCGTTAAGCCCCAACATCTGCATGTTCTTGTTGACCTCGTGCAGTAAGTTGCCCAGGGTGGCGCCATTGCGATAGCGTGAAAGCACGTGGCTACCAAGTTGAGCAGGCAGTTTCTCCTTCAGAGCCTCCTCCAGGACTGAGCGGCACATCACCGCGCAGGCGGTATAGAGGCCGAAGAAGTAGCAGCGCGTCGCCTCGTCAAGGTAGCGGTCGGCATCCTCTGAACTTGCGGCGTTGACTACACACTCGCGCAGGTGCGTGGCACGCAGAACGGCCGGCTCGACCAACTCTAACAATTCAATGGCAAATGCGGCCCGCAGCAGATCGTTCTGTTGCCCATCGAGGGCGCGCTGAATGTCCTTCCATGCCGGCGTCGCCGTGTCGTCCCCTGCTCGTTGTATGCGGGTGAGCGACGTCAAACGCTGCCGAGCGTGCTGAATGAAGCCCTGCCGCATTTCGACGGCCAACATGCGCCAACTCGCGACGAATGCCTGCGGAGCTTGTTGATAGCGATTCCACAGCTCGTCATACACGACCGCTGGAAGCGCCTCCCTCAGTTGCGCAAAACGGCCGGTGCGTGCCAACTCCGCAATCGCCTGGCAGAAGTCGGGTCCCGGCGCACTCTCTGCCGACATCTGCACGAGTTGATTTTCAAGACTCGCGATATCGATGGCCATGGCGCGCTCCTCCCCTTCAAGTTTAAGAGCACCTTGAGGTTCTGATCATGGGCAGGGCACAACGTTTGTCGCCCGGGTTCTGGAATGGGAATCAGGAGGTTGTCCAGCCCTGGATGAGGGATGGAAGGGGTGAGGCTCTAGATCCGATCGAATTAATTTTCAAGAGGACCGGAAGCGGATTAGGCAGTCGCTTTCTAAGCGAAAGTCGACTGCGATGCCACAAAACTGAGTCTTGATATAGCCACGGGGGGCGCGTCTTATATTCGGTACGACTTAGCCGATTTGTGGAAGTCTAGGTCGCTCTAAACTATTGCTCTGAAACGGCCAGGACTGGCACTCCACATAAACGTCATGGTTCCCACAGGGCTCTTTGCTCCCCTTGTGGGAATGGTGGGAATATGGGTCATATTGTTTAGAGCCATAGCCGGTTTTCCAGTTCCCCTGAATTGCACCGCCACGATTTAGAAAACTTTCACCCTGTTTAAGCCCAGCCATCTAGACGACTTCGCCACAATATCCACTTTTCCGGCCAGACTACGGGTACTACTGGTTGTTTTTAAATTTATATAGCCTATTTATCAATACCCCGTCGCACGGACCAGATATGACTGCAAAAGTATGTTCTTGCCGAGGTGCTCTCATTCTCAGACTAGCCCGCAGAAACCTGGCGTCCGGAATTTGAGTTTCAAGCTCGCCGGAGTAGAAGCCGCAGAATCCAGAGAACCAGCCTTGTTTTCCACGAACGCAATTGAGTGAAGATGAATACAATCAAGAACGACAACCGACAGGCGTTCCAGCGAGCCCGTCTGTTGATGTAGAGTGTGGCCAGCGCTTTTTTGGATTGTGAAGGCGCGCCGGGGATGAAGGGGTAAGGATGCCAATCGTGGAAACAGAAGTCGAGAAGCCGGCCGTACAGGGGGTAACGATGGAGATTACCGTAAGCCGCCAGGAACTGGTGAAGGAACTCACTGCCACGCAGAGCGTTGTGGAACGCAAAACCACCATCCCTATCCTCTCGAATTTTTTGATTGAAGCGGAGGGCGACAGGCTCAATATCACCGCCACCGACCTCGACCAGGCCATTCGCACCAGCGCCGCGGTCAAGGTCAAAAAGCCAGGTTCCTGCACCATCCCTGCACGCAAGCTTTACGACTACATCAAGCTGCTGCCCGAGGGCGACATCTCGATCAAGCTTCTCGATAACCACTGGGTGCAGATTCGTTCGGGCCGTTCTAACACGAAGATGGTGGGTATGGCGAGGGCTAACTACCCGCAGGTACCCGAGTTTCCCGCAGTGGCGTCGTGCAGCATTCCGGCGGTGGCTCTTAAAACTTTGATCGCGCGCACCATCTTTGCAATTTCAAACGAGGAGTCGCGCTACACGCTTAACGGCGCCCTCCTGGTGCTTAAGGCGGAGTCGCTTGCCATGGTCGCGACCGACGGGCATCGCCTGTCATTTGTCGAGAAGCCAGGCGAGGCTATCGACGGTATCAGCGGCGAAAAGCGCGTGCTGATTCCGCGCAAGGCGCTGCAAGAGTTACAGCAGTTGCTGGCCAATACCGATGCCGAAAAAGTGGAGTTTGCCGACGATGAGCACACGCTGTTCTTCCGCATAGGCCATCGCACCTTGAGCACCCGTCGCCTGTCTGGCCAGTTCCCCAACTATGAGGCGGTCATGCCGCGCGACAACACCAAGTTCGCCGTGGTGCGGTCAAGCGAGCTGTCAGCGGCCATCCAGCGCGTTGCGCAGTTCGCCGACGAGCGGTCTGGCGCGATTCGGCTGCGCCTCGAGAGCAATGAGCTTAAGATCAGCTCGCAATCGACCGAGTCCGGCGAGAGCGAAGACACCATCGACACGCCTTATGCAGGCGACCCGATCATGGTGGGGTTCAACTCGACGTACATCATCGATTTCCTCAAGGCTTTAGGAAACGAGGGTGAGGTGCGGCTCGAATTCAAGGACTCGCAGTCGGCGGGCCAGATGCGCCCCGAAGACCCAGACGCCGAGTACCGCTCCCGCTACGTCCTCATGCCTATGCGTATCTGACGGAGGCAAACCGCCGCAGTGAAGAGAGAGGCCCGGCAACAATGCCGGGCCTTCGTGTCTGGCCGAGAGTACCGACCTCGTGACTGTCGGATCGACCTTGACCGCAAGATGCGTACTTTGCTTTGAAAGTGTGTCTGCAATTGGCGCTACATGCCCCTCCAACCACTCATCAGACGCAGCCACACGGAGGGGTTGGCAAGTGCAGTATGACAATTTATTTCAACAACTTACGACAATATATTTCAAATAGAATTTGCTTGAATCTGCGTTTTGATATCAGGTACTATTCCGGCACGTTAGTTCCCCGCCGGCAAGCATGAACGACAAACCCATCCCAAAGATTCCCAACCCTGTCCGACATGAGGCAAACCCGCCCGCCGGCCTTCAACCAGGCAGAGCACCAGCACAGGAGAGGTCATGCATAACTCTATTTCCCAGACACTCGCAGTTGCCGCAACCCTCATGATTGGCAGCGTGACAGTCCACGCCCAAGACTTCCAAACCAAAGTTAACCTGCCCAACATCGTGGGCGCCACCACATACAACAGCGTTCCTGACGGCTTCGATCCGGTCGCCGCGACCGCATCAGAGTTGCAGGATTTTGGTTATCCGCGCCGGCCCGAGCAAAGCGATACCAAGGCTTATTCCCGCTGGCTGCAGGCGGTCTCGACAACCCGCATCACGCCGGAGCTCGTCAAGACCGATCGTTTTCATCGCCCCAATCAACGCACCGGCACGTCCCAAACCGTCAACAACACCGCCCACAGCACCTCGGGCAATTGGAGTGGATGGTCGCTCATCGGCGGATCGCCCGTATTCGATGAAGTAGTGGGGTTATGGATCGTCCCTAGCGTCAACAACCAGTTCTCAAAGATCAACGGCTACATGTCGGAGTGGGTCGGCATCGATGGCAATTGCACGTGCAATGACCTTATTCAGGACGGAACAGAGCAGCAATGGACGAATGGTAAGGCCACCTACTATGCGTGGATCGAGTTCATCCCTGAGTCAGAAGTGATCATTCCGAACTTCCCCGTTGCGCCGGGAGATGTGATCTACGCCTACTCCGCCGTCGGAGTAAAGAATGGCGTCATCACCGGTTTCTATTACATGGCGAACTACAACACCAGGAAGTCGGTGTCGGCATCGCTGAGCATTCCTCCCAAGACGAAGTTCTCCGGGCTTTCCGCTGAGTGGATCGTGGAGCGGACAGAAGTGGGCGGCTCATTCACCAACCCGCTGCCGGATTACGCCTACACGTACATGGATGATGCCTACGCCTACCGGAGTGGATCGACGCATGCCATCAACTACAGCGCAGGACCCAACGAGAATATCGTTATGACACAGGGAAGCACATCGCTATCAAAGTCCTTTGCGCAGGACGCGAATTCCATCTGGTTCCAGTGGCTTGCCTATTGAGCACAACAAGCCTGGCGTCTCGGTTGGCCAATCCCAATAAGGAAAATGATGACAGCCCGGCAGCGATGCCGGGCTGTCGTGTTTGCGCACTGCTTTGAATATTCTTCCCCAACAAGATTGTGCTTTTCCTATTACGGGTCAAGGTGTGCGAGGAAGCCCTAGATCGCCGAAGCACTAGAACGCATCAGACAACATTGGACGCGGTCGTATATTCAAACGACCATCCCTGATGGCTATCGCACGTTGGGGAGCGGAAGGACTGAGATGGCTAAGAGACAACACGAGGGAGTGGATCTGAGCGAAAGCTCGGTCTATGGCCACGACGAAAACAACGAGGCACCCGCGGCAGGAAATGACGTCGCGACAGAGTCTCTGCTGGAAAGGCTCGAAAACATCACCGGCGGCGCTGGCGAGGATCCTGCCTTGTATGAGGGCGAACTCGCGCAGGAAGTCGACTCACTCGACGCTAGCACAGAAGAAGAAGTCGATGCACTCAAGGTGAATCTGTTGCAGGATGACTCGATGCCTGATAACGAAGACGGATCAGGCCGAGTGGTCGACGATGTAGCCGAGGAACGGATTGCGGAATATACCGAGGTGGGTCCAATGCAACCCAGCATGGGTGCCCGAGCTTTGGACCCCGGCCGGGATGACACCAGTGCCCAGCTTCGCAGACATCACACGAATACAGAAGTAGCCCGCTCAGAAGATGTCCTCGAAGGCAATATCGAGGATGAACCTCGCGACGAGATGGTGTCAGACCGGAAGGCCGATGCGGGTCCTGGTGCCTAAGGCAACGCGCGTCCATTCACACGCTGGCTACCAAGTCAGCGTAACGGTGATCGTCTTCCAGCCTTCACCCGGCGGGAAGTCGAAGGTCAACAGCAGAGCCTTACATGCGTACGGGTCGGCATCGCATTCCCGGTGTGAAATGGTTGCGTATTGCCGCTCCTCGGCAGCGGAAGCGGCTGGGCTGGTAGATACCTTGGGGTCGATTCGACCATGGCGAATCAACGTTACCAATCCCTCGCTGCCCGCCGGACCCTCGGCAGCGATCACGAGATTGTGCTGTGAATAATTCGAACTGAGAATGCGAAACCGGCTCGTTCTTGCACCGGGAAGCGGCGGCTTATTGAGAAGGGAAACGGATTCGGTCGCGCTTGCGGCATACGGCCCGGCCGTCTCGTCAACTTCAATTGCGGGGAGGGGAACACGAAGCCCTGTTCGCGCAGCGATGTGAACCTTTTTGGCGTCTTTCTTGTCGAGGGGGCCAGCCGTCGCGCCGGGTAGATCGCTGCGGAGATGCCACGCGCCGGCATTGGTCTGAGATAAGTAAATTTCTAACTGATCATTGTTACGAGCGAAAGAGAGCGCCGCTGTTTCCCCGGCTAGCGACAGGTTCATCACTGTGGCAGTGTCCCAGCTCGCTGGCAGATGCGGGTTCACAGTGATGGTCTTTGTTTGCGCGTCGATGTCGATGCCGAAGAGACCGCGCAAGGTCGGCGTGACGACCATTGCTGAAGACCATAGCTGGTGACTGGTGCTACGTCCAAAGGGGACAAAAAAATCTCCCGACAATAGCTCAGTATGTGACCCAAGATCTTGCGCGCGGGTGAGGTTGGCGTTCTCCATCAGCATCTGATAGCCGGCCAGTGGTTGCCCACCGCGATACTCGGCGAGCGCCGCCCATCCAGTGAAGAGCGGCCACACTGAGCCTTGGTGGTAGCTCGTGCCGTCGTAGTATTTTTCATCATTTGAAACATCGCGCAGGCCCCAATCGGTGTTGAGTGTGTGCGTGGCGAATTGCTTTAAGCAACCATTAGGTTGCGCGATATATTGTTCTCCTGCTGCAACGCTGCTCCACCATGCAAGCGACGGATAAACCGTGCTGGTGCGGTCAAGCGAGCCATCGGCATTGCGGCTGAATGCATAGCACAATTTCTGTTGGTCGTAAAACTGGCTCTCGATAGTTTTGCCAATGGCAGCGGCGCGCTGACGCGATCCCTCTGCTTTTTTTCCATCGTTGAGCAGATCTTCAACCTGCGCCATCGCGCGCGACGCCTGCTCATCGAGCAGGGCGAGATAAATTTCCTGGTGTGGCAATCCTGTTGGCCAGCTCTCAACCCAGCCCGTCCCCTGCGTGTTTTCGTAGATTCCATTGCCGCCCTTATCGGGGCCGGGCGCGTGGCTAGTCTCAAACGTCCATGCTTTCTCAATAGCATCGCGATGGGTCGTCAGGAATTGAACGTCGCCACTTGATTTAACGTAATCAGCCACAGCGAGCAGGAAGAGCGGCGTCGCGTCAGCCGCGGCATACATGTATGGGAACGACTTCCAATCTAGCGCCGCCGCGGTCTGCGAATACTCATGCATGATCTTGCCGTCGTTGCGCTGGCGGTTGATGAGGAACTCCAGCTCGGACTTGGAAAGCGCGAAATCCCCAAAACCGTTCACAGCGTAAAGGGTGTAGAGGGCATCGCGGCCAAAGAACCAGCCAAACCCCGGTCGCGCCGAATCCCCCGACGCATAGTAGCCGGCGACCAATGCAGTTTCATCCGTAGGGAGTGCCTTGGTCTTCAACTGCTCAATCGAGATAACCGCCCACTGGAACGCCTCATTGAGAGCCTTATCGGGTGTCTCGATAGAGGTGGCCTTGGCCAGCAGCGTTTTGTAGCTTTCGGCGTGCGCCCGGTAGTCGCTGGCGACGGTGCCGTTGAGCTTGATCAGGGTCGCGGCCAGTGCGCCGTTGGTTGCCGCCTCCTGCTTGGTCGCAACCGCCATCAACAGCGGAAACAGCCGTCCGTGATCGCGAATCGGATCAATATGCAGCTTCAATTCAACCGGGTGCACTTGCGGACGTTCCTGATAAGGCGCGAGGACGCCCGGCTGCGCACCGGGAATCGTGACTGCACCTGCGAAATCGCCGTAATCGGTGTGGAGCACGTAAAATCCGCCGCGTGGATCCCACTCGACCCCAGGCACGCCTTCATTACGCTGCGGCCACATCCAGTCGAGGTTGGGCGTAAAGCGAAAGGTGAAGTTGGTAGGGCGCACGCAGTCGAATTCGAATAGCACCACCGGCCCTGTCCCCGGAGGCGCGTCGTTGGGAGAGAACATGATCTGGCGTACGGTAAATCCGATATGGCTGTAAGTGAGGATGGTGCGATCGGGGCGCACTTCGATTTCCGCCGCCTCGCGATTTACGTCGATGGGGACGGTATAGCCTTCAATCTCCGCCTCGATTGAGAAGTGCGACAGGAGCTTGACCGGCAACACCCAAGATTCAAAACTTCCGTCCTGCTGGCCCGCCAGCACGCCGCGCTCTCCGGCTACGGTAAAGGGCTTACCCGGATCGGCGTAAGCGCGGAGCACGGGGCCACTGTTGTCGAAAGCGATTGGCGGGAGTGAATTGAATGTCGGCTGCGGAGTTTGACCCTGGATTGCCACGGCTGCCAGAAGCAACGCGCCCATGGCGACGCGCTGGCGAAGATGAGATTCGAACATGCGAACACCCTTTGAGAACTCCACGGAAGTTACGCGAAGGACCGAACACAGTCTACTTCGTGACAGGGTCTATCTCAGGGATGGTGATTGAATCAGCGAATCCGCAACGTCATTGCGAATTACCGCCTGCTTCGCTGGCGGTCTGCATAACGGGTTCGGCGCGAAGAAAGTCTAAAGCCCTCACCAGGTAGTCCTTCAAATCGCGCCGGTGCACCACCGCATCGAGAAAACCCTTTTCCAGCAGGAACTCAGAGCGCTGAAATCCGTCGGGCAATTTTTGGCGAATCGTCTGCTCGATAACGCGGGGCCCGGCAAAACCAATCAGAGCGCCAGGCTCCGCTATATTCAGATCGCCGAGCATGGCAAAGCTGGCGGTGACGCCACCCGTGGTGGGGTCGGTTAAGACGCAAATGTAAGGGACCTTAGCGTCATCCAATTGGCCCAGGGCGGTGGAGATCTTGGCCATCTGCATCAAGCTCACCACACCCTCCATCATGCGGGCGCCACCTGACGCGGCCACGACGATGAGGGGCTTGCGGTCCAGGCGCGCATGATCGACGGCGCGGGCGATGGTTTCGCCCACAACCGCGCCCATCGATCCACCGATGAACCCGTATTCCATGGCGCTCACCACCACGGCATGGGGACCCATTTGGCCGACCGCATTCAAAATTGCGTCGTCGAGCCCAGTATCCTGCTGGGCCTTGCGCAAACGCTGCTTGTAAGGCTTGATGTCGGTAAAGTTTAGTGGATCGGTCGAACGCAAGCCACCATCGACGAGTTCGTAACCGGGATCTAGCAGCAGGTCGAGGCGCTGCCTGGCTCCAAATTTGAAGTGATGCTGGCACTTGGGGCAAACATTAAGATTCGCCTCAAGGTCCGCCTTCCAGATGGCCGTGCGGCAACCGAGGCACTTGATCCACAATCCTTCGGTACGGACCCTTTTTTCGTCAGAATCCCCGTTGCCGTCGGGTCCGGAAGCAGATTCGTATTCGCCGTTCTCACGCTTGAACCAGGACATATGTCTTCAGCAATTGTAAATGCCCGATGACAGGGCCCTGACAGGGATCTTTTGTGGCCGAAAGCCTTACTCGACTCTTAGCCGGGACGCGGACAAGTCGATCGTCAACTGTCGTAGCGAATGAGGTGAATATTCATCGTCTCAACGAGTCCGAGCGTCTCTGATCATCGCGTGCTTGCCGAATACCTATCGGCCGAGAGAAAAGATCACGCTGATCGTCGTCTCAACTTCGATGGGCTGCCCATCGAGCATGTATGGCCTGTAGCGCCAGGTCTTCACCGAGTCCATGGCGGCGCCAGTGAGCAACTTGGGGCCACTAACCACGCGTACCCCTTCAATGGATCCAGTTTTGGAGATGCTCGCCTTTAATACGACCGTGCCACTCACGCGGGTGTCTTTAGCGATGGCCGGATAATTGGTTGGCGACCGGTGCAGCAGCATGCCCTCGGCTACCCCGGCCGAGATGCGGGCCACGGTGCCCACAACCTTAGGCCTGCTGTTTCCGTTGCCGATAAAGTTGCTGGGCAGACCGCCGCCAGAATCCATCGCGCCGGCTGTGAAAGCGGCGGGCGCTGCTTCTGACGATCCACCCTTTTTCACATCTCTTGAGATCCTGCCGGGTGCCATAAACTGCGGATCCAGTACCGCGCTTTTAACTTCCGGAGTTGCCGCATGGGCAGCATCGGCTTTGATTACCGGTGTATCAGGCGATGGCTTTGCTGCGGGCTGTGCAGGTTTTCCTGTCTTGACATCGTTGGATGCACTCACAATCTGCGGCGCTGCTGTCTGCGCTGGGGTAGCGGTGGGTGAGGCGGCACGCTGCTTGAACGGATTGACGAAGATGAGCACCAGGACAAGCACGACCGCCACCGCGCCTGCCCCGATCAGAATCAAATTCTTTCGATTGCTGGGCGGTACGTCGCGATCATCAACCACCTTGATGTTGCGGAACAGCGCAAGCAACTCAGCGTCTGTTTCTATTCCTCCGGTTGCAACCGGAGCTTTTACCGGCACAGCACTGGCCACAACACTTTCCGGGCTGGTCTTGGTAGTCAGGTCTGGCTTGAACGACGGTCGCGGACTTGGTTCGACGACTTTGCCTGCGATTGCAGGCCGCGGCGCGGGTGCCTTGGTGGGCTCCGGTTGATTAGTCCTGCCAGCGAAGTTATCGGATTTGCGCACGTCTACTGCTGCCGGCGCTGGTGTGGCGCGATCTCTTACATAGGCGGAGTTGTTATAGATGCGCTTCTCGTCCGGTTCCTGGCTCTCAACCCTGACCCGCTGCGGTACCGCTGGTCGTGCGGGAGGCACTTCCCTGGTTACCGCGGGGCGCGTTTGAATTGGAACTACAGCTGGCGGAGCAGACGGTATCGCCGGCGGTGGGGCGACTGGAGCAGGGGCGAGCGTAACCTCGGGTACAGCCGCTTCGACCGGTACCGGCAAGAAATCACGCGCTCCCGCCCGCATCGCGCTCATCACGAGACTGGGATCGTTTCTGACCGAGTAGACCATTACGGTTGTATTGCCGAGAGCTGCGATCTTCTCCACGATCAAAAGGGCATAGCTTTCGTCGCTATCTAGATCGATCATTACGACGTCGAAATTTTGCGACATCATGCGCGACACATCGCTTAACTTGGCGGGATAGTCGGCGAATTCCCGAACGACTCTGTCCTGGGACGCGTGAAGCGCCTTGGCCATGATGGTTCGGCTCGAATCGTTGGGGCCGATCAACGCGATTGACATACGAGCGATGCTGGCTAGTGGGGAATCGGAGCCTTGAACAGTGGTCGACATTTCAGATCTCTGCCTCGTTAGGACCTTGCAATTTGCGAGTAAATCAAATGATCAACTCGCCGCTACCCACCATAGGTCCAATTCTCCTGGTGAATTTCGGTTTAATGGAACAACCCTGTCGGCCGCGAGGCTGCGGGGAGCCGATCAAGGCATGATCACTTGCAAAGATCGGAAATCAAGAAGGTTAGCCTGCCTGAGATCTTTTGAATTAAAACGTCTCTGGTCAAGCGCTAAGACCGGGATCCGCCGCATCCCAAGCTTCGAGCTCGGCGAGGGCAACAATTCGGTATATTTCCGGTACCTGTAGGCGAATGGTACAGCCGTTGAACCCCATAAGGAACCTTTAGCGCGTCCCAATACGTGCCTTTAGTCACGAGTGCTGGGCAAAAGCAGAGCTTTTGAGGGCATTTTGACTTGGTATGCGTAGGGGATGGGGCAAAAGGGCCCTCATTTGAGGGAATTTTCCTATCGGAACAGGTTCAACTCCTAGCCGTCAGCATCAATCCATGTTCGTCACGGATCTGGCAGAGCTCTGGGGTCTGGGCGATGGCGTCAGACGACAGACCGAGGCAGACGCAATTCAGGGTACCGTTGGCCTGATCGATAGGATTGAACTGTTCTGTGTGAATGGTGAGAGCAATTGGCAGGATGCAATTAACAAAGAAAGCGCGTACATACGTCACACAATCGTCTGCTGATGACCAGGGAACGAAGGAGCGAAGAATCTTGCAGAATAAACCGCGGAAAGCGGGAACGCCTAGGCGCGGATGGGGTCAGTACTCGATACCGCGTTGGGCGAGGATACCTTTCTGATAGGCGTGCTTTACCTCGCGCATCTCGGTGACGGTGTCGGCTAGCTCAATGAGCGAGGGGTGCGCGTTGCGACCGGTCAAGATGACGTGGACCATCTCGGGACGTTCGCGCAGGGTCTCAGCCACTTGCGCTGGGTCAAGCATTCCATAACCGATGGCGTAATTGATCTCGTCGAGCACCACCATGTCCCACTCACCCGAGAGGATGGCTGCCCGGGCCTCGGCCCAAGCCGTTTCGACCATTCGGATATCCTCGGGGTCGGTTTCAGCGCCGCCAACTTTCACGAAGCCACGGCCCATCTGCTTGAGCACGAAGTGATTACCGAAGGCCTTTACTGCGTCAAGTTCTCCGTAATGCCACGAGCCCTTGAGAAATTGCAGCATGAGCACGTTCATTCCGTTGCCCACGGCGCGCAGGGCGGTGCCCATGGCCGCTGTCGTTTTCCCTTTACCGGGACCGGTGTTGATCAGAATCAATCCCTTGCGCGAATCGGTCATGGTCCTTTGATGCTCCAGATTTGACTTTATTTATCAGATAGCAGAAGTGCCGCCGGGGTCTTAAGCTTGGCCCCTCCCCTCATCGGTCCGACCCCAATTTTCAGTGTCCGGTGTGGTACGGGTGGCCAGTCAGGATTGTAAATGCTCGATAGATCTGTTCTGCCATCACCAGCCGAGCGACAGAGTGGGCCAAAGTCATATTCCCTAACGACAGCAGCAGTTGTGCCCGGCTGCGAGCCTTTTGAGACCATCCGCTTGCCGGTCCCATGGCGAAAACAATGTGTTGTGCGCCATTATCGCGGTGCTGACCCAGCCACGCCGCGAAGGATTCCGAAGTCATTTGCCGGCCACGGCTATCGAGCAGGACTGCGATCATCGGGACGCGTCCTTGTTGCCGGTCAAGCCACTCGAGCAGCGCATCTTCGCTGCGAAATGCCTCAACAGAACACTTGGCATGCGGGGAGCACCTATCTATATACATGCTCGCTTGCGCGTCGAGCGCGTCCTTTGAACTGGGGCGAGCACCGACGTGGGCGAGTGTTAATTGCATTCACGCAAAGATATCTCATCGGTAATGGTTTGGTCAGGATGTAATCATTCGAGATATGTCACAACGCACAATTGCCTACGGATTCTCATATAATCCACTAAAGCTTTGAATTGCTAATCGAGTAAAGTGTATTGTTATCAATAATATACAAAAAATCGGAAATAAATAAACTTTGGCACCATACGTGCAGCTACGTCGGGTAAGTAACCCAATGCAATAATCGAATGATCTTCACTTCTGCTCTCCGCCGGGGTGTACATCGTTCTTTATCTCTTTGGTATAGCTTTCAATATTAACTGCGCATCGAGTCTATTTCTCCCCGACTGGACCGAGACGCCGAGCACGATAAGTGGATCTCGAGCTTTTACTAACAAGCTTGCAGGGTCCCGTCGATGGGGAGGATTTTCAATGCGATTGTCCCGGTTCCATAATGCCGCTCTAGCGCTTAGTCTTTTGTTGGCCGCAGGGTTTGTGGCCACCACGCTGGCTCCTTTTGCGCACGCCCAGTCCAACATCTCCGGCGACATTGTCGGTACGGTGATCGACAAAAATGGATCCGTGTTGCCGAGAGCGCAGGTCACGGTGACAAGCGTCGAAAAAGGGTCGGTCAAAACAGTGTTATCTGATCGCGTCGGCGACTATCGCGTTCCCCTCCTACCCCCGGGCAGGTATAAAGTTTCGATTACCGCCGCAGGTTTTGAAACGACTTCAGTGGAGACCTCAGTCACTGCCGGCACCATCACTCCGTTGACCGTCGTTCTTACAATCGGTCAGGCGTCCACCACCGTCGAAGTGAACAGCGGTGAGATCCAGGTGTTGCACACGGATGACGCCCAGCTCTCGACGAGCTTCGACCTGCAGCAACTGCAAAATATGCCGAACCCCGGCGGCGATTTGACCTTCGTCGCTCAAACTACACCCGGCGCGGTGATGAACACGCAAGGCGGCTACGGCAACTTTTCGACGAACGGTTTGCCGGGTACTTCCAATACGTTCACAATGAACGGCGGCTACGAGGGCGATCCGTACTTGAACCTGAATAACTCCGGCGCCACGAATTTGCTGCTTGGCGGCAATGATGTAGAGACCGTCACGGTAACCACGAACAGCTTCGATGCGGCGTTTGGTGGATTGGGCGGCGCGCAGGTCAACCAGATTTCGCGCTCCGGTGGAAACGCCTGGCACGGCAACTTGGATTATTTGTGGAACGGTCGCGTCATGAACGCGAACAGCTGGTTTAACAAGTTCCGGGGCAATTCGCCGCGCAACTTCGATAACGCCAATCAATGGGCTGCCGCGGTTGGCGGACCGCTCAGAAAAGACAAAATTTTCGGATTTATCGATACCGAAGGGCTTCGCGTTATCATCCCAATTATCGGAGCCGTATATGCACCGAGCCCGGCCTACCAGGCCGCCATCCTAGGCGCGCCGGCCATCGATCCCGCCATCGACGCAACCAACCCCAATGGGCTCATCCCTTACGGCAACCTTGCCTACAACGGACAATCTTCACAGGCCCCGATGTACCAGCAGATCTTCGGCTATTACAACAAGGCCAAGAACTTCTCTTCCGGCGCCGTTGATCCGAACGATCCTGACACCTATATCTTCAATGGCCAGGCGACGAACTTCGCGCGCGAGTGGCTGGTAAACAGCCGCCTGGACTTCAACCTCAGCTCCTCCGATCATCTCTATATTCACTCCAAGGTTGACCACGGAACCCAGCCGACCCAGACCAGCTTCCTCGATCCACTGTTCGACGCGCAAAGCCCTCAGCCTTCCTATGAAGGTCAGATGAGCGAGACGCACACATTCTCGCCGGTACTCACAAATCAGTTCCTCTTCTCCGCCAGCTATTCTCGTGCCATCTTCACCAACACCAATGGCGCACAGATTGGAACTTCCAAAGTTCCGTTCGTCCTCTCTCCGGCAGGCTATTCGACAAGCTGCGTGCAACAGGACCCCAATGATCCATCAAGTGCATGTATCCGCTCCTTTGATTGGGATCTGGCAGGAAGTACCTCCAACTGGGTCGGCGGCTCGGATTACGCTTTCCCGCAAGGCCGCAACGTAACCGGCTATCAATTCGCCGATGATCTTAGTTGGGTGCGGGGCAAGCACAATTGGAAGTTTGGCTACACCTTCCGGCGCGACGATGTCACGGACTACACCCCGAGCATCCGAACCATTCAGAACGGCGGCGGCGAGAATTTTATTCTCGATCAGAGCAACTTTGCTGCCGGATATTCCGATGAGTGGGCTGAGCGTTTCCCGCGCAGCCTGTCTGACCCCATCGCTCTTTATGTCGAGGGTTTTTATGCCCAAGATCAATGGAAGGCAACACCGACCCTTACCATGACATTAGGGCTCCGCGTGGAGCACAATTCCAACCCTCTGTGCCGCACCAATTGCATCAGCAATTTTGCTGAAGACTTCAATCTGCTTCCGACTGCCCGTTCAACACCCTACAACCAGCTGATGTCGTCCGGAATGTCGAAAGGCTTCTTTAAGCAGCAGGAAGTTGCCTATGAGCCCCGCTTTGGTTTCTCGTACGTCCCCGGGGGCCCCGGTTCCAAGACCACCATCCGTGGCGGCTTCGGTATGTTTGCCGATTCCTTCCCGGCACAAATTATGGGAGACTTGGTCACCAACCTGCCGAACGTAGATCGTTTCACAGTCCTCGGAACCGCGTTCGGAACAACAATCACTACGGATCCATCGCTTTCAGACAGCGGACATGCCATTGCAGTGACCTCAAACAACGCACTGCAAAGTCTCTTCGCGCAGGGAGCCTGCTACCGGGATTGCGGTACGAGCCTCAGCCTGTACAACGTGACCGGCGGAGTGTTTAGTCGGCCAACCATCACCTCAGTTGCACACTCGATCAAACTGGCAACCTATGAGGAGTGGAGCTTGGCCATCGAGCACCAGGTTGCCAAGAATACAGCGATCGCAGTGACCTACGTCGGCAATCGCAGCTACCATCAGCCGACGCAGCGCATGCCCAACGCCTACGATCCGAGCGGAAGCAATGCATCCCTGCCTCTGGTACGCCCCAACGGTGCTTTTGGCTCGGTCACTGAGTTCTATAGCGGCTCAATCTCTAACTTCAACGGCCTGCAAGCTACCGGGACGAGCCGGCTTAGCTGGTTGACAATGCAGTTTAACTACGCCTACGGACATGCCCTGGACACCAGCTCTAACGGCGGCTTCAACGCATTCGGCATAAACGGGATTGGCCAGATCAATCCTCATGATTTGCGCCAGAACTACGGAAATGCCGATTACGACACGCGGCACTACATCAGTTCCAACTATTCCATCCACGTGCCTCACTTCGGCGGGCCAAAAGTGTTAACCGCTGGCTGGGAACTTGCCGGCACTATTTTCCATAACACCGGCTATCCCTTCTCCGTTACAGATGCAACGGGTAATGTCGTCTACGGAGTAACTCCGCTGGCGCAGCAAATTGACAACAACTTCAACCACAAGTGCGGGGGAAGTCAGCACGCCACGACTCCGTGCGATTTTGCCGCCCATTTCCAGAATTCAACCGATTACGGCCAGCAGCGGCGTAATCAGCTTTGGGGCCCGAGCTACACCGACTTTGATGCGGACCTCGCAAAAAGCTTCAAGATGCCCAAACTGGAATCGGCGAAGCTCAAGGTTGCAGCGCAGTTCTTCAATGCCTTCAATCACCCTAACTTCCAATTACCGCTCGCCGATGTCAACCTTGGTCCTTCTAATGGAACCATCAATGCCGCAGCCAGTACCCCGACTTCAGTTCTGGGTGCGTTCCTGGGCGGCGATGCTTCTCCTCGGTTAATTCAACTCAAGGCAAGCATTGTTTTCTAGGCTGCCGTATACCAAAGGGGCGCCCCAACGGGCGCCCCTTTTGACGTGGCCGGCAAAATTATGCTTCGGACACGCTTCTTCGCTTCATCTTCAACATTGTGATCCACGCCACCCCTTCAGCCAGTTGACCCCGCCACCGTTTAAGTAACCATTTATGGAAGGTAAGGCCGTCGGTCTCCAGATTTTAATAGGTTAGGCTTCGGCATCGACGATCACATCTATTAGCTTAATTATTTATTTATCAACAATATAGCGAAATATGTTATTGCAAAATTCCGATTGGCCACCATCGTGCATAAACACCTCTTGATTGTCGTCCCTTACCTTTCCTGGACTCGCTATCCCGCTCAGCCGGTCCAAGGGACAAAAATAGATTTTAGCGACATAGTTTTGGTCTATGCGGCACTCGTTTCCCCAGTTTGCGACTGGCCGCAGATGCGCATCACAAGGATTTCGAAATTTTCACTACTTCGAATCCAAATTGATTTTGGAGGAACTCAATGAGATTTGCTCGGTTGCAGAACGCGGCCCTGACTCTTGGTCTTCTGGCAGTTAGCGGTCTATTGGCTACCACCACGGCTCCATCTGCCTTTGCCCAATCCAACATTTCTGGCGACATTACCGGAGTAGTGACAGACGCATCCGGCGCCTCTCTTCCCAACGCTCAGGTCACGGTTACCAGTCAGGACAAGGGCGTAGTTAACAACATCATGTCTGATCGATCAGGCAACTTCCGTGTGCCGCTGCTGCCTCCCGGCAGGTACAAGGTCGCGGTCACGGCCGCAGGTTTTGACACCACCACAGTTGACGCGACGGTTTCGGCAGGCACCATCAGCCCCGTCAACATCAAGTTGACTGTAGGTCAGGCGTCCACAACGATCGAGGTCAGCGCCGGCGCCGGTCAGCTACTTCACGTTGATGATGCGCAGATTTCAACGACATTCGATTTGCAGCAGATTCAAAACCTGCCGAACCCTGGAAACGATCTGACATTCGTGGCGCAGACGGCTCCCGGCGCGGTGATGAATACGCAGGGTGGCTACGGCAACTTTTCGACCAACGGTCTGCCCGCCACTTCGAACACCTTCACCGTCAACGGCGGATATGAAGGCGATCCTTATCTCAACTTGAATAACTCGGGCGCCACCAACCTATTGCTTGGCAACAATGACGTCGAGCAGGTCACGGTAACGACGAACAGCTATGATGCTGCTTTCGGTGGACTCGGCGGAGCACAGGTCAACGAAATTTCCCGTTCAGGCGGAAACAAGTATCACGGCAACCTCGTGTACTGGTGGAATGGCCGTGCACTGAATGCGAACAGTTTCTTCAACAAGCAGTCCGGATCGCCGCGCAACTTCGACAACGTCAACCAGTGGGCAGCAGCCATCGGCGGCCCATTGAAGAGAGATAAGATTTTCGGCTTCATCGACACAGAAGGCATCCGCGTCGTTATTCCGGTAAGCGGAACAGCGTTCGGTCCCAGTCCCAACTACCAAGCCGCAATTTTGGCAGGTGCAGGCGCCGCTGATCCGATCTATGCCCCCTACGGAAACCTGGCGGACAACGGCAACTCGGCTGAAGCCCCCCTGTATCAGAACATCTTCAACTATTACAACGGCGCCAAGAACTGGACCTCGGGTGCACCTGACCCGTTGGATCCCCAGACTTGGAAATGGAACGGACAGACGACCAACTTCGGCCGCGAATGGCTCATTAATGACCGGCTTGACTTCAACTTGTCGTCTAACGACCACCTCTATATTCACTCGAAATCGGACCACGGCGTGCAGCCCACGCAGACGAGCTTCCTCAACCCGATATTCGACGCCGAGAGTCCTCAGCCGTCCTACGAAGGTCAGTTGAGCGAAACACACACGTTCAGTTCACACCTCACCAATCAATTTCTCTTCGGAGCCAGCTATTACCGCGCGATCTTCACCAACACCAGTGCAACGACCTTGGCCAAGTCGATTCCTTTCGTTTTGATCCCCGAGGGCACTGCTTCGGGCGGTGAGTGGGATGCGCAGTTGAACTCTTCCTCATGGGTTGGCGGCGCCGATTTCGTCTTCCCCCAGGGTCGAAATGTCACTGGCTACCAATTCAACGACGACCTCAGCTGGAACAAGGGGCGCCACAACATCAAGCTCGGCTTTACCATGCGGCGCGACGACATCACCGATTACACCGCGAGTGAGCACAACATCAGCCTCGCCGGTGGCGAGAACATCATTCTCGATCAGGGCGATTTTGCCGCAGGGTTCACTGACGAGTGGGTCGAGCGTTTTCCCAAGCGCCTTTCCGAGCCAGTCGCCCTCTATGTCATGGGCGCCTATGTGCAGGATCAGTGGAAGCCAGTTCCAAATCTGACCATCACCGCCGGGTTGCGCCTTGAGCACAACTCTAACCCCATCTGCGTAACCAATTGCATCTCAAACTTCTCGCAGGACTTCAATAATCTGTCGACCTCCGCAGCAACTCCTTATAACCAACTGATCACTTCCGGTCGCAAGCGCGCCTTCTTTAAGCAACAGAATGTTGCTTACGAGCCTCGTTTCGGATTTGCTTTCCTCCCGGGCGGGGCTGACTCGAAGACGACCGTCCGCGGCGGCTTCGGCATGTTCGCCGATTACTTCCCGGCGCAAATCATGGGCGACCTGCTCGCCAACTTGCCCAACGTCGATCGCTTCGCCGTTCTCGGTGCGGCGTTCGGAAATCCGGTTCCTCTTGATTCGACCCTGCCCGGCAGCGGACACGATATTGCGGTCCAATCGAACAACGCGCTGCAAAGCCTCTTCTCTCAAGGCGCATGCTACAGGGGTTGCGGCCCGAACTTGAGCCTCCGCACGGTAACCGGCGGCGTCTTTAGCCGCCCCACCATTACATCTGTTGCGCATAAGGTTTTCTTGCCCACCTACGAAGAGTGGAGCATGGCCATCGAGCATCAGGTCATGAGGAACACCGTGGTCTCGGCGACCTACGTTGGAAATCATACCTATCACCAGCCGATTTCCCGCCTGCCCAACGCATTCGACACCCAAACCGACCCGACACAGCCTGGATCTAACGCGAGTCTGCCTACCTCACGCCCGAATGCGGCGCTCGGTCAGGTCACTGAATACTACAGCGGGTCGAGCTCCAACTACAATGGCGTCATCGGCACTGTCACCAGCCACATTAACTGGATGTCCCTCCAATTCAACTATGCCTACGGGCACGCTCTCGACGAGAGTTCTAACGGCGGATTTAACGCGTTCGGCGTGAACGGAAACGGCCAGACCAACCCCTACAATCTACGCGAGGACTATGGAAATGCGGACTACGATACGCGCCACTACATCAGCGCCAACTACTCGGTCACCATTCCTCACTTTGGTGGTCCCCGTATGCTCGTCGACAACTGGGATATCGCCGGTACCGTTTTCCACAATTCGGGCTACCCGTTTTCAGTAGGCGATAACACCGGCGCCGTCACTTTTGGAAACGCCCCTCGGGCCCGGCAGATCGACAACAACTTCAACCACCATTGCGGCGGGGCTTCGCATACGCTGAACCCTTGCGATTTCGCCTCGCACTTTGCCAACTCCACTGACTTCGGCCAACAGCGCCGCAACCAGCTCTATGGGCCGAACTATACAGACCTTGATCTAGACATCGCCAAGGGCTTCAAGGTTCCGCACTCGGAAACCGCCAAACTGAAAATCGGGGTTCAGTTCTTCAACGTGATGAACCATCCTAACTTCCAGATTCCCCTGGCCGACGTGAACGATGGTGGCGCGAATGGACTCATTACCACGACGGCGAACACGCCCACCTCGATTTTGGGTGCGTTTCTTGGTGGCGATGCATCTCCCCGCTTGGTTCAGTTGAAGGGTACCTTTACCTTCTAACTCAAACCACGTACACACCAAGGGCGCCCCGCGAGGGGCGCCCTTGGTGTTTCAGATCTGCTTGACCGCTTAGTACAACCCTATAGCTCGGAGGGCTAACTATTGGTCGTATTCCTTTTGGCTGCGCTCTTCTTCGGAGATGGCGCCTTAGGGGCAGCCGAATTCTTGACTGTCGGCTTCTTCGCTGTAACCTTCGCAGCTTTCTTGGGCTTCGCAGCGGCCTTCTTGTCGCGGGCGGCACGGGTCTTGGCGGCCAGCGCGGTAGTGAGTTCGGCATCGAATTCCGACGGGGTGATGGGGCGAGCCGATTTGCGCAGTCTTTCAATGTCGTAGAAGGCGCGGCGCTCCGACAGAAATATGTGCACTACGAAATCGACATAATCGAGCAGAATCCAATCGCCCTTACGGCGACCTTCAACCGAATTGGGAAAGACGCCAAAATCCTTTTTGAGTCGATGCTCGATCTCGTCGGCGATGGCCATTGCCTGGCGGTCGTTAGTAGCTGAGGTGATCAAGAAAAAGTCGGACAGCCCGGAGTCGATCGGATCGAGCTCAAGAATGCGGGTATCTTCACCTTTTTTGTCCTCGCAGGCTGAAACAGCGGCCTGAACGAGGATGCGGGTTTGTTCGTGTGCCAGGGTGGTCGTCATTCGGTGAAATATGTCTCCAGCCTCATCGTAGCCCGTCGATACGACAGGGGCAAGCGGCGCAACGCTGCACAGCGTACTTGAGTCCAGCCCTGAGTTCGCTCTCAACGATACAAGTCGTGCGCGGCAATGTAATCGAGCACAGGTTCGGGCAGCAAATCGTTCCGTCCCGTGGGTCCTCCCCGGGCCGCACGCACCTGGGCGCGCACTTCAGAAGCGCTGATGTCCACAGCCAGGCCGGGCAGAAGATAAAGCTGCATCGTTTCTCCCGTCGGTCCACGCAGCTGAAACGTCTTTACCTCAACCCTGGATGCACCCGTCTCATCCTTGTTTGGCTCAATGGAAATGCCAGCCGGCAGTACAGATGCCAAGTCGCCCAGTTCTTGCCCCGGTCGTGAGGTGACAATTAAACGAGCAGAGAAAGGAATCTCAACTCCGCGATGCCATCGCCGCAGTCCCAGGAACGAGTCGGCACCCATCAGGCAAAACAGTTCGTCCTGCGGTGCCAATTCTTCTTGCAGGCGATGGAGGGTGTCGATGGTGTAATTCGGTATGGATGCTGGCGCAGTTCCGGGCTCGTTGGAGAGGTCAACCGCAGGCGCGTCAACGAGGGAAATCTTGAATCCCGGCTCATCCTGAATAGCGAGCTCCGTCATCGCGAGCCGGTCCTCGAAGCTGGCGGTCGAGCCAAGCGGCTTTAAAGGCTGTGCTCCGACGGGTGCGAAGAGAACAGTATCCAGGGACAAAGCTACGCGGGCAGCCTTCGCCACTGCCAAATGTCCGCAGTGGGGGGGATCAAAACTGCCGCCGAAGAATGCGATGCGCGCGCCAGCCCCTTTTCCGGTCATCATGGACTCTATGGTAAAGCCCTGACTCGGCCTGAAGATGCGACTCATGATGGCTATGGTCGTGATGAGTGGTGTGAAGGTTCAGCTCTCCTGCTTTTGGTGCATCGAGGCCGACGATGAATCGCGTAGCTTCAAGAAACTTGTCAGCTTCACCCATCATCTCTCCTGACTTTGGGTACGCTCGTGCCAGGCTCGTCGGTCCACGCACGCGGTTCCCGCTGCTAAACTTGAATCAATCTCATGTTCAAGGAAAAGTACGCGCGCTGGATGTACGGGTGGGAAACACGGCTGACGACACGCGACGAGAATCGCGTGGTGCGGCCACTCGAATGGGGATTCGATTGGATCGCTCCGTTCCTCGAGAGCCACGGATTTGGCGCTGCCGTTCCCGACGCGAAAAGCCAGCTTGACGATGCCGTCGCCGAAGCGGCCATGGTGCGCATCAATCAGATTCTCATCGACCGCAGCGACATTTTCTTCGGCTATGAGCGTCCCACCGACTTCAGGCTTGAATCGCGGCATCCGGAACTGTTTCCCACCAATGTGCGACCCGAGACTTTGGCCAAGGATGCTGAGATCAAGCGCCGTGCGGTCGAGGGAAAGACTTCGCCGGCACAGTTTCTGCGATTCACATCGCCGGAGCGCACGCCGTTTCCCGAAAATGATTTAGTCAATGCGCGCTGGTATCCAGCACCTGAACACAAAGACCCTTCGCGACCTCGACAGGCAATCGTGGTGATGCCGCAGTGGAACGCCGATGCATTCAGCCACAATTCGCTGTGCAGGATTTTCAATCGCATGGGAATTTCTGCCCTGCGCCTGTCGAAGCCCTATCACGATATCCGTCGCCCGGTGGAGTTGGAGCGTTCTGACTTTGCTGTCAGCGCAAACATCGGGCGCACCCTCTCAGCGTGTCGCCAGGCGGTGGTCGATGTTCGGTGCTGCATTGACTGGCTCGAAGATCAAGGCTACGAGCAGTTCGGCGTGCTTGGCACCAGCCTCGGGTCTTGTTATGGATTTCTGGCCAGCGCTCATGATTCGCGCCTGCGCGTGAATGCGTTCAATCATGCTTCGACATCTTTTGGAGACGTCGTGTGGGCAGGGCAAAGCACGCGGCATATCAAACAGGCTCTCGCCGAGGCGGGCCTCACGCAAGAACGGGTTCGCGATTTGTGGGCAGCCGCCAGCCCCTGCAGATTTTACGACAAGATCATCAGCGATGAAGCTGGCGGTAGAGACAAAAAAGTACTGTTGGTCTACGCCGACTACGACCTGACCTTCCCGCTCGAGTATTCGCTGCAAGTGGTCGATGCTTTCCGTCGCGTTGGGTTGAACTTTGAGCAGCGCGTGCTACCTTGCGGTCACTACACGACCGGTGAGACGCCTTTTCAATACATCGACGGATGGTACATGGGGTCGTTTGTCTATCGCGCGTTCAAGCAACTGCGCAAAGAAAAGGCAGCAGCGGCGCATGTGCCGTCGGTGTCTGTCGCCAAGGCAGAAGAAGATCCAGTCTCGCGCTAACGAACTGTGCCCAGATTCATCCGCAACAACTTCGTTGGGTCTAGATAGGCATTCTGGTAGCGCACCGCCCAATGCAGGTGCGGCCCCGTGACGCGTCCTGTTGCGCCGCTCAAACCGAGTATCTGGCCGGCGGTTACATGCTGGCCCTCGTGGACATCAATGCGGCTGAAGTGCATCGACAGCGTGTACAAGCCCAGGCCGTGGTCGAGAATGACGCAGTTCCCTTCGTAATAAAGCGGCCTCGCCAGCACGACAATTCCAGCGTTGCCGGCATGCACGCGCGTCCCGTTGGCAGCGCGAAAATCCGTGCCTTTGTGGATGCTCGCGAGCTTCCCGTTGAACATGCGGCGCGTACCGAAGCTGTCGGTAGGCGCGGCGTGAACGGGCGAGCGAAAACTGCCGTGCCATAACGGCTCCGATGCGCTGGTTGCAAAAACTCTTGTCTTGAACGTAACGTCGGCTGCGATCTGCTTTGCCTCTTCAGGCCCGGGCTCTACAAATTTGGGCTGCACAGTGAGCGCGCCGGTGCGGTAATGTGCTGGATGAATCTCGATGGGGCGCGAGAGATCGCGTGCGTTTCCATCTTTTGTCTCGATGTGAATTTGCAGCGTGCTCGGGCCTGCCGCTTGTTCAACATCGACACCGGCAAGTGCGAACCATGATTGGCCATCGCGACTGGGGAAAAACTGGATCTTGCTTCCCAGCCAATCGCCTGTAACATTGCCGGCCTTCGGCGCAGAGACACGGATCAGTTCCGGCGAACCGGACGCAACCATAGGAGGAGTGATGCTGATGGCGTTGGGGGCTGCGTGGGGTTGGGCGAAAAGCACAGCGATGAATGAATAGCAGAAAATCGCTGCGGTAAGAAGGCGAGAGCCGGTCATGGGTTTCAGCATAACCGGCCTGGCAAGCGACAGGGATGCGAGGTAGACGGGCGGGAGGGCGCTTCCCAGTCCACATCGAGGTACCCCCTCCCCCCCCCTATATCTGGATGAAACTCATTTGTTTCGTTCAGTTTAAGGGCAGAGGCCGGCGCTAAAAATCTGATTCGATTAGACTTGGCCGCAGAAATTTGATTCTAAAGGGGTTAGTGGTCCATCTGGCGGCGTGTTACCCGCTACGCCTGGAGATTGCCGTGATTGGTCTCAGGTAACATTCACCTTATGATTGTGCCTAAGGCAATGGTAATGATCTGCAAGTACGGTGAGGCTCGCGATAGTCAAGGTCGTCGCGTCGAGTTGGTATCGCTTCAGGCGGCTCGACATAGGAGTATACAAATGAATTTTTCCAGGTACAAAGCGATGTGGCTTACGAAGTCCGTTCTGCTTCTAGTGACGACGACGTTCAGTGCGACAGCGTGGTTGTGCGCCCAAACCTCTGTACCTTTGCACGCTAAGGAACGGGTGCCAGTGCTAGTTGAGTTGTTCACCAGCGAAGGCTGCTCCGATTGTCCGCCTGCCGATACGCTCCTGGCGCGACTCGATGCGACCCAGTTTGTGCGCGGTGCAGAGGCCATCGTCCTCAGCGAACATGTGACTTACTGGAATTACTTGGGCTGGCGCGATCCTTTCTCGTTTGCCGCGATGGACCAGAGGCAAAAGCAATACGTTGGGCAGTTTAGGCTCGAAGGTTCGTACACTCCGCAGATGGTGGTCGATGGAGCAGAGCAGACGGTTGGCAGCGATGCCGCAGCTGTAAGCACAGCAGTTGCCCACGCGGCTGCGACGGTGAAGAGAGATCTTGCTATACAAAATGCTCATTGGCTCAACGGTGCACTGCAGTTTTCAGTACGCGGCGCCAGCGACCCCGAGGCATCGCTGGTTGCGGCAGTGGCACAAGATGTGTCTCGATCTACAGTGCGGCGAGGAGAAAATGCGGGAAAAACCTTGCATCATACCGCTGTGGTGCGCGCCATTCGAGACTACGCTGGGACTGAAGTAGATGGTCGTGCATTGCGGCTTGACCTACCTGATACGCCCCACGACGATCAGCTTGCCGGACCTTTTCGTCTCATCGTGTTTCTCACAGATCACAAGACGCGCCGGGTGCTCGCCGTGGCCGAACAGACGCTGACCCGGTAGCATTGGCCCATTGCTATCGCGTCAAAACGTCTTTCCTCTATAAACCTTCTACAACTCCCAACGCGGGACTTTCATCGTCCTCGACCGCTTCAAATGCCATAGAATTCTTGTATGACTGACCGTATGGCTCTCTCCCTTGCCCAGGCCGACCCTGCCGTAGCTGAAGCACTTGACCACGAAACCCTTCGTCAACATGAAGGGCTAGAGATGATCGCCAGCGAGAATTTTGTGTCGGAAGCAGTGCTGGAAGCGGCCGGCTCGATTTTCACGAACAAATATGCCGAGGGTTATCCCGGCAGGCGCTATTACGGCGGCTGCGAGTTCAGCGATGTGGTCGAGAACCTGGCCCGTGATCGCGCCAAGCAGATTTTCGGCTCCGAGCATGCCAACGTGCAGCCTCACTCCGGTTCGCAGGCGAATGCCTCGGCCTTTATGGCGGTCTTGCAGGCTGGCGACACCATCCTGGGCCTCGACCTGGCACACGGTGGGCACCTTACGCACGGTCACAAGTTGAGCTTTAGCGGCAAGCTTTACCGGCCAACGTTTTATCACGTCGACCGCAAAACGGAGCTGATCGACTATGACGAGCTTGAGGCCATTGCGGACCGCGAGAAACCCAAGGTGATCATCGGCGGCGCCAGCGCCTATCCGCGGCTATGGGATTTTGCGCGCATGCGGCAGATTGCCGATAAGGTTGGCGCGGTCTACATCTTCGATATGGCGCATATTGCCGGACTGGTGGCAGGTGGGGCCCATCCGTCGCCCGTTCCGCATGCACACATCACCACCACGACCACCCACAAGACGCTGCGCGGACCGCGTTCGGGCCTGATTCTTTGCGGCGAGGGCCTCGCTAAAGAGATCGACAAGGCAGTGTTTCCGGGCCAGCAGGGTGGTCCGCTTGTTCACATCATTGCGGCTAAGGCAGTGGCTTTCGGTGAGGTTTTGCGACCGGAGTTCAAGACCTATGCGGCACAGATCGTGGCCAACGCCAAAGTGCTGGGGACGAGTTTGCAGGAAGCTGGCTATCGCCTTGTTTCCGGTGGCACCGACAATCACCTCTTGCTAGTGGATGTGTTTGAAAAGGGCATCCTGGGCTCAGAGGCCGAGCTGGCGCTGGGTAAGGCGGGCATAACCGTGAACAAGAATGCGATTCCCTACGACACCAATCCGCCGCTCAAGCCCTCCGGCATTCGCATCGGTACGCCCGCGCTCACGACGCGCGGCATGAGGGAAACGGAGATGCGGCTGATCGCTCAGTGGATTGGCAAGGCACTGGAGCAGCGTAACGATGACGTCGCGCTAGAACGCATTCGCCAAGAAGTGGCGGAGCTGGCAAACAGGTTTCCGTTGTATGCGTGGCTTCGCGCGCCTGTCGCAGTCAGCGCGTGAGGCATGTAGAGGCGTCGCTTTATGGCGGGTCGCGACTTGCCCAAATGTGCAGTGTTGGATGTAGTGTAAGGCATGACTTTGCGAGGAACCGTGCGGCGTATCCAAACTGCAAGCTCGCAAAGCCCATGGAGGTATTCATGCGCGCAGCACAGTTTGCTTTGACGGCTTTGCTAGTTGTCTCTGCTCTGGCGTTCGCTCAACGTCCAGAACATGAAAGTCGTCCCGCGCCGGCCCCGCCTCCCTCGCGTGGGCCGAGTGAATATCACGGCACACCGCATGCAACCCCGCAACGCAATCAGGGCGACATGACCAGAGGCGTGCAGCAGCGCGATCGCGGCGATCAAGGCGCTCAGCACCGCGATTACCGCGATCAACCCGGCCACCCCAATGCCCCCCACGTCGACCGGGGCAATCGGTGGGTGGGCCACGACACGGGCCGCGGCGATCAGAACTACCATATAGAGCAGCCATGGGCCCATGGGCGCTTCACTGGTGGCTTCGGGCCATCGCATCGGTGGCGCATCGGTGGAGGCGGCCCTGATCGTTTCTGGTTCAACAATTGGTATTGGAGTGTCGCGCCCTTTGACATGGACTACGTCGGGGACTGGGACTGGAGCGGCGATGACGTCGTTATTTATCCCGATCCGGATCACGACGGTTGGTACCTCGCTTACGACACGCGCATAGGAACCTATGTGCACGTGATGTATATGGGTCCGCAATAACCTTTCGACCGGACGTGATTCATTCTTGAGGGCAGGCCATTTCGGCTTGCCCTTTTGCTTGTCCGAACTTGTACGCAATTGAAGCATCCGATCGCAGCGAAATATACAGCACCCGATGCGAAACGATAAGATAGCCAGTCCACGCCTTTCGGGTGCTTGCTTGCGATCAAGCAATGTGCGACTGGGTGGAATACTTCATGCCAGAGGAATCACACATGTGTCTCTCCATCGTTCGCTCGTTCCCAATCACTTCCCTGCTATTTATTCCGGTCACTCGGGGGCTTGCGAGCATTCTGCTTCTATGTACATCGATTCCTCTTTTGGCGGCTGCCGTTGCATACGGGCAGAATGCACCAATCGTTTTAACCAGTGCTGACCGGCGTCTTGCGACCTCGCTCAACGGCGAGTGGAGTTCGATTGTCGATCCCTATTTCTCTGGACTGTTCAGTTTTCATCACGAAGAAAAAAAGAATGGATGGTTTCTGAATCAGAAGGCAAAGCCCGGAGACCCATTTCCGATCGAGTATGACTATGCTAAGGCACCGAAGCTCAAAGTGCCGGGTGACTGGAACACGCAACGGGAGTCGCTACTCTACTACGAAGGTCCTATCTGGTATGAGCGTGACTTTGCCTTTCAGCCAAAAGAGCACTCGCATGTCTTTCTGCATGTAGGCGCAGCTAACTATCACTCATGGTTCTGGATCAACGGTAAGAAGATTTGCGAACACGATGGTGGATTCACTTCCTTTAACTGTGAAGTAACATCCGCCATTCATGCGGGTAGCAACTTTATTGTTGCAGCAGTCGATAACACGCGCCGCGAAGACAACGTTCCCACCCTTGAAACCGATTGGTGGAACTATGGCGGTTTGACGCGCGAGATATCGCTGATCGAAGTGCCGGAAGCTTTTATCGACCAATTCGATCTCCACCTGGGCAAGGCCGAAGGGAAAGATGAAAACCACTTGGTAATCGAAGGTTGGGTTCACGTAATCGGTGGCAAGGCCGGCGAGAATACCGAAGTTCAGATTCCCGAGTTAGGCGCGAAGACCAGCGCCGCGATAGGCGCGGATGGTCGTGCTGCATTTCACTTCAACGTGAATAGCTTGCAGCGCTGGTCGCCTGAATCGCCGAAGCTTTATAAAGTGGCTTTACGCCTGGGGATGGACTCCATTGAGGAACTGATGGGTTTTCGTACCGTGGAAGCCCGCGGCACGCAGATTCTACTCAACGGAAAGCCCATCTTTTTGCGCGGCATTTCGATCCACGCAGAAGCGCCTTATCGTACTGGTCGCGCCTACTCACACAAGGATGCCGAGACACTGCTTGGCTGGGCCAAAGAGCTTGGATGTAACTTCGTTCGCCTCGCACATTACCCGCATGATGAGACCATGCTGCGCGCAGCGGATCGCATGGGTTTGCTGGTATGGTCGGAAAACCCGGTATATTGGGCGCTGCAATTCGATAACCCTAAAGTGTTGGCCAAGGCCGAGCAGCAGTTAGACGAAGAGATAGGAACATCGCGCAATCATGCGGCTATCATCCTCTGGTCGATGGCCAACGAAACGCCGAACACTCCGGCTCGCACTCAATTCATAACTACTCTGGCCGAGCGCGCGCGGGCGTTGGACCCTTCGCGTCTGATTACCGCTGCACTGCTGGTGCGCGCGGATGGACACACCAAGATCGTGGACGACCAGTTAGGCAAGGCGCTCGATGTTATCGGCGTCAATGAATACATCGGCTGGTATGAGCAGCATCCTGAAACAGCGGATGTAACGGATTGGCGTATCGAATACCAGAAGCCGCTCATTGTGAGCGAGTTTGGCGGGGATGCAAAGTTCGGCCTGCATGGCGGTGAAAATGATCGCTGGACCGAGGAGTACCAAGCAAATATTTTCCGCCATCAGTTACCCATGCTCAACCGCATCCCGCAACTTAGGGGCGTGAGTCCGTGGATACTTATGGATTTCCGTTCACCCAACAGGCCATTAGTCGGAGTGCAGGACGAGTTCAATCGCAAAGGCCTGATCTCTGACCAAGGCCAGAAGAAACAAGCGTTCTTCATTTTGCAGAAGGCATACAAAGAGGGTACCGTGGGTAAAGCGGAATAAATCCATCAGTGAAGCGCGGCATAAGTCGACCCAGTTAGGAATCAGCGCTGACTTGAGGTATCCTCTGCTTATGACGATTGATTCCATTCTCGCCCAGATTGATGCTGAAATTACAAGACTGACAGAGGTCCGCAACTTGCTCGCAGGTACAGGCAAAGTTGGCCCTGCAGTTATCGAACGCAAGACAAGAAAGATTGCAGTCAAGACGCACAAGAAGCGTGTGTTGAGTGCTGAGGCACGCAAGCGCATAGCCGATGCGCAGCGCAAACGCTGGGCAGCGCAAAAAGCTAAAGCTAAATAATTTCTATTTCTTAAAAGAGCACGTCACGGTCGCTACCGACCGTGCCTGCAACTAAGAGAACAATTTATTGCTTGTCCGATGGTTGCACAGGATCATCGCGGCGAAATTGTGCAAGCGCTGATGATGCGTTATCAGTCCTCTGCGATTGGCCACGATTGCCGTCTCTTGTCGACTGGCTACGCACATTTTGCATCTGATTCTGAAAGCGAAAAAAAGAGGATCCACCGCTGACTCGCTGTGGATCACCAAGTCTCAACAGCCAAGACATTCGGCGGCCCTGAATGGCCTTCTATAACTTGTGTTTCGATCACGGCTTCCATGCTTTTCTTTTCCCAATTGGCCGGCGCTTTGGCTAACAGTGAATCTAGATACACCGGGTTATAAAGCACCTCTCCGGCAGCCTCGGTTCCTTCTTCCGAAATTCCCGCTGCAATGATTACGGGCTGGCCGGTGGTGCTGTCATAAATGCGCGCGACGATCGCGTAATCGCGGGACAGTTTCTGGTAAGGAAGATCCCATGCAGTGGCCCATGTCGTTTTCTTGTTACTCTTGCGATCCACGATCAGCGCGACTCCATCCTTCGACTCGAAGCCGAAACGTAGTTTCTGGGTCACGCGAAGTGTCCATATATTGTCGAACGCACCGATGAGGACGATAGGGCCTTCGCGGAGTTGCGCGAAACTGGCTTCAGAGGCAGGCACCACGCGGAACGTCTTGTGTCGAGCTTCGAGTGCCGCGGCCGTCCTTGTCAGCGTAATTACATCGGCAAGTGCCAGGTTCCCCGATAAATGCAGCCGCACGTAAAGCTGTTGCGGCGGTGCGGGGCGACCGACCGGCGCGTCGAGGGAGTTGATTGAGTCCATGTCGATGTTCTTCGCCGGCTCCCCAAGGCAAAAGGTCGCTGGATTTGCGCTGGCGGTAAACGGCTCCCAGAAACGATCAATACTGGTGGGCGGCTGTACCGCAGGGGCGGGTCGATAATGTGAGCCGATCACCACACCGGCTAGGCACATGCCCAGGGCGAGAGCGGGGATCCAGAGCAATTTCCATCGATGCGGCTTCGTTTGTTGGGCAAGCGGCGCC
Organism: Acidobacteriaceae bacterium; assembly: GCA_025350325.1. Taxonomy (GTDB): domain Bacteria; phylum Acidobacteriota; class Terriglobia; order Terriglobales; family Acidobacteriaceae; genus Telmatobacter. The sequence continues at coordinate 40,512 of JANXYB010000062.1, forward strand.
CCGGCATTCGGTGGCAGTTCCGATTGATCCACTTCCGGTTCCGGCAACACAACATTCGGTTCGGGGGCACGTTCGGGCGCGTGAAAGACCGGAAGATATGAGCCGATCGGAAGCTCGATTATTATCTCGCCGTCATGGGTGGGATCGTAATAGTAAAGGCTCAGGCGCTTGCGCACTTCGCCAGCGGTGATGCGGACTACGGGATCAGCATTGGCGTCGTAGCTCGTGCAGCGTCCAAAAACTTCCACTCCAATGCTGCGCTCTTTCAACTCAGCGCCGTTGCCCAGCAGGGTTTGTTCGACGACGTAAGCCAGCAAGGCGGGATACCGCTTGCTGTTTGCGAACAAGGGATGGATAAGAAGTCGAGCTAGTTGGGCGCGGACCGCAACCCCATCGAAGGCGAGTGGCGATTGCTCCATCTCTTGTAGGGACTTCGGCGCCACCGCCATCGTAACTCCTTGATTGGCTCTAAATCCCTAAAGGGGCAAATCGCTCGCGCGAGTCACTGGAGCGCTGGCTGCACTGGCCAAGGCACCCGCAACTTCCTCATCGCTTATGCAGTGAAAGAAACGTGGGGCGAAGAGCTAAACCAATCAAAGATCGATGCTCGCCCATTAGCAGCTTGGGTACAAATCTCCGCGCCTGACGGGTTCGACTCCCCGCATTGCGTATCATACGTCCCATTTATTCTATTGTCCATATCAGAAAAGCCTCATTGGAATCAACAACTAGGCCTTAAAACACTGGTCGCTACCCGATGGAACCTATTGTTAAAATCCGTTGCAGCATATATTCGCAATCGGTCCAGAAAACGTATCCGGTGGGTTTCGACCCCAGGGCCGTTTTCTTGTGATTGCGGCTCCTCGCCCCTTCGGTTTACCAGACCTGGATCGCATTCAGGCAGGACTAACCGGGGGGCGCTTTTTTTGTCCGTACTGCCGACTACACAGTAGCGAGAAGAGACGCCCTCATCAGGCCTAAGCTGGCAGAGGGCTGCACATCGCCGCTTTGAGGGCGCCTTAGGCCAATCGCACCGGTCCCCCCTCGACAAGCACGCAGCAAATCAACAGACGCGGTGCAGCTTGTTCAGTTGGAGCGAAGCGCCGTCATGGGATTAATGCGCGAGGCGCGATAGGCAGGAATGTAACCTGAGATCGCAGCAACCAGCAACAATCCCAGGGCCATTGCGACGAACGTTTCCAGGTCCCATGGCGCGGTGGCGAACAACTGCGAAGCGATCATCCTCGACACAAACAGCGAAGCCGCTGCACCCAGCGCGACGCCGATGATTGCCAGTCGCAAGGTGCCGGCAAGCACCTGCCGCTGCACCTGGCCCATACCGGCGCCAAGGGCCATGCGAATCCCGATCTCCTGCGTCTGACGTGTCACCGAGTAAGAGATCACGCCATAGATTCCGAGTGCAGCGAGTATCAGACCAAGCGTGGCAAACGACGCCACCAGCATCATAAAAAAACGTCTTGGTGAATTCGCATGCTCGACGAGCATTTGAATCGGACGAAATTCCGCAGCGGGCTGCTTTGGATTGATTGCGCGCAAGGTGCGCATCACGCTGTTAGACAGAACGGCAGGGGGTAGATTGGTTCGCAGCACAAGTTGCGCGCCGCTCGAGGCCTGCTGTGCAGCAGAGTAGTAGATCTGCCACCCGGCCTGGCCCTCAACACTCTCTTCGTGTACGTCATCCGCAACGCCGATGATGCGAAGGTCTTGGCCGCCGCTAGTGATCGTCTGACCAATTGCTCCATTGGGCCACCCGGCCAAGCTCGAGATAAACCGAGCATAGGATTGATTAATGATTACAACGTTTTCACTTTTAGGACCGTCATCCCACGTAAAGTCGCGCCCGACAACCCTGGTTCCCATTGCGCGAAGATACCCCCGTGTGACCACATAAACGAGCGGCCCCGCAGGCGCCTTCTCGGGCGGCTTGACGCCCTTGGGGTACGGGGTTCCCCAGGCACGATTCTGGCCCAGAGGCAGATAGTCCGTAATGCCCGCAGCATCGACCCCCGGGATTGCACTCACCCGCGAAAGCACTTGCTGGAAGATGGCAGTGCGCTTGAGCGCGCCGGCCAACGGCGTGGGGGCTGAGTCGTCGTAATCCATCTTGACGGCGGCCGCCCGGTCAGGCTGGAAGCCGAGATCCACCTCGAGCACTTTGAGGAAGCTGCGTAGCAGCAGCCCCGCGCCTACCAGCAGCACGCATGCCAATGCGACTTCGGTAACTACGAGAACAGCGCGCACCCGCTCATGCTTGCGTCCGTGGCCTGATCCGGGGCCAGAGTCCTTGAGCGCCTCCTGCACGTTATTGCCGGCCATGCGCAATCCAGGCACGAGGCCAAAGAAGACGGCTGCGAACACCGCGATAAGCACAGTCCAACCCAGTGCCGCGCCATCAATCCGCAACGTATCGAGCAGCGGAAGAGCGATCGAGCCCTGGTGTGCGAGCCATGTGATCAACGCAAATGCCAATCCCAGGCCTACCAATGCGCCGGCTCCGGAGAGCATCAGGCTTTCGGTGAGCAGCTGGCGGACGATGCGCATGCGGCTGGCGCCGAGAGCGCCGCGCATGGCGAATTCTTTTGAGCGGGCGGCGGCCCGTGCCAGCAGCAGATTCGACAGATTTACGCATGCGATGAGCAGAATAGCGCCGACGGCGGACCACAGCAGCACCAGCGAGCGATTCAATTTTCCGCTGATATAGGTTTTGAGCGGGACGGGCACGACGGCATCTTTGTACTGTCCACACGATTGCGGCTGTTTGTTGTTCCAACACATGTGCGGCGCGGCCGCCTGCGCGTCTGCTTGTGCTTGAGCAAGCGAGACGCCGGCCTTGAGGCGTCCGATGAAGGTGATGATGTTTCCCCAATCGCGCGGCGGCCCATAAAGATCGAGTGGGGTGATGGCGTCGACCTTGGTTCCCGGCGCGAATACGGCACCGAAATCGAAACTGGCCGGGAGCACGCCTATCACGGTGGTCTGTTTTCCATTCATGTCGAATGCTTTGCCAACGATGTTGGGGTCAGCGGCGAATTGCCGCTTCCACCACGGATTGGTGAGCAGGACTACGGGAGGCGCGCCGTCCCGCGCGTCGTCCGCAGTAAAGGTGCGACCCATGGCCGCATGCACGCCGAGCACTTGGAAGAAGTTGGCGATCACGTCAATGCTGGTGGCTGGGATGGGCACCCCGCCGCGATTCAAACTCAGGTTGTCGGCGCTCGAGAATGCGAAATACCCCGTTACATCCTGGTACGAACGGCTGTACATGCGGAACTCATCGTATGCATCTGCCGAGTACGTCGCGCATGACATGCCGCACTTGGTCGGCGGAGGTGCGATCCAGACCAATTGCTCCGCGCGTGCAAAAGGCAGCGGACGCAGCAGCAGCGTGTTCACAACGCTGAAGACGGAGACATTGGCGCCGATGGCAAGCGCCAGAATCAACACAGCGACGATGGTGAATCCGGGGTCGCGGCCCAGCGTGCGCAGCGCGTACTTTAAATCCAGCAGCAATATGTCGAGTTTCATAAGTCCTCGCGCCTCGCGGTGTTGATCTTTCGCTTGCTCCATCCCGCCGAGGCTTACCAGCGCCACGCGCCGTGCTTCAACGGCAGACAGTCCGCGTGCCATGTTGTCTTCAATGGCGAGTTCGAGATGGGCGGCCAACTCAGCCTCGAGATCCGCATCGTGCGAAGGCTTGCTCGCAAAGGCGCGCAGCCGTTTGAGCAACCTCCTGATCTCGCTCATGCCCCACCCGTTTCGGTGTCTTTGCCCATATCAAACAGCCGATCCATCACGCCGGTGAGTCGCTCCCAGTAGCGTGTATCGGCAGCGAGTTGGCGCTTTCCGGCGGCTGTGATGGTATAGAACTTCGCTTTGCGGTTGTTGTCCGAAGTGCCCCAACTTGACGCAATCCAGCCGCGCTGCTCAAGTCGCACCAAGGCAGCATATATCGTGCCCTGATTAAGCATGACTTCGTTGCCGCTGACCTGTTCAATACGCCGGGCAATGCCGTAACCGTGCAAGGGCCCCATTGAGGCCAAGGTCTGCAACACCATCAGGTCGAGCGTGCCCTGCAAAAGGTCCAGCTTAGCCAAAGGTCGCACTCCTGTGGTATGACCACATTAGAATGACACAGATCCATATGGCATTGAGAGAGGAATTTTTCCTTCGGAGAGGCTTTGGGGATGTAACCGCCACAAAACTGCTGACAACCCCCAATCTTCAATGAGAAGCTTCTGCTCGACACCAATTAAGTTCTAAACTGCAAGCAGTTGCGTTATATCGAACCAATAGCCGAGCGAATCAGCATTACTTGCCGATAGGATTACTGCGAAAAGAAGGTTTGTACTTCGCATCAATTCACAGTCGGAATGGGCACGCAAAAGGTAGCGTCGACAGTCTCGGATCTAATGCAGTCAATATTCACCGGATCTCGGTTGACTATGCTTCCTTCCTGGCAATGACAATAGCGAACGCATATCAGGCTAAAGAAGGTCGCGTGCCTGCGAGCGACGATTTGTGACCGAAAACTGGAGGCTAATCTTATGTCCCCTGCCCTTATGCCACACGCTATCTGCTGGAGACAGGATCAACGTCTCATATGGACCATGGTGATCAGTAATGCGATCACCTTTCTCAGCTATTCCACTATCTGCTTCACTCTGATCTATCTGGTGCGCAAGACACGCCAAGCCGTTTCTCGAGATTGGGCGTTGTTTTTAGTTGGCTTCGCGTTGTTCATCATCGCTTGCGGTTCGACCCACCTGATGAAAGTAATGACCACTTGGATACCGATTTTCTGGGTCGATGCCTGGACCAATATCGTCACCGCAATTCTTTCGGGATACGTCGCAATCCAGCTTATCCGCCGTGCACCGGAGCTAGGATTTGGCATCAATGACTACGCCGCACGGCTGGCAAACTCCCAGATCGAAAAGGCGCGCATGGAGGAAAGCCTTTTGTCGGCCAGAAAGCTGGAAGAATGGAATCAGATGTCGGCCGTGGTGACGCATGAGATCAACAACCCGCTGGCCGCAATTCAGAATTTGTTGTACCTGATTTCGGAATCTCCGGAAATTTCGCCCGCAGTGGCCGCTATGGCACAGCAGTCGACTGAAGAAGTTCGTCGCATCGCGACGCTCACCCGCTCGAACCTCGACTTTTTCCGCCAAGACCGAGATCCAGGTCAAGTCGATCTTCTCGCGTCGGCAGAGTCGGTGCGATTCCTTCTCAATCCCCTCATACGCCAACGCGGCGTTGAGTATTTAGTCCAGAGTGCAGGCGATTGCAAAGTCACTGCGTTCGCGATGGAAACGCGGCAGGTGCTGCTCAATCTGGTCCGCAACGCGTGTGAAGCGACAACCCATCGCGGCGGCCAGGTGCGCGTCACGATGCAAGGTGGACCTGCTTCAGTCAACATCCAAGTGGCAGACGAGGGAGCCGGAGTTTCCCCGTCGATCATTTCAAATTTGTTTCAGTTTGGTGTCAGCAGCAAGGGCGACCAAGGAAATGGGATGGGCCTGTGGGCCGTCAAGAAGATCATCTCGCGCCATGGAGGGACGATCGAGGTCGAATCAAAACTTGGCGGCGGGACCCGCTTCACAATTGTTTGGCCTCGCCAATTTCCACCAAGCGTAGTACTCCCAGAGAATGTAGTTGCGATAGCCGCCGGCTCAGCTTAAGTGAGCGCGCGATCGAGGTGGACATAGCCACCGTCGACGATGAGATGCTGCCCGGTGGTATGCGCGGAATGCGTGGGCGAGAGCAGGAAAACTGCCGCAGATGCGATCTCAGACGACAGCGTCATCCTGCGCCCCAGCGGAATCTTGCTGGTGATGGACTTGAGCCGCTCTTCAGCGTCGCCCAACGTATCCAGCCAGCGGCGATAAAGAGGTGTCATCACCTCTGCCGGCAAGACCGCATTCACGCGAATGTTGAAGGGCAACAATTCGGCTGCCCATTCGCGCGTAAGGGCAAGCTGTGCGCCTTTTGAGGCCGCATACCCCGACGTCCCGCCCTGGCCGGTCAGCGCGACCTTAGAACTAATGTTCACGATTGAGCCCTGCGTGCGCTTGAGCGAAGGCAGCGCGTAATGCGCAAGGGCGTAGTAGTGGATGAGATTCTTATTGAGGCTCTCGATGAATCGCTCAACGCTGCCTGATTCAAGGCCGACGCCGTCGTTGACGCCGGCATTGTTGACCAGCCCATAGATGTCTCCGTGCGCAGATTCTATCTCGGCGATTGCGGACCGGCAGCGGTCAGTGTCTTCAAGATGGGCTTCGACCAACTCGCAGCGAAGATTGGCTAGGCGCATCTCCGTCATGAATTGCTTAACATTTTCAGATGGCCTGCCCACTACTATCACGCGAGCGCCTTCTGCGAGGCAGGCGCGCGTGATGCCGGCGCCGATGCCCGCGCCTCCCCCGGTCACGACAATGAGTTTGTTATTAAGGTCTAAGTCCATGAGGAAATCATTGTCTCAGATTCTGCGCCCGGGGGCCGTGCTACGGACGCCAAACACTCGACAAGCTTGTGCTGGCGATCGTCGAACTTCACAGCCCGGCCATGACCAGCATGCGCGGTTCGGTCATTTCCTCGATGGCGGAGCGAATCCCTTCGCGGCCCAGGCCAGAGTCTTTCACTCCACCGTAAGGCATCGGATCCAAACGCCAGTTGGGCGTGTCGCCTACGATCAGTGCACCTACTTCGAGTTCGCGATACGCAGTGAGAATGCGGCCAGCGTCGCGCGTCAGCAGACCGGCCTGCAATCCGTAGCGCGAGTGGTTTACGTCAGCCAGCGCCTGCTCAAAATCTACATAGGGCTCGACCAGCACCACGGGGCCAAAGACCTCTTCGTCGCGAAGCTTCATGCCCGGCTTAGTCCCGGTGAGAATCGCAGGGGTGATCATCGAACCCTGGCGCTCGCCGCCGGCGATAAGTCGTGCACCGCCCGCGACCGCTTCCTTGATCCACCCTTCGACGCGCTCTGCCTCAGTAACACGGATCAGGGGGCCTACTTCCGTCGATTCATCGGAGGGATCACCTGGCGTCAACTTGGCCGCGCACTCTACGAGTTTCCAGAGGTAGGTTTGAAAGATGATTTTGTCAACAAAGACGCGCTGCAGGCTGATGCATGATTGGCCGGCATAGGCAAACGCTGCATGCGCGGTACGAGCGGCGGCGTCATCGAGTTCACGCCAGTCGGAATGAATGATCAGGGCGGCGTTGCCCCCCAGTTCCAGCAACACTCGCTTGCGGCCGGAGTGAGCCTTTAGCTCCCAGCCCACATTGGCTGAGCCGGTGAAGCTGATCAACTTAATGCGGTCTTCTTTTTCCGCAAGCCATTTGGTGTCGGCATTGCTCAGCGGCAATACCGCCAGCGCTTCATCAGGCCAGCCTGCCTTGAGAATCACTTCACCCAGCGCCAGCGCGGTGAAAGGCGTCTGCGGAGCAGGCTTCAGAATGACGGGGCACCCGGCCGCGATGGCAGGTGCAAGTTTGTGCGCGACGAGATTGAGTGGGAAGTTGAAGGGCGTGATCGCAAGCACCGGGCCAACTGGAAAGCGCTGCACCAGCCCCCAACGCCCTTCGTTGCCCTCAGCCAGGTCAAGAGGGATCGACTCACCGCCCAGCCGCGCAGCCTCTTCAGCGGCGGTCTTGAACGTCAGTACAGCGCGGTCTACCTCGATGCGCGCCAGGCGGATGGGCTTTCCCGCCTCGGCCACGATCAGTTGGGCGAATCGTTCCTTTTGTTCGATCAGAGCAGCGGCAACGTCTTCGAGAATCTCACGTCGCTTCCATCGCGGCAGAGCGCGGGTGCGGCGCATGCTGGCCACCGCGTGATTCACCGCCTGGCGCGCGTCGCCACGGGTTGCGACCGTGACGCGACCCACCAGTCCCTGGTCCCACGGCGAGTGCACTTCCAGCGTTTCGCCTTCACTCCACTCTTTGCCGCACATCAAGAACCCTGTTTGGGTACCCGGCCGCATCTTCATTTTTTCTCCAGTTTGGTGGCTGGTATCGATGGTACAGGTGCGAGACAGTTGCGGAGTTCTCATGGTGAATGGATCGCACTTGGGTGGGGCTGGCAGTTTCAACGCGGTAAACTGATTTCGTTATGATCCAAAAAGCCAGAGGTCGCAAGCTTCGATTCGATACCGTTGAGGCCGTTGGGCACTTAAAGGCAAAAGACGCCAAGCTCGGCGCGCTGATCGATCGTGCCGGCGCATTCACGTTGCGGCTTTCACCTGCGCCTTCGCCATTTGAGTCGCTGCTCGAATCGATCCTCTATCAGCAGTTGCACGGGAAAGCGGCAGCAACCATTCATCGACGCCTACGCGAATATTTTGGCGGCGACGATCCTAAGCCCCAGTTGCTGCTTGACACGCCCGATGAGCCACTGCGCGCGGCAGGAGTTTCAGGAAATAAAATCAAGGCGCTCCGCGACCTGGCCGCGAAGACTCTGGATGGGACGGTGCCCAGCCACGCCGTGATCGGCAAAATGTCCGATGCTGAAATCGTCGAGCGCCTCACCGAAGTGCGCGGTATCGGCCCGTGGACGGTGGAGATGCTGCTCATCTTTCGCATGGGCCGGCCCGATGTGTTGCCAATGACCGACTACGGGGTCCGCAAGGGTTACGCATTGACGTTTCAGCGGCTGCCCAAGGCGCGTGCCATCGAGGCATCCGACTTGCCTAAGCCAGATGTGGTGTTCAAACGCGGCCTGCGCTGGGCTCCCTTTCGTTCCGTGGCGAGCTGGTATCTGTGGCGGGCCTGCGACTTAGCCAAGCCTGCGGCGACGCCCGCCGGGCGGTCCAGCCTACAATAGTCAAACAAAGGCTCCGTGCCGATAGAGAAATTCATGGCCCCAAGTAAACGTTTTATTTGTATTCACGGTCACTTTTACCAGCCGCCGCGTGAGAACCCGTGGCTTGAGACGGTTGAGACCCAAGACAGCGCCGCGCCCTACCACGACTGGAATGAGCGCGTCAGCGCGGAGTGCTACGCCACAAACGGTGCGGCCCGCATCGTGAATAACAAAAATCAGATCATGCGCATCGTGAATAACTATGCCCGCATGAGCTTCAACTTCGGCCCCACCCTGCTGAGTTGGCTCAAGGAGAATGCGGTCCGCACGTATCACATGATTCTGGAAGGCGAAGACCGCAGCCGAAAGAATTTCAACGGTCACAGTTCCGCGATGGCGCAAGTCTATAACCACATCATCATGCCGCTGGCCAATCGGCGCGATCGCATCACGCAGATCTGCTGGGGGATTGCGGACTATCAGAGCCACTACGGAGAAGCGCCCGAGGGCATGTGGCTCGCCGAGACTGCCGTCGACACAGACACACTGGAACTGCTCGCGCAGCACGGCATCAAATTCACCATCCTTGCGCCCAGCCAATGTAAGCGTATTCGGCCTATCGGCGACGCGGCTGTCGGCAGTGAGATGGGCTGGACAGAGACGCGCGATGCATCTGTCGATACCAGCCGCCCCTATTTGGTGCGCTTCGAATCGGGCGTTTCGATAGCCGTATTTTTTTATGATGGGCCGACGTCGCGCGCCATTGCTTTTGAAGGACTGCTGAACTCCGGCGACGCCTACGTTGCGCGGCTCAAGGGCGGCCTCAAAAACACCTCTGAAGTGCAACTGGTAAGCGTGGCGACGGACGGCGAATCGTACGGCCATCATCATAAACATGGTGAGATGGCGCTAGCGTACGGCCTGAGGCTCCTCGAAAGAGACGAGACGATCGAAGTCACCAACTATGCCAGCTTTCTCGCGCAGTTTCCCACTCAGTACGAGTGCGAGATCGTCGATGATACATCGTGGAGTTGCGCGCACGGGGTGGAACGCTGGCGATCCAATTGCGGTTGCAACAGCGGTAAGCCGGGATGGAATCAGATGTGGCGCGGACCGCTGCGCGACGGCCTTGACGAGCTGCGAGACGCCATCGCGCCGTTGACGGCACAGGCTGGCGGCAAGCTCTTCACCGACGTGTGGGCCGCGCGCGACGGATATATCGATGTGATCCTGGAACGCGATGTGAGCTCGCTTGATCGCTTTTTCACCGAATATCAGAACCACAAGCTCGACGCAAACGAGCGTGTGCGGGCTCTGCAGTTGATGGAGATGCAGCGCCACGCGCAGTTGATGTACACCAGTTGCGGTTGGTTTTTCGACGATATCTCGGGCATTGAGACGGTGCAGATCATCGCCTATGCGGCGCGCGTTTTGCAATTAGCGCAAGAGCTTTTTGGTGAGCGGGCAGCGGCACTCGAGCCTGCCTTCGTGGCGCAACTTGCCCAAGCGCGTTCCAATGACCCCGCTGCGGGCGATGGCGCGCGGATCTACAAAGCGAAGATTGGCGCGATGAAGCTGAGCCTTGAACAAGTGGCAGCACACTACGCCATCAGCAGCGTGTTTTCCTCATTCGCGGAAGAGACAGATTTGTTCTGCTACCGCGTCGGCCGCACCTCCTACGAAGTCTACACATCGGGTCGGGGACGGCTTGCGCTCGGTCGCGCACACATCGCCAGCATCATTACAGACCAGGAGCAGAGCTTCAGCTTTGCCGTGCTGCACTTCGGCGATCAAAACATTACCGCAGCCGTAAAAGCCTACGCGGAGAGCGATGCAGAAGAATTCGATGCTTTCACCGCCGAGACGTCCGATCATGTGCAGCGCGCCGACTTTCCTCAAGTGATTCGTCAGCTTGATCGCTACTACGGGCACGTGGATTATTCGCTTACTTCGCTGTTCCGCGATGAGCAGCGGCGCATTGTTCAGCTCATCCTCAATTCAACTCTGTGGGACATCGAAAATTCGCTCAGAACCATTTACGAAGATCACGCGAGTCTGTTGCATTACCTGGCGCAAGCAGGTTTGCCTAAGCCGGCCGCGCTTACATTGGCCGCAGGATTCGCGATCAATGCGGGTGTGCGGCGCGCTCTGGAGGCCGATCCGATTGACCAGGCGACGCTACGTTCATTTTTGCAATTGGCCAAGGCCGACAAGGTGGCGCTCGAGACAACGACGCTCTCCTTCATCGCAGATCAGCGCATGAGGCGCGCGATGTTGGAACTGCAAATGTCGGCAGGCTCGCTCGAAATGCTGGATCGGTCGTTGAGTTTAGCGCAAATGCTGATCGAGTTGCCGTTTGATTTGAACCTTTGGCAGGCGCAAAATATCTGGTACGAGATTTTCTGTACGGCGAGTCATGCGCTCACCGCGCAGATCGCAGACGACCGACCGCGCTGGAACAAAGGGTTCAATAGCTTAGGCGCATGCCTGTCGATCGATTGCGTGGCCATCACTGCGCAGGATTCGATGGCTGCCAGCGCGGCAGATTAGCGTTTCGCCAGCTTTTGAGAGAAGGCCGCCCACTCAATCTCTGCCAGCCGTTGACTTACCCTCGTTGCAAGATCACTTGACTATCGCGGCTAGCTCTTCTGTGCGATGCGGAGATGCAATTCCCGCAGCTGCTGGTCGGTGACCGTCGTGGGCGCCTCGGCCATAAGGTCGATTGCCTTCGCAGTTTTGGGAAAGGCAATCACTTCGCGCAGGCTCGGTGCGCCGGCAAGCAGCATCACGATGCGATCAAGTCCGAGCGCAATGCCCCCGTGCGGAGGAGTGCCGTATTCCAGCGCATCCAAAAAGAAGCCGAAACGAGCGCGTGCCTCTTCATCGCTGATGCCGAGCGATTGAAAGATCTGCTGCTGCACATCCTTGCGATGAATACGAATGGAGCCTGAGCCGAGTTCGAGTCCATTCATCGCGAGGTCATAGCAATTGGCGCGCACTGAAGCCGGATCGGTAAGCAGGTTGACCATATCTGCTTCCTTGGGTGAGGTGAAGGGATGATGCGCAGGCATCCACTTCGCACTCGTTAGATCGTATTCAAACATCGGGAAGTCGACGATCCAGATCGGATTGAAAGCTCGTGTGCCGTCGACCAACTTGCCACTTTGTGGGTCCGCATCCGCGACGATCTTCTCGGTAGCGTGGAAGGCGCCGTGCTTCTCTGCATACTTCTTGGCCAGTTCGGTGCGGAAATTGCCCGCCGCGGAATAGACGTTGATTTCGCGCTCGCTCAGGCGGCCCTCAAACTTGGTGTCGCTCGCCTTTACGGGGTGCGCCGGATCGCCGGCAACCACGATGACAAAATCGGCGTCGGTCGCGCCTGTCAGTTCCCTCACTTTTGCGGCGGTCTCAGGAAAGCTCTTGGCGAGCCGTTTGAAATCATCAATGAACTTGGCGCCCTTTTTCTGGTCGAAGATGGGGTGATTGTCTTCACGTTCCTTGCGGCTCAACTCGCCAACGTTGGGAATGCGCAAAGCGACCACAGGCAGAGCGGGGTCGATCTGCAGCGTGGTCAGAGCAGCATCAGGAAAGGCGGACCGCACATCGGTAAGCCCCGGCAGGCGCAGGTCAGGCTTGTCGGAGCCGAACTGCCGCATCGAGTCGTCATAGGTGATGCGCGGAAACGGAGTGGCGAGGGTCACGCCCGCCGCCGCAAACCCAGCCGCCAAAAATTGCTCGACTACGGCAAACACCGTTTCCTGGCGCGGAAAACTCATCTCCAGATCGACTTGCGTGAATTCAAGCTGGCGATCGGCACGTAGGTCTTCATCGCGAAAGCAGCGCGCAATCTGGAAGTAGCGGTCGAAGCCCGAAATCATCAGAATCTGCTTAAAGATTTGCGGCGATTGCGGCAGAGCGTAAAATTCGCCGGGATGCACGCGGCTCGGCACCAGAAAATCGCGCGCCCCCTCGGGCGTGGACTTGGTGAGAATAGGCGTTTCAATCTCAAGGAATCCCTGCTTAGACAAGCTCTCGCGAATAGCCAGCGTGATCTCATGGCGCAGCCTGAAATGGTGCTGCATCTCGGGGCGACGCAGATCGATGTAACGATACTTCAGCCGGGTCTCTTCGTTCTGAATCGCCTCTTCAGAGGGTGAGAAGGGGGCGAGCCGCGCGTCATTGAGCACCAGCAGCTGGGTGGCTTCGATCTCGATTTCACCGGTGGGCATTTTAGGATTGATGGCGTCGGCGTCACGCAAACTCACCGTGCCGATAGCGGCAACGACGTATTCGGGGCGAACTTGTTCGCCTTTGAGATGGCCGTCGGGCGTCAACTCTTTGTCGAGCACGATCTGCGCGATGCCGGTGCGGTCGCGCAAGTCGAGGAAAATCAGATTGCCGTGGTCGCGACGGCGATTCACCCAGCCCATCACCACGACCTGTTTGCCGGCGTTTGCTGCGCGCAATTCGCCGCAGAGGTGGGTACGTTCTAAATTGCCTAAAAAATCGAGCACTAAACCTGTCCTTTATTCGCTTGCAGGAGTGGATAGATAAGTCGCTAGTTCCGCGCGATTGACTTTTGATTGCAGGCCTGTAGCAAAGGTCTTCACTGTCAGAATACCGGATTGAAGCTCGTCTTCGCCGAGGATGACCATGCGCCGAGCGGTCTTGTCGGCCGACTCAAACGACTTCTTGAGACGAAAGCTGCCGTCTCCCAAATCGATACTGAGGCCGGCGCGGCGCAATTCACGTGCCAGGGCAAGAGCGGCAGGGTTGAGATTTTCACCGAGTGGGGCGATGTACGCGTCCACTTTCTGTTGGGCAGCAGCTTCGAGGGCTTGCAGCGTCAGCACCAGGCGATCTTCGCCCATCGCGAAACCGATGCCGGGCGCTTTGGGTCCGCCGATGGCCTCGCTCAGTCCGTCGTAGCGGCCCCCGCCAAGCAGTGCATTTTGCGCGCCCAGGCCGCCGTGGGTGAATTCAAATGTGGTGCGGGTGTAGTAGTCCAACCCGCGCACCAGGCGGTAATTGCGGGTGTAAGGCACCTGCGCCGCATCGAGTGCGGCGAGCACGGCGGCAAAGTGTGCCTTCGATGCTTCGTCAAGCGAATCCACGATCTTGGGCAGAGTTTCGATGATGGGCTGGTCTTCAGGAACCTTGCAGTCAAGCACGCGCAACGGGTTGGTCACGGCGCGACGCTGGCAGTCGGGGCACATACCAGGGGCGACCGAGACGAGGGCGGTACGAAGTACCTCGTTGTAGCGGGCGCGGTCCGCCGCCGAGCCAACGGAATTGATTTCGAGAGTCCAACCGGAAATGCCGAGCTCGTCGAGCAGAGTCGCCAGCATCTCAAGCACTTCGGCATCGCGAATGGGCGACTCGCTGCCTGCGGGGGGCGGCCCGATGACCTCAGCGCCGATCTGGGAAAACTGGCGGTAGCGTCCCTTTTGGGGCCGCTCGCGACGAAACTGCGGACCGATGTAATACACCTTCTGCAGCTGGCCCGTCTCGCCCAGCTTGTGTTCGATATAGGCGCGGACCACGCCCGCGGTGTTCTCGGGGCGCAGAGTAAGCGAGACGGTCTTTTCGGACTGGGCGCGCGCGCGGTCTTCAAAGGTGTACATCTCTTTGGAAACAATGTCGGTTTCTTCGCCTACGCTGCGCGAGAAGAGGGCAGTGTCTTCAAAGATAGGGGTGCGAATTTCGCCGAAGTTATAACGCGCGAAGACGCGGCGGGCGGTAGCCTCGATGCGATTCCAAAGGGCGGTTTCCGGCGGCAGCAGGTCGCGCGTGCCGCGGACGGCTTTCAAATTGGACATGACTCATCCAGTCTAAATGGCGCTTGGCGAAAGAGATCAGGCTAGAAGCAGGGACTTCGGGGACGCAGTTCGCATGGGCAAGCGGCCGTTTCAGCGCGAAAGAGCGCCGAGAACGAACTCTGCAGACCTTCACATACGCAGATGGATCAAGGGATTTAGCGAGTTGTCACGTTCATTTAGACTTGGCAATGAATCTTTCTACAGGTTTCGCGGTCAAATAAGGGCGCGGGTCTAGAACTGCTAAGAGCGCGGGTCGAAACTGCTAAAAGCTGCGCAACCTACGTCCTGGCTTTCCAGGCATACCCTTTAAGCAAGGTGGTCTTTTGTCTTCCAAGAAATTTTCGTTGAGTTCCAGTTTTGTGTTGGCTGCTGCGTTTCTCGGTACGGCAACTGTGGCGATCGCGCAGCAGGGCTACGATGTTGGCACCATTCGCACTGCCTTGCCAGACGCGCCTTTCCCAAGTTCACCGTTGCCAGCGACCAGACCTGGAGCAGCTTTTCGGATGGACGCTGAGAACGGTTTGAGTTCTCTGGCTGGCATTGAAGATACTGCTAATTTCTCTTCGCCGCCGCAATCTCAGCAACAGAAGCCGCCCGATGCGCAACCGCCGTCGCAGGATACGCTCAAGAAGCCGGAGCCGCAGAACCCCGTGCCGAGCGGGGAACCCCCGCAAACCAAGCGCATCCTTGGGCTCATTCCCAATTTTCGCTCGGTCAGTACAGACGTTAAATTGCCGCCGCAGACGGTGAAAGAGAAGTTTCTGACCGCCACGGATGATTCATTCGATTATTCGTCCATTTTTATCCCGGCTGCGCTGGCGGCGTATTCGATGGGCGAGAACGCGACTCCCGAGTTTGGCCAGGGTGCGCTGGGGTACGGGCGCTACTTCTGGCATTCAGCGCTCGACCAGACAAGCGAAAATTTCATGGTGGGATTCTTCGTGCCGGTTCTGTTTCATCAGGACACGCGGTTTTACACGATGGGTCGCGGCGGCTTCGTTAAGCGAGCCGGGTATGCGGTGACGCGTTCCGTGATCACGCGTTCTGATTCAGGGAATCGGGTTTTCAACTTCAGCGAGGTGCTTGGGGCGGGCGCTTCGGCGGGCCTGTCAACGGCATATTATCCTTCGCGCGAGCGCAGTTTTGCGAACGTGGGCTCGCAGTGGGGATTGGATATCGGTGTCGATGCAGCGGCGATGTTTGCCAAGGAATTCTGGCCAGACATCAATCACTTCCTGTTTCGCGGGCCCAAGGCAGTGGGCGGTGCGCCACAGCACCGATAGCGGCGCGAGCGGCTTTAGACCCGAGCCAGCCATCACGGCTTCTATAGGGCACGTGGCTTTTGAAACGGCTTGCATCCTCGTAATCGCAGCGGCATCCAAAGCGGCATGGAATATCGACTGCTTGGGGGTTCGGGCCTCAAGGTTCCCGCATTGAGTTTTGGCGCTGCCACCTTTGGCGGTGGCAATGAATTTTTCAAGGCCTGGGGCGATACGGATGTTGCCGAGGCCAGTCGGCTGGTCGACGTTTGCCTTGAGGCAGGCGTGAATTTGTTCGATACCGCAAATATTTATTCAGACGGACGATCGGAGGAAGTGCTAGGCAAAGCGCTTGAGGGCAAGCGCGACCGGGTGCTTATTTCGACCAAAGCTACATTTCGACTGGGCGAAGGGCCGAACAATATCGGGTCGTCCCGTTACGCCCTGCGGCGAGCACTTGAGGCAAGTCTGCGGCGGCTCGGCACGGACTATGTAGACATCTACCATCTGCACGGCTTCGACGCGCTTACTCCCATTGAAGAAGTTCAAGACACGTTGAACACGTTTGTGCGGGAGGGCAAGGTGCGGTACATCGCTGCCTCAAATTTTTCGGGCTGGCACCTGATGAAGTCGCTGGCAGTGGCCGATCGCTACGGGTGGACACGCTTTGTGGCGCATCAGGTTTACTATTCGCTGATCGGGCGGGAATACGAGTGGGAATTGATGCCGCTCGGGCTTGATCAAAAGGTCGGTGCTCTGGTGTGGAGTCCGCTCGGATGGGGACGGCTCACAGGCAAAGTCCGCCGCGGACAGCCATTACCTGAGGTGAGCCGTTTGCACAAGACTGCCGACGCCGGCCCACCGGTTGCCGACGAATTCCTCTACAGCGTCGTGGACGCACTGGATGTCTGTGCGGCGGAAGTGGGCAAGACGGTGCCGCAGATTGCGCTGAATTGGCTGTTACAGAGGCCGACCGTTTCGTCTGTGATTATCGGGGCCCGCGACGAAGAGCAGCTGCGTCAAAATCTCGCTGCTGCGGAGTGGAATCTGACTCCCGAGCAGGTCGCGAAGCTGGATAAAGCCAGCGCCCAGACGCCCGTCTACCCCTACTGGCACCAGCGCCAGTTCGCTGAACGAAATCCGCTGCCGGTGTGAGAGCAGGCGCGAACGGCCAGACACACGGACCGACTGAGTAGGGCTAGGCCTATCGGCTGACTGGGTTATGCCAGCGGCGGTGATGATTCACTACGTAGTGACCCAACAGCCACCCGGCAGCGCTGCCCACGATGATGTCCGAGGGAAAGTGTTGCTGGCCAAGCAGACGCGTGAAACTCACGCCGCTGGCTGCGGAGTATACGGCGATGCGGGTCCACGTGTGCGGGTATTCGCTCGCGATCACCGAAGCGGTCGTCCAGGCCAGCACACTGTGCGAAGAGGGAAAGGAGGAGTCCCACCCCGCACTGCTTTGGAAGAACTTGCCGCGATCTTTGTCCATCGTAGGCCGTTCGCGCCAGAATATGAGCTTCATCCCCTGCTCAACCGCGACTCCATCGAGCAGCGCCTCTGCGCCCAGGATGCCCGTCTCTTGCGCATGCTCGTCGTCGGTGAAGTGGCCCACGCCATACATCAGCACCGGCGTGGCGATGAATCCACCGATCAGCACGTTTGAAGCGTTGGTGTTGGGATTGTTGAAGTCGGGATTGAGCGAAACCACGTCGTGAAGCGCCCTGCGGTCGGTGACGATGGCAGCGCCAGTTACCACCCCAAAGGGCACCAGCCACTTCAAATCGCGCTCGTGGATGTGCAAGGGGCTGGTCCAGATGCCCTCCTGGTCGTGCAGGATGTTTCGCGGCGTGTTACGGATCGTTACCGCATCTGATCCTTGCAGCTCGGCTTGCGGCGCTACTTGGGCATGGGGCGCGTCTGGTAGTGCGCTCTGATCGCTCTGCGCGTAGGCCCTTGAACTGACGGCAAGCATCAGCAGGCAGATTAGAATGCGAATCTGGCCGGTGCGGGGCGAATTACTTCTTAAATTTCTCACAACACTCTATGATGCTTGAAGATGCGGCCCGATGCCGGAAATGAACGAAACGTCATATAAGAGTTATTATTTGTCCGCTTCCGCCAGGTAAATCGCTGTGTAGTCCAGGTAGTTTTGAGCGTATTGCAGGATCAACGCGCGGTCGCCTTCACCAAGTGCGCGGCGAAGCTTGCCGGGCACTCCCGCCCAGAGCGTGCGAGGCGGCACCACAGTGTGCTCGGGCAGCACGGCGCCCGCAGCAATGATTGACCCCTCCCCAATCCGGCAGTCATTCAAAATCGTGACCCCCATGCCCACAAGTACGGCGTCTTCAACCAGACAGCCGTGAACCGTGGCGTTATGGCCGATTGTGACCCAGTCGCCCACCGTCACGGCGTAAAGGTGGCGCTGGCCATGCAATACGGCACAATCCTGCACATTGGAGTTGGCTCCCACGCGGATCGAGTTCACGTCGCCGCGGAGCACAGCGTTCATCCAGACTGAGGAATGCTCGCCGAGTTCGACATCCCCCAGAACCTGCGCTGAGAGGTCTATGTAACAACTGGACGGGATCTTGGGGAGGTGGCCCTGGTAGCTACGAATCATATTTTTCCTTCATCGAAGTTTAGAGCAAGCGCCCCTACGTCTTCGCGGGAAACAGACCTTTGGGACCAAAAGTGAGGCAAATGCAGGACATCGACGACGTTTTGTCCACCTGGGAGATAAAAACAAACACTTTTCGCTCGAATTGCGACCGAGGCTTGACCGGGAGCTCAATGGTTCACGTATCATGGGGGAAGCCTGATGGCAGGTTTGGAGGTGGAATTCTTTTGGCAGAGGTTCGCATACAAGAAGGCGAGCCGCTCGAGAATGCGCTGCGCCGGTTTAAGCGAAAGGTACAGCAGGAGGACATCATTAAAGAAGTAAAACGTCACTCCTACTACCTCAAACCCGGTGAAAAGCGTCGCGTGAAGGCAGCATTGGCACGCAAGCGGAATCGCAAGAAAGCTCGCAAAGAGCAGGACTAGTTTTCAATCAAACCGAATCGTGACACGCGCCGCCTGGCGCTGCTCGCAAAGCGAGTAGCTTCTTTGCAGATAGGCTTGGGCGGCCTGTCGCGATTTTAATTTCAACCCGCGGAGAGCAATCTACGGCGCGTTGAAATTCAGTCTTACGGTACGCCGCGAGACGCTTAAGAAAAGTTTTCCGCCGTATTTTGAGGCGGTCCGGGCCCTTGTTACACCAAAGACGCGAAGACAGGGAAACGGGACGGCACGTTGGTTGATCCTCATCGCCGATCGCTGCGTCTTTTCCTGTCCTTGGGAAAGCGGCCATGGAATTCGTCGACAGAATTTTGAAATGCAGTGACTGCGGCACGGAATTTGTGTTCACCGCGGGCGAGCAACTCTTCTTTTACGATAAACAATTCAAGAATGACCCGAAGCATTGCAAGCAATGCAAGGGGAAGCGCGCCAAAGGTGGACGGGTTCGAGCCGAAACGCGCACCACGTGCTCCGAGTGCAGTGCGGAAACCACGGTTCCGTTCAAGCCCACCCAAGGTCGACCGGTATTGTGCCGCTCCTGCTTTCAGAAGCAACAAGGCAGTGCTCCGACCGTCGCAATAGTCGCTTCACAAAACTAATTGTAAGCAGATGCTTCGACACAGCCGACAGCCATTCCCAGATCTGTGGCAATGATCACGGCTTCTTTTTGAGCGCGCGATGGCCGATATCGCGTCGATAGTAGATGCCGTCAAAGTGGATCTGCGCGAGTGCCTGATAGGCGCGGCACAGTGCCTGCTCCAGCGTCTCGCCCACCGCGGTCACCCCTAATACGCGGCCTCCGCTGGTCACCACCTGGTTGCCTACGCGCGAGGTGCCAGAGTGAAACACCTGCACGCCCGGAACCTGGCAAGCCGCGCCCAGTCCGCTGATCGCAAAGCCCATGTTGTAGCTGCCCGGGTATCCAGCTGAACTGGCGATCACGCACGCCGATGCGCCTTGACTCCAGCGCAGATTAGTATCTGCAAGCGTTCCATCGATGCATGCTTCAAGGGCGTCGACGATGTCGCTTTCGAGCCGCAACAAGATGGCCTGCGTTTCCGGATCGCCAAAGCGCGCGTTGTATTCCAAAAGCTGCGGCCCTTTGGCGGTCATCATTAGTCCGCAATAGAGCACGCCGCTGAAAGGCGTCCCTTCCTCCGCCATGCCGCGCACGGTGGGTGCGGCGATGTGACGCAGAATCCACTCGGTCATGCTCGGCTCAAGCATGCCGCCGGTGGTATAGACGCCCATGCCGCCGGTGTTCGGTCCGAGG
Organism: Acidobacteriaceae bacterium; assembly: GCA_025350325.1. Lineage (GTDB taxonomy): Bacteria > Acidobacteriota > Terriglobia > Terriglobales > Acidobacteriaceae > Telmatobacter. The sequence goes on from JANXYB010000062.1 coordinate 60,753, forward strand.
TCCCCCTCTCCCACGCGCTTGTGATCCTGCGCGGGCACCAGCGGCGCAACATGCGTGCCGTCGGTTAGACAGAGAAAGCTGATCTCGTCGCCCTCGAGAAACTCCTCGATGATGACCTGCTGCTCTTTTGACCCGAGCAGCGATCCAGAAAACAAGCCCTGCGCCGCCTCAACGGCGGTGTGGCGCGAGGGGCAGATGATGACGCCTTTCCCGGCCGCCAGCCCGTCCGCCTTGACTACGATAGGCGCGGTGAAGTGATCGACCGCGGCTGCTAGGTCGTCGGCCGCGCTGCACACTGCGTAGTTGCCAGTGGGAATGTTGTGGCGCTTCATAAACTGCTTGGCGAAGCCTTTGCTCGATTCGAGCCGAGCGGCGGCGCGCGTGGGGCCGAAGACGCGAAAGCCGCGCGTCTGCAGCTCATCTACGATGCCGAGCGAAAGGGGTAGTTCCGGACCAACAATGGTGAGGCCGGGCCGCTCTGCCTCCACCAGTCGAATTATCCCGTTTAGGTCCTTCAAGTCCACAGGAAGGCAACGCGCGAGATGCGCCATGCCACCGTTGCCCGGTGCGCAAATGACTTCCGTGACGCGCGGACTGCGCTTGACCGCCCAGGCCAGCGCATGTTCGCGGCCCCCGGAACCCAGGATTAAAACTTTCATGGTCGTGCCCCTTGCCGCTTCGGGCATGCCGAAGCCCCACGGCTATCGTCAGCAATGCAGGGGTGGGAAGTCAAACGGAGAGGAAACGCGCTGGGTTGGGAACCTATACTGCGTAGTTGCAGGCAGGCGACGCTTGCCCCCGTAGGGAGTGCCCCAATGGTTGAAACCCGCATCAAGCCGTATCGCGACCAAGTTGCCGCAGCAGAACGGCGCGACGAGCAGCGGCGGGCGACCATTCGCAACCAGGCGTTTGGAATGATCATTGTGGCAGCGGCGATTTTCGCCTGGTGGCTGTTCCACACCAATCCAAAATGGATCTTTCCGCCGGGGTGGTGGCGGCTATGACGGCGGAAAGCGCCGGACAATCGAGCGCTGACCATGCCGGCGACAAAGACCCGTTGGCAATCCTGCTGCTCGGTCCCACAGGCAGCGGCAAGACGGCCCTTTCACTGGCGCTGGGTGAACAATTCAACGGTGAAATTGTCAATTGCGATTCCGTTGCGGTGTATCGCGGAATGGACCTTGGCACCGCCAAACCGTCTCTCGCGGAGCGCGCCCGCCTGCCGCACTACCTGATCGACGTAGCCGATCCAGACGAGGCGTTTACAGCCGGCGAATACAGCAGGCGCGCCCGCACCGCGCTCGTTGACATCGCGGCACGGGGCAAGCTGCCCATCGTGACTGGGGGCACCGGCCTCTACCTGAGAGCCCTCACTGAGGGCTTGTTTGCCGGCCCTGTGCGGCAAGAAGATCTACGCACGCACCTTCGCCGCAGCCACGAGCGTCATGGCGAACTCTGGCTGCATCGGCTGCTCGCACGCCTCGATCCGGTATCGGCGGAGCGCATTCATGCTCACGACATTTCCAAGCTGATGCGCGCGGTTGAGATTTGCGTGGCCGGGCGCAGGCCGCTGTCGCAGGTCCTGGCGACTCCGCACGGAGCTCGCGACCCGCTCACCGGCTTTCGCTTGTTGCGCATCGGTCTCAATCCGCCGCGACAGGCGCTTTATGACCGGCTCAATCAGCGCTGTGCAGAAATGTTCGCGGCCGGGTTGGTCGAGGAGACGCGTCACCTGTTGGCCCGCTACGGCCGCGTCTGGGCGCTCGATTCGCTAGGCTACCGGCAGGCTATGAGTTTGCTCGATGGCTCCATAGGGTTAGAGGAGGCGGTGGCAGCCGCGCAGCAGGGCCATCGCAACTATGCCAAGCGCCAGTGGACGTGGTTTCGCCGCGAACCGGGCGTGCATTGGATTGCAGACTTCGGCGGCGCACCTGAAACCCTGCAGGCCGCTGCCGCGCTGGTTCGCGAGAATCTATAGCGCGCATCCCTCATCCATTAAACTTAGACATTGGCATTGAAGCGCTCCCAACACCGAGGGCGCAGAGGGACGGAGAATTCTTGGCAGACATAATTTATGACGTGGCGATCATTGGCAGCGGACCGGCGGGCTATACGGCGGCTATTCGAGGAGCGCAGCTTGGCCTCAAGGTCGCGCTCATTGAAAAGACGAATGTGCTGGGCGGAACTTGCCTCCATGTTGGCTGCATTCCCACCAAGGCGCTCTTGTTCAATGCAGAACTTTGGGACCACCTTAAGCACGCCGAGGAGTACGGCATCGCGGGTGTGGATGGGCGTTCGCTCAATTGGGAGGCCGTGCAAAAGCGCAAGGACGCGATCGTCACCAAGCACACCAAGGGCCTTGAGTTCCTGATGAAGAAGCACAAGATCACCGTCATCTCCGGCTACGGGCGGCTGACGGGCGGGGCCAAAGACGGCGTGCACACGATTGCGCTTGATAGCGCAGGCGCGGAAGGCACGCCCGGCGAAGTAAAGGCAAGAAACGTGATCCTCGCGACGGGGTCCGATGCCAAAACGATGTTGGGCCTTGCGCCCGATGATCGCATTCTGACCAACATTGAGATTCTCGCGATCAGCCAGGTTCCCAAGTCGCTGATCGTGATTGGTGCGGGAGCAGTAGGCGTGGAGTTCGCTTCAATATTTCGCAGCTTCGGAACCGAGATTACGATGGTCGAATTCTTGCCCCGTATCATGCCGCCCGAGGACGAGGACATCTCGAAGGAACTGGCGCGGCTCTACAAGAAGCGCGGAATCGATGTGAACACCAACGCGAAAGTCGAGAAGATTGAGAAGACCGAGACTGGCGTGAAGGTGACATGGACTGTGGCGAATGGCAAGTCTGTGGAGAAGGAAGCCGAAAAGGTTCTGGTCGCCGTGGGTCGTTCTCCGCGCACTGAAAACGTCGGCATCGAGAAGACGAAGATCGAGCTAGATCGTGGATTTGTGAAGGTCGACGGCGCGCAGGAAACGGCAGAGCCCGGCATCTACGCGATCGGCGACATCGTTGCGGGACTCCCGCAACTAGCCCACGTCGGTTCAATGAGCGGCATCGTCGCGGTGACTAAGATCGCCGGCAAGGCTTTCCGCTCCGTGCGCCGCGACCGCATTCCCGCAGCTACCTATTCCGAACCGCAAATCGGCTCGGTCGGCCTGACGGAAGCGCAGGCGAAGGAAAAAGGCTACGACGTAAAGGTTGGCAAATTTCCCTTCGCAGGCAACTCCAAGGCGACCATCGTCGGCAGCCATGATGGCTTTGTGAAGATCGTTTCCGACGCGAAATACGGCGAGATTCTGGGTGTACACATTCTTGGGCCGCAAGCCACGGAGTTAATCGCGGAAGCGGTTGCCGTTATGGACCTTGAAGGGACCGTGGACGAACTGATGTTCACCATCCATGCGCACCCCACGCTGAGCGAATCGATGCTCGACGCGTACGCGTCCGTCTACGGAATGGGCATCAACGCCTGACCACCTGCGGTGGGGCTGGGCACCGCTTCGCGGCATCGTCACTAGCCCCTGAGACAAAAAAAGCTACGGCGACTTGTGGTTACAGCTCCGTTGACTTATTCTCGACCACTCCTTTGGCTTTGGCGATGAAGTCGGCCAGCGGCATGGAGCCCTGATCGCCTTTTCCGCGGGTGCGCACGCTGACTGCGTTTGCGCTTTGTTCCTTGTCGCCGAAGACGAGAATGTACGGTGTCTTCTGGTTGGCGAGATCGCGAATCTTCGAATTCATTTTTTCGTTACGGATATCCACTTCAACGCGCAGGCCCGCCGCTTTCAGCTCCGCTTCAACTTTCTTCGCGTAATCGAGGTGGCGTTCGCTGATGGGCACCAGGCCCACTTGCACCGGAGCCAGCCATAGCGGAAAGGCTCCAGCATAATGCTCGATCAGCACGCCAAAAAATCTTTCCACCGAGCCGAACAGGGCGCGATGCACCATGACGGGCTGGTGGCGCTCGCCGTCTTCCCCGACATATTCAAGGCCAAAGCGGGCAGGCAGAGTGAAGTCGAACTGAACCGTTGAAAGTTGCCACAAGCGGCCCAGAACGTCGACCAGCTTCACATCGATTTTGGGACCATAAAAAGCTGCTTCGCCGGGAATGGTTTTGTAGACAATTCCCTTCCGATCCAAGGCTCGTTGCAGGCTGCCCGTTGCGAGCGCCCAGTTCTCGTCGGAGCCGGCGTACTTAGCGCGGTCGTTGGAGTTCCAGGTCGAAAGCTCTACCTTGAATTCGTTGAAGCCGAATGTGTGCAGCACAGCCACGGCGAAGTCGATGCAGGCGACGACCTCATCTTCAATTTGGCCGGGGGTGCAAAAGATGTGCGCGTCGTCCTGCGTGAACCCGCGGACGCGCAGCAGGCCATGCATCGTGCCTGAGCGCTCGTAGCGGTAGACATTTCCCAACTCGGCGTAGCGCTGCGGTAAATCGCGATAGCTCTTCGGTGAATTCTTGTAGATGAGAATGTGGCCGGGGCAGTTCATCGGCTTGAGGCGATATTCCGCGTCATCGAGCTCCATCGGCGTGTACATGTTGCCTGCGTAGTAGCCTTCGTGGCCGCTGACCTTCCACAGTTCGCGGCGCATCACGTGCGGCGTGTAGACCAGCAGGTAGCCGCGCCGAATGCACTCGTCGCGCATCCAGTCTTCCATGATCTTGCGGATGAGGCCGCCTTTGGGATGCCAGAAAATCAGGCCCGCGCCCGCCAGTTCCTGAATGCTGAATAAGTCGAGCTGCTTGCCCAGCACGCGATGATCGCGCTTGGCTGCTTCTTCAAGACGCGCAAAGTGCGTATCCATCTCCTTTTGTGAAAAGAAGGCGGTGCCGTGGATGCGTTGCAGCTGCGGATTTTTCTCGTCGCCCAGCCAGTACGCGCCGGCCAGGCTGGTGACCTTGAATGCCCTCACGCGGCCGGTTGAGGGCACATGCGGTCCGCGACAAAAGTCGACGAAGTTGCCGTTGCGATAAAAACTAACCTCGGAGCCCGGTTCGGTGAACTTGGTCACGAAGTGCGTCTTCATGAAATCGCCGTCTCGCGCGAATGCCTCAAGTGCCTGCTCGCGAGGCTCATGTTCCCGATGGAAGGGCTCATCGCGCGCGACCACTTCCGCCATCTTTTTCTCAATAGCAGCGAGGTCGTCGGGCGTGAAGGGCCGTTCGCGATAAAAGTCGTAGAAAAATCCCGCATCCGTAGCCGGACCATGTCCCAACTTGGTCTCAGGAAAGAGCTCGAGCACCGCGGTGGCCATGACGTGCGCTGCCGAATGACGGACGACCTTGAGAGCTTCTGGATCGTTCTCCTTGACGAGCTCGAGGCGCGTATCCGCAGTCAGCGGAAAGGCCAAGTCGACGAGGCGAGTGGCCGCAGCGTCTTCTGAGCTATACATCGCAGCCTCGGAAGGAATTTCAAGTGTCTCGGCCTTTTTCGTTTCCGGTTTGAGGTGCAGCAAGCGAGCCACCACCGACGCGGCAGCGAGGCGGGGCGAGATTGACGTGGCAATCTCAAGCGGCGTGGTGCCTACAGGCACTTCGCGAATTGCCCCATCGGGCAGATGTATAGCAATGTTTGTATTACTCATAAATAGAAAGCGCTCTCTTAACTCTACTTGCAGATTAGCTTTGTCTGACAAGACAGGATAGTTGTCGCGGGCGTATGGCGTCGAGCAGGCTTTACCGTACAAGGCCGTGTCCACCGAACGGCCTAACGCTTGGCTGTCTCAATCACGCCCTGAAATGAATCGTTTGTAGGCCCCCAAGAATCTTTCAGGATGTGCGATTTTTTGATGACCCTGTTTACGGCGCAATCTAAATTTGAGGCAACCGCGCTTGCCATAAATGGCGGGCAGGCATACGCTACCTCCATGCATCGATGTCGCTAGCGCCGCCCTGGTGTCTGCTGCGATTGACAATTGCGCCAAGTTCGCGCACGGCTTTCCCCGCCTGACACGTCACCCTTCACCACTTTGCAATTTAAAAGCTCACCGGGTCTTCGACCGGTTCAAGGAGATTCCTTATGGCACGTATTGCAGCAAGCATTACTGAATTGATTGGGCACACCCCCCTGGTGCGGTTGAATAAGGTGGCGGCTGGTTTGCCCGCAACCGTACTGGTCAAGCTTGAGAGCCAAAACCCGATGTCAAGCGTGAAAGACCGTATCGGCCTGGCCATGATTGAAGACGCCGAGAAGGCGGGCAAGATCAAGCCCGGCGAAACCGTTCTTATCGAGCCCACCAGCGGCAACACCGGTATTGCGCTCGCGTTCGTGGCCGCGGTCAAAGGCTACAAAGTGATTCTCACCATGCCGGAAACGATGAGCACCGAGCGCAGGGTTCTGCTGCGCGCATTCGGAGCGGAAATCGTGCTCACGCCCGGTCCCAACGGGATGAAGGGCGCCATCGCCAAGGCCCATGAGATTCTCGCGCAGACGCCGCATGGCTACATCCTGCAGCAGTTCAACAATCCGGCCAACCCGGCCATTCACCTCGCCACCACTGGCCCCGAGATTTGGGAAGACACCGACGGTAAGGCCGACTTTCTGATTTCTGCGGTCGGCACGGGTGGCACGCTGACCGGCGTAGCCAGCTACATCAAGCAGCGCAAGCCGGGGTTCAAGGCCATCGCCGTCGAACCAACCGATAGCGCGGTGCTCTCGGGCGGCAAGCCCGGCCCGCACAAGATACAAGGCATCGGGGCGGGATTTGTTCCAGAGGTCCTCGACACGCACCTGATCGACGAGGTGATTCAAGTCTCCAACGATGAGTCAATCGCGATGGCGCGACGACTTCCGCTCGAGGAGGGACTGTTCGTCGGCATCTCTTCAGGAGCGGCCGTGGTCGCGGCACTCAAGGTCGCGGCACGGCCTGAGAACGCGGGCAAACTCATCGTTACCATCATTCCAAGCTTCGGCGAACGCTATCTTTCGAGCGCCTTGTTCGACTCGCTGCGCCAGGAAGTGCTGGCGCTCCCCACCCAACCGGTTACCCTGTAAAAAGAGATCAGAAACCATGTTTGCCCGCATCCGCGAAGATGTGAATTCGATACTGGAGCGCGACCCCGCAGCGCGCTCCAGCCTCGAAGTCATGCTTTGTTATCCCGGGTTGTGGGCCGTCTGGTTTTATCGCATCTCGCATCAACTGTGGCGTGCCAAGCTGCGGCTTCTGGCGCGCATTCTCTCGCAGGTCGCCCGCTTTTATACCGGGGTGGATATTCATCCGGGGGCGATGCTGGGGCGGAGACTCTTCATCGATCATGCAACCGGGGTGGTGATCGGCGAGACCGCGATTGTCGGCAACGACGTTACCCTGTACCAGGGCGTGACCCTTGGCGGCACCGGCAAGGAGCACGGTAAACGTCACCCGACCGTCTGTGACGGTGTATTCATCGGCAACAACGCCAATGTGCTCGGCAATATCACCATCGGGGCCAATTCGCGCGTGGGCGCAGGATCGGTGGTGCTCTCCGACGTCCCCCCCAACTCGACGGTGGTGGGCGTCCCCGCGCACATCATTTATCGCAATGGGCAGCGTGTGCTCATCACCGATCCTCACGATGTAAAGGATCCGCTGTCAGACGCGCTGATTGCGCTTTCGTCGCGCGTTGAAGAACTCGAGGGGCGTCTGGGCGCGCACGTGCGGCGCGTCGAACCCTTCGCCACCGAAGAAGCAGAGCGCACCGCCTATCGCGAAGAGCTGGACCGACTGGAGGACTATGTGTCGATGGGCGAGGGTATCTAAGCGCGAAGTTCTACGGTGATCGTGCTATGGGGTGAAGGCATCTAAGTCCTCGGTGCTAAAGTAATTTCGTCTCCACTTTTAGTTCAGGGTCAGAATTCTTGCTAGCTCTTCGTGTGCTGATGGCGGCCGTTCTCGCGCTTCCCAGCGCACTCTTTGCCGCCCCCCGGGTACAGGCGGTTCCGGTTCCGCAAGAACTCAAATCTACCGCCTTCACCGTCACGGTGAACGGGCAGCCGGTGGACGTAGCGCATGCCGCTGCCAGCTACGATTTTGTCAGCTTCGACATAACCGGTGCGGTCACTGTGTCGATCACCGCTGTCGAGCCGGGCTTCTGGGATCATGGCGTTGACATCGAGCCTTGGCGTCTGGGCCTTCGCCCTCTGCGGCAGGGTCAGACCATCAGTTTCAAGCTCGCTTCTCAAGCCAAGCTCTCCATCTCCCGGCCTGCCGACTTTCTCAATCACGCCAAAATGCTGTTTCTATTCGCCGGGTCGCCGCCTGCGACCCCGCCGCGCGACCCTGCCATTCACTACTTTCAGCCGGGCCTTTACCACCAAAGTCTCAACCCCAAAAGCGGAGAAACCTACTACCTCGCGCCCGGATCGTACTTCTACGGAGCCCTCAACCTTTGGAAGGTGCAGGGTGTGAAGATTCTCGGGCGCGGCACCATCGTTTATGAGGGCACGCAAGATCCCAATGCGGACGAGGGCTGGATGCAGAAGCCGGATTGGCACTGTATCGCCGCGCTGGAAGCCCGCGACGTACAGATCAGCGGGCTCACCTGCATCGTGCGTGCACGCACCTGGTCAATCCAGATGAAAGACACCCGCGGATTTACCTACGACGACCTGCGCGTGATCGGCGGCAACCCCGGCAATGCTAACCAGGACGGCATGGATTGGCTCGGCGGCGGAGACACGATTGTGCGCAACTCATTTCTCCGCGCATCCGACGACGTCCTGGCCATGCAAGGCAACTGGGACGGTTATACCGATGATGAGATCACGCGGCCCGGCCACGATGTCGAAAACATTCTGGTTGAAAACAGCGTGCTCTCGACCAGCATTTCAAACATCGTGCGCTCAGCATGGCCGCGCAAGATTTTTAACTCGCGCAACTTCACGCTCAAGAATTCCGATATTCTGCACGGCGGCATCGGCGCTTGCGGACAGACCTTCGCGCTCCTGGGCATGTGGGCTGGGAACGGTGCCAAAGGCGATCATTCCAGTTACACATTTGAAAATCTCTGGCTCGACAACTGGTATTCGCTCGTGCAAATCGAACAACCAGAGCCGGCAATTCACGGATTTGTGTTCAAGAATATCTGGGCCCTGGATCAGCCGCCTCTCGCCACTTCTTCGCTGACTGGCAACGTAAGCGACGTGACTTTTGACAACGTGAAATACGGGCAGAATCGGGCGACAAATGCTGCTGAGTTGCAACTGTCAACCGCGAGCGGAACCGCAGCGGCAAAGTTCCCAGCGCCGTCAGGGCCAGTGGCGCGGTTTGCCGTCGATCCGCCTGTGTTTGGCCCTGGCGATGAGGTTACATTTACGGCGGAGTCTTCCGCGCACACCAACTTCACCTGGCTATTTGGCGATGGGACGTCCGCAAAAGGCAAGAAGGTGCGCCATCATTTCGCCGACGCTAACGGAACCGAACTGGACAGCATCAATGGCGCTGGCCGCTTCAGAGTCTTACTGCGTGCGGTCGACAATCAAGGGCGCGAAGACTGGGCAGCGCAGGGAGTCGTCGCCGTCGCGCATTGGCACGACGCCATTCCCTCAGCAGGTCCCAATCTTCCCGGACTGGTGTGGCATATCTATGCAGGGGCATGGACGGAATTGCCGGACTTGAGCCTTCAGACGGCGTTGTTCGACGGGGACTCGCCCAACCTTCGTTCCGATGCGCATGGATTCACGCGCTACGCGACCGCATGGGATGGATTCATCGACATTCCCGCTGACGGCGGCTACACCTTTCATCTGATGGCGCGGGATGGCGCGCGCCTCGTGATCGATGGCCTCGAAGTGGCCAAGACAGGCCCGCCCTTTGCCCAAGTCTGTGGCTCCCCCGGCAATGCGATGCGCTACGAACATGGGTCGCTCGGTCTGCGTGCCGGCAAACACGCGCTGCACGTCGAGGGCTTGCATTTCGCCAGCCAAGGCTCGCCGCGCGTCCTGTGGGAGGGGCCATCGCTGTCGCTGATTGATGTGCCCGCAGAGGCATACAGCCACGCGCGAGTAGATACGGTGAGCCGGTAGGTTGCAGCTTCCTGAAGACCTGTTGCGGCGTCTGACCCCTCATCTCACCCGCTATTTCGGCAACTGTGACACATCCCACCCGCCGCCCAGTGCGCGCACCAGTTGCACGCTGGCCGCGAATTGCCGCGTCTGCAAGTCGGTATAGGTTCTCTGGTTGGTCAGCAGCGTGCTCTCTGCAGTCAGCACTTCGAGGTAGCTGGTGACGCCACCCTTGTAGCGCTGGTTTGAAAGATCGAGCGAGTGTTGCGCATCTGCAACGGCGCGGCGTTCGGCGGCAGACTCTTGTTCGAGCACGCGCAAATCCGAAAGCTTGTCTTCAACCTCGTTGAACGCGCCCAGCACGGTTGCGCGATAGGTTGCGGCCTGCGCTTCATAGGTGTGGCGGGCCTGGTCCGTCAGCGCATGACGACGTCCCGCGTCGAAGAGAACTTGGGTAGCCTGCGCACCCAGCGTCCACAGTGCGCTCGGGCCTTGAATCAGGGTGCTGATGCGACCGCTTTCAAAGCCCCCGCTGCCGATGAGATTAATCGTTGGGTAGAACGCGCTGATAGCGACGCCGATCTGCGCATTGGCTGCCGCTGCTCGGCGTTCAGCGACGGAAATATCCGGCCTGCGTTCAATAAGCTGCGAAGGCACGCCCACCGGTATTTTGGGTAGCGCGAGATCGAGCGGCGCGGGCTGCAGCGTCAGTTCGCGTGCTTCCTGATTCACCAATGTGGCGATGGCATGCTCGTATTGGGTGCGTGCCTCATTCACGTCGACGAGTTGCGCCTGGACTGATTCGAACAAGGTGCGTGCCTGCGCCACGTCGACGCCGGTCGCCACGCCACCCGATAGCCGGCGTTCGGTCAGGTCGAGCTGGCGCTGAAAGTCCTTCAGGTTGGATTGCAGCAGGCGGGCCTCTGAGTCGAGGCCGCGCAGTTCGAAGTAGTCCTGCGCGAGCTCGGCGTGCAAGCTTAGATCGAGGTTAGCCATGTCGGACGCACTGGCCTGGGCGGTGGCGCGCGCATTCTCAACAGCGCGACGAACGCGTCCCCACAAATCGGGCTCCCAGCTGGCCTGACCGTCGAGCGGGAAATCGCCATAACTGGTTTTAGCTCCAGTTGCGGCAGTGGGGCGATTGGACGACACTACCACCCGCGACGCACCGGGCGTGGCAGAGAGCGTGGGATAGAGGTCGGCTCGGGCGACCCGCACCTGGTCGCGTGCAGCCAGATACGTTTCCATTGCGGCACGAAGACTCTGATTTTCAGGACTCACAAGATCTTCAAGCTTGTTGAGTTGCGGGTCCTGATATACCTCCCACCACTTGCCTTTCAAAAGGCCATCGGAGGGCGACGCAGGCTTCCACGTTCCTCCCGCAGCTCCCGCCGAGGGAACATCGGCAGGCGTAACAAGTACAGGCGGAACGATGACGGTGGAAGCGCCCGTTTCCTTGTAGGCGGGCGGAGCCTCGTAACCGGGGCGATGGTAGTTGGGACCGACCGGCTTGCAACCGGTGAAGACAAGAACAGCGGCCAGCGTCAAGGTGACGCCGATGTTTCTCTTGAATTTTGATACCGCCGCCATCCTCACTTGCCTCCCGTTGCGGGCTGCGCGGGGGAGGCCTGGGGGTTTAGCTTTTCACCCTCAATGATTGAGTCGGGCGGATCTTGAATCACGCGGTCGCTTGACTGCAGGCCGGTTACGATCTGCACCGTGGCCCCATCATCCTGGCCGATAACGACAGGCACCAGGTGGGCCTTATTGTCGCTGGTAAGGGTCGCCACCTGCGTTCCCTGGGTGCGGAAGATGAGAGCCGCGGCCGGAATGACAAAGGTTGGCGCAGTAGCATTGGCTTTGAAACGCACCTGTGCCAGCGATCCCGGCAGCAGTTCGGCCTTGCGGTTATCGACGTCGATCTCAACCAGTAGCGTGCGACTGCCCGGATCGATGGAGTTCGCCGTATGCACCAGCGTGCCCTGGAACGTCTGTCCCGGATGTTCCGGGAAGACCATATCGATCTTGGAGCCGATCTTGACGTTGGATGAATAGAGTTGCGGCACGTTGGTGTAGACCCGCAGGGTTTGAATGCCCTGCAAATGAAACAGCTCTTTGCCCGCTCCGGGGTCGATTAACTGGCCGGTATCGATGGTGCGCGCTGTAATCACGCCGTCAAACGGCGCGTAGATCTTTTCAAACGATTGCAGCTCGCGCAGCCGCTGCACATTCGCTTGTGCGGAGCGAACTGAAGCGGCTGTGGATGCAGCCTGGTTGACGAAAGTGTCGGTGTCCTGCTGCGACACGGCTTCTGATTTGACCAGCCCCTGGTAGCGTTCCGATTGGGTGCGCGCGTTATTGGCATTGGCCTGCGCGGTGCCGAGGTCGGCCTGCGCCTGCGCTAGCTGCTGATCGATTTCGGGGGTCGCGATATCCGCCAGCAGAGCCCCTTTTTTGACGCGTGCGCCGATGTCGAAATACCAATGCGTCAGATAGCCCGAGGTGCGTGCGTAAATCGGCGAATCGATGTAGGCGGTGACATTGCCCGGCAGCATAAAGCTGTCCGCAGGTGCGCCAGCCTTGGCCGGGAGGGCAATCACCGTGGGCACAGCTGCGGCTGTAGTAGAGTCGGCCAGCACGCGATCGTTGTGTCTGCGGCTCAACATGCCGGAGACGCCAAGGACTGCAAATACCAAGACCACGACGACCATTGCGATAAGCGCAGATCGTGGTGCAATGGGCTTTTGTTCAGGCGCATTCTCGTGCTGATGCGCAGACTGCGGTGCCGGTCTTTGCTGCGGATTGGGTTCGTTCGTCATAACAACAGCTCCAGTTTTTCAGCCGATACAGTCACTTTGTACTGTATGCGCGACTTAATCGAATTCGTCAGGTATGGCGTCTGGTGTGGCCAGACGTTCTTTTTTGCGGCTCTCAAGCCAGCCATGGATGACGGAGAAAAATGCGGGCACAAAAAACAGCGTTGCCACGGTCGCCAGCAGCAATCCGCCGATCACGGCGCGGCCCAGCGGCGCGTTTTGTTCGCCGCCCTCACCCAGGCCCAGCGCCATCGGCATCATGCCGAGAATCATTGCCAGCGCGGTCATCAACACCGGGCGCAGGCGCACAAACCCGGCATTCAATGCGGCGCGGCGAGCATCGCCAACCAGCTCGTCCAACTGCTCCCGGGCAAAGCTCACCACCAAAATGGAGTTGGCCGTCGCCACACCCATGCACATGATCGCGCCCGTCAGGGCGGGCACACTGAGGCGCGTACCGGTAAGGAACAGGAACCATACAATCCCTGCCAAGGCTGCGGGGAGCGCCGAGATGATGAGAAATGGATCAAGCCATGACTGGAAGTTCACGACTATGAGCAGATAAACGAGCAAAATCGAAAACGCCAGCCCGGCCAGCAAGCCGAGATACGACTTCTTCATGGTTTCGCTTTGACCACGCAGAATGAAATGAGAGCCGTGCGGCAGGTCGTGCTGATGGCGCGCAATAATCTTTTCCATACCGGCGGTGACGGTACCCAGATCTGTTCCGTCCACGTTGGCATATACGTCGATGACCGGCTGCACGTCGTAATGGCTTACTGTGCCCAACTCAGCGCCGGGCGTGATTGAGGCCAGATTTCCTAATACTTGGATAGGCCTCTGCGCCGAGCCCGGCGCGCCAGAGATGGCGGCGGTGTTTACCGGGGGCGGCCCCGGCGACCCTGCCGCTGTCACGGGCAGGCTCTGCAAAGCCGAGACCGAATCGAGCCGGTACTGGGGTGTCTGCACCGCAACGTTGTAACTCACGCCATTTCTAGGATCGAGGTAAAAGCTGGGTGTGGTCTGGAAGCTGCCGCTCAAGGCTACGAGCAGGCTCTGCGCCACATCCTTCTGCGTCAGCCCGACGGTCTGGGCGCGCGTACGGTCCACGTTCACCGTCATGTTGGGATAATTGAATGGCTGCTGGATGCGCGAATCGGCGGCTCCTGGTACGAAGCGAACTTCGTTGAGGATTCTTTCAGCCAGGGCACGGTTGCCATACAAATTCGTTCCGACGATTTGAATATCGATCGGCGCGGAAAGACCAAAGTTCAGGATCTGCGTGACGATGTCGACCGGCAGCACATAAAACGTAACGCCGGGATATTCGCGGGCCAGCACGCCGCGCAGGTTTTGTACGTAAGCCTGTGTGGGGTGATGGTCTGGCGTCAGTTGCACTTGAATGTCGGCGTCCGCTGCGCCGATGGGTGCCGACGTGGAGTACGACAAATTCAACCCGGAGTAAGGCAAGCCGATGTTGTCCACAATCGTGACCACCTCCCTGGCAGGAACATGTTCACGGATAGTGGCGTCGATGTGATCGCACAGCGCGGCGGTCTCTTCAATGCGCGTGCCCGTGCGGGCGCGCAGGTGAATCTTGAATTGGCCTGAGTCAACGGAAGGGAAGAAGTCTTGCCCGAGCCACGGCACCAGCAATGCCAATGAGGCCACTGAAAACATGACAAACCCGATGAGGAACACGCCGGAGAAATCCAAGCACAAGGTAAGCAGGCGAAGGTAACCATTGCGGAATCTTTCGAAGCCATGTTCAAATCCGGTTTGAAAACGAATGAACGGGTTGCGGCTAGCCGCTTTCCGTGCGGCCTGTGCGTCGTCGACCTCGTGGAGCAGGTACTTGGCCATGGTCGGCACCACGGTACGTGACAGCAGGTAGCTGGCGAGCATGGCAAACACGACGGCCTCGGCCAGCGGCACGAAGAGGTAGCGGGCCACGCCGCTCAACAGAAACATCGGCACGAACACGATGCAAATCGCCAGCGTTGATACCAGTGCGGGCGTCGCAATCTGCGCCGCTCCATCGAGGATGGCCTGCTCGATTTCCTTGCCCGATTCAAGATTGCGATTGATGTTCTCGATCTCAACCGTGGCGTCGTCCACCAGGATGCCGACTGCCAGCGCCAACCCTCCGAGCGTCATGATGTTGATCGTCTCGCGCAAAATCGCAAGCATCGTCAGCGAACAAAGGATCGATAGCGGAATGGAGACCGCGATGATCAATGTCGAGCGCCAACTGCCCAGAAAAATGAGGATCATCACCGCAGTAAGGCAAGCGGCAATCAGCGCTTCGCGCACCACTCCATTGATAGCGCCCCGTACAAAAACGGACTGATCGGAAAGCGCGTTGATCTTGAGTTGCGGCGGCAACTGGTCTTTGATGCTGGCGAGCTTTTCGCGAATACCCTTGATGATGTCGAGCGTTGAAGAATTGCCGGTCTTCATTACGCTCATCAGAATGGCGCGGCTGCCATCGACGCGCACGATGTTGGTCTGGGGCGGGCTGCCGTCGCGCACATGAGCCACGTCGCGGACATAAATGATCGCGCCATTGATGGTGCGGATAGGCAGGTTATTGAGTTGATCGATGACTGACGGCGAAGAGTTGGTTTCTATCGAGTATTCAAAGCGGTCTATCTTCATCGTGCCTGAGGGCACAATCAGATTCTGCGCAGAGATGGCGTTGACCACATCGGCCGGTGAAAGTCCCCTGGCCTGCAGCGCGGCCGGATCAATGTCCACCTGCACCTGGCGCTGCTTGCCGCCATAGGGGAATGGCGTTTGTGCGCCCTCGATGGTGGCTAACTGGGTGCGGATATTGTTGATGCCCAGATCGAACAAGCGCTGCTCGTCGAGACCTGTTCCTGAGAGGCCAAGCATCAGCACGGGCACGCTCGATGCGTTGTATTGAATGATGAAAGGGGGCGTCGTGCCCGGCGGCAGCGCGCGCAGTTGCACCTGGCAGATGGCGGTTACCTGCGCGACCGCATTGCCAATGTTTACGTGCGGCTGAAAAAAGATTTTGATGATGCCGATGCCGGCAAGGGACTGCGACTCCATGTGTTCGATGTCGCTGACCGTGGTGGTGATGCCGCGTTCGTTATTGAAAATGATGCGTGTCGACATCTCCTGCGCGGAGAGGCCGGTGTAGTTCCACACCACCGTCACGACGGGGATGTCGATGTTGGGAAAGATGTCCGTCGGCATCGAGAGGATGCTGTAGCCGCCAACGATCAATATCAAAAATGCAAAAACGGCAAACGTGTAGGGCCGCCGCAGAGCAAGCCGGACAATCCACATCATAGGGCTGGTACTCGCTTCTTCGGCAAACCGGAAAGTGCTACGTCTACCTCATAGAGAATTCAGGCGACCCTGCGTCGCTTGCATAGTTGATTACAATGTTAGACGAGCCTCTTTCAAAATGACGGCGCGAACGACGTTGGTGTGCGCCGGCACGCAGGCTCTCATTCATAGGACGCGCATGACAGGGGAAAAGATGCAATACGGGAGCGGGTGCGTCTCGCGATTCAATCGAGCTCAAGGCGCTTTAAGTGTTTGCTTTCATTGCGAATAATCGATGTTTGTTTTCTACAGGGCGAGAAAGGCCATGACCAACACCAGCGCACCAACAGCCAGACTGACCCCGTCGCGCATTGCGAATACGACCGGGTCGTCGTCCAGTTCACCGCGTGAGGCCAGCAGCCAGACGCGCGTCAGCCAGTACAGCAGCAGCGGCACAATCAACCAGAGGCGGCTGGCATGGCGATAGAGCGCTGTGACGTCGGGGCGCGCAATATAGATCGAAAAGACCAGCACGGCTGCATAGGCGCTGGAGGTGCCAAAGGCTCGGATTTGCTCAAGATCGGCTACCAGGTAGCCGCGTCCATAGCTAGTGGTCGCTCCGCTTTCACGCAGGTTTTCTAGTTCGCTGAATCGCTTGACCATGGCGAGAGAGAGAAACAGAAAGCTTGAGAAACCGGCCAGCCACGGAGTGATTTCGGTGCCAGTTGCCGCTCCGCCCGCCAGCATGCGCAGCGTGTAGAGAGCTGAAAGCAGCAGCACATCCACCACGGCGATCGTCTTCAAATAGAACGAGTAAGCCATGGTGAGCACGATATACAGAGCGACCCAAAGTGCGAAGCCGCGCGGCAACATGGGCAGCAAGGCGAGCGAGCACGCGACCAGCAACCCCACCAGGCCGAGGCCCGCAGCGACTGACAGGTCTCCTGAGGCAAACGGGCGCAGCCGCTTCAGTGTGTGACGCCGGTCATGCTCGATATCGAGCATGTCATTGACCAGATAATTTGCCGAAGCCATGAAGCTGAAGCAGAAGAAGGCTGCGATCACCGCAGCCACCGATTCCCGTGTCAACTTGTGCGACAACAGCAGGGGAGCGAACAGCAGGATGTTCTTGGCCCACTGGTGGATGCGGATTGCCTTGAGCAAAGTTCGTGCCGCGGGCCGGTGATCGACAAAGGTATGCGCGACCGGCACATGTCCCATGCGCACTGCGATTCGCAGGCCGCGAGTAGGATTGGCCAGCATCGCCGACCGAGCATTGCTGAGCAGCGGCAGGTCAGCGCGGGAGTTGCCGATATAGTCGAATGCGCCAAACCGTTCTCTGAGGCGGTTGAGCTTGCGGTTGTGGGTCAGGTTGACCGCGTCGTCCGAGGCGAGCACCCCGTCGAAAATGCCCAGGTGATCGGCTACTCCCTGCGCCAGCCCGGCGTCGGCGCCCGTCGCCAGGTAAATCTTTCTTCCATCGCGCCGTTGTTCCTGTAGATAGCGCAACAGTGCAGAGTTGTAGGGCAGTCTCGAGGGGTCGAGCGGGGCACGCTTTGCCACCTCCGCTTTGAGGCGCGCTTTTCCCTTTGCCAGCCACAGCGGCGCTCGCCAGATCTGCAGAGGCTGCGTGCGCACAAATTGGCAAAAAGCGTCGAACAGCGTGTCGGACTTAACCAGGGTGCCGTCGACATCCACGCACAAAGGCGGCTCAAGGCTGGCCGAACCCTTTGACGTCGCTGTCTGGCTCAATCGCATTCCCTCAGTAGCATCTGAGAAACACCGCGTTCAGCACTTCGGGTAAACGCCTCCACCCAAAGAATCGAACGGCAGTCGGACCTGGTTAGCAATAAACAGGCATTGGTTGTTGGATACCGCAACTAGTATATGCGACGTTCTGTTCAATAGACCGGATCGGACGGGTTGTCCCGCCCTAACGCAAAACCAGAGAAGAACCAATTGAAGGACAGCACGTCGTTCGAACATGTCTGCTCGTCACAAACCCGCCTCGGTGCTGCATGTCGCGATGCCATTCAGATTGAAAGAATAATGCTCCTCAGTGATTTGGGTGCAACGCGTGGGTCGGTCTTCCTGGCTACCAGTACATCCGTAAGCACATTGTCCATACAGACCGAACAGCCTCTACATTTTGTTGTCACTGGATTCGGGCGATCACGATTTCGCCATGCATCGATAGCTCATGTACCCTGAACGGGATTCGCTATGACGATTCCTG
>JANXYB010000064.1 GCA_025350325.1 Acidobacteriaceae bacterium
CTCTTGTCAGCGCGTTTGGAGAATGGCGCACGCAAGTTGATCCAATCGTTCCTGAAGTGACTTAATCCACGCAGATAATTTCAGCGCTTCGGAGTGATTCGCCAGGTTTTGTCCTGGAGCAGCCGCGCAACCTGCCGCATAACCCTTCTCCGTAGCGCACCCGAATTGTGATGTCGAACCAACTCCACATAATTCCAAAACGGCAATTTGGCTGTGAGTGAGCGGAGCGGAATTACAGCGTCCGAACTGCTTGATCGATGTTCTAGGAACTGACCAATCCTCTGCGTCAGCAAAGGCGGGTAGCCCGTCCACCATTCCATGCATTGCTGCTGCATTGCATCAAGCGCGACAGGATCATGGCGCAGCCGTTCAATGAGCTTGGCAGCCTCATCCCAAGAGCGGACGGTAGGGAGCGGATGATTTCCGAGCAACCCCTTGTAATAGTCGAGAGTCAATCGACGCTCGACGATAGGAATAGCCCCCGACTGCAACGCCTCGTACGCTCTCCACGATTCAAGAGCGACGTTTCCCATCGGACAAGGCACGAATACCGAATCGCTTAAGACGTCATCACATTGTGCGCGCGTCATGCGTCCGGTTGGACTCAGTGCGGTGTTCGCATCTGTGACAAATGTGAATTGCGGCTCGACCGACTTTAATGCACGCAGCATGTCGGGTCGCGACGCCTTGTTCGCTTCTCCAAGAAAGCTCCACAGGTACGGCCTTAGAGAGGCTGGCTGGTTCCGCTTCGCGGGTACATCGGAATCTGGATAACCAAGCGGAAGCGTCATTACGTATGCAGGGTGAAACGCACTCGACCAATACGTGCGAAACACGCCGCGGAAATGGCGATAAGCCGAGTATCCTCCCTCGTAAGATTCATCCGATAGGTTTACTAGAAAAGCGTTTTTACCAGCGAATTTTTTAAAATAAGACTGATCGCGCGTTGGCAAGAACGAGTCGAAAAGAATGCAGTTGT
This sequence comes from Acidobacteriaceae bacterium, assembly GCA_025350325.1. Lineage (GTDB taxonomy): Bacteria > Acidobacteriota > Terriglobia > Terriglobales > Acidobacteriaceae > Telmatobacter. The sequence continues at coordinate 980 of JANXYB010000064.1, forward strand.
TGAAAATTTGTTTGTGTTCGCCATCGAAAACATGCTGAGCAATAAATGGCTCGAAAAGGCGCATGAGCCATCCGCGCTCATTGAATCCCTGTGCCTGCCAGAGCGCCGTGTATTTCACCGCGCCACTCTCATAAGTCGGCGCACGAGAGCGTTTCCTGCGAATACATTCTTGCTACTTTCTATACTCAAATTCACTTTGTAGGCTCTGGGTGATTCTCAGTGAGGCAACTCTGAGTCAACATCTACACAGACGAAGAGGACTGACCGGAAGTTTATTCCGGATTGCGCTCCCCATAGTATTCGTAATATTTACGGCCGTAATATTCGGAATACTCTGGTGCCTGGAAGTCGACTACGTTCACCGCTACGCCAAGCAAATGTGCGCCCGAACGGTCCAGCAAATCGATACACCGCTGCACGACATGACGCTGCGCCGTGCCGTAGCGAATGATGATGATCGTCGCGTCCGCCAAGCGCGCAAGTACCGATGCGTCGGTTACCGCCAGTACCGGGGGAGTGTCTATGATGACGAAATCATATTCAGATCGCATTTCAGTCAGCAAGTTTTCCATCTGCTTGGATCCGAGCAATTCAGAAGGCAAAGGAGGCACAGGACCGGCGGGCATGATATGCAGGTTGGGTAAATCGGGCCATGCAACGACCGCCTCGCGAAACGGAATCTTACCGGACAGAACAGAAGTCAGGCCTTGTCCCTTACCCATTCTGAAGCGAAGGTGAATCGCCGGTCGCCGCAAGTCTCCATCGATCAACAAAACCCGCGAGCCATTCAGGGCAAAAGTTATTGCCGTCAAACTCGCGACTGAGCTCTTTCCCTCGGCTGGGCGGGTGCTCGTAATCATGATTACCTGGGGCGGAGTACCGGGACTGGAAAGCAAAATCGAGGTGCGCATTCCACGCAGCGACTCGGCAATTCTTGACCATGCTGCGGCGCCTCGCGTGACAGCCGCCTCTCGAAATGCTGATGGCAAAAGTTCCTCATATCCGACGGAAGGAATCGCCGCGAGCAGCGGGAGCTGCAGTGTGCGCTCTATATCTGTCATGGTCTTTAGGTTTGTATCGAGTGCTTCAAGCAACACTGCAAAGCAAAGCCCAATTAAGAGACCTATGCCCCCCCCAGACGCGATGTTTACCTTGGTACGGGGGTGACTTGGAGAAACCGGCGTATCCGCGCTGTCTATAACGTGAATCGCTGTAGAGCGCAGACCCGACATTATCCCTGCCTCTTGTAGCCGCTGCTGCAGACCGTCGTACAACAAGCGGTTGGTCTCATAATTGCGACGTGCTAGTTCGTACTCGATTGCTTTCTCGCCCTTCCCATAGGCGTCGTGTTCCTGCTTGTCCAGCGCTCCGCGCAGCTTGGATTCATTATTTTGCGCAGCATCATATTCCTTTTGCGAACGGCCGATCTGCGCTTTTTCCAATTGGATAATGCTTTGTTCCAATTCATTGATCTGCGCCTTGAGAGTCTTAACACGTGGATAAGCTTGGCCATACGTCTGCGCAAGAGAGGCGTATTCGGTATTCAGCTGCGCCAACCGCTGCTTTGCAGCCTGCAGTCCCGGATCGAGCGCGCCGAATCCAGCATCGATGACCTCAGGGGTGGATTTGCTGATCTCTTGAAGCCGCGATTGTTTGAGGAGGCGATCAACTTCAGCATCGGCGTATCGCCTGTTCAATTCTTCGAGATTCGCAATGATAATGCTGTGGGACTGGTCCATGCTGTATACACCAATGTCCCGTTGTAACTCCAGAATGTGAGCTTGACTCTTTTCCAGGTTCTCCTTAAGACCGTTAAGTTTCGAATCCAGCCACTCGGATATCTTCGACGTGGCAGCATAATTCTCACGAAAAGAGTGCTCAATATAGCGATCGACCAGGCTGTTCGCAATCAGGCTCGCCAACTCCGGTCGCTTCGATGTAACGAAAATCTGAATGATGCTGGTATGCCCCAATCGCGAAATGGTGAGACTGCCAAGAAAAGCTGCGATGAACATTTGGCGCGTCGAGGGCTGTGACAAATCCCAGGGACGTCCGCCAACCAAGGGGATGAAATCCGGATTCCTCTCGAGGTGCAGAGCGCGAATCGTTTCCATCGCCAGGTTACGGCTGCGCAAAATCTCAAGCTCGGTGTCCAGCTTTTCGCTATCGTCGTCAGACCCTCCACCCTGAATCTGTTCGAGGCGGAATTGTGATCTCGCATCGGCAGCTATTTCAATGTTGGTTTGAGCTGTGTACAGCTTAGGCAGAATGTGGTTTGTGACAATTCCGCCCAATATCCCCAAAGCGAGGGCGATCCCCACCAACCACGCGCGCTTCTTAAGAAATTGAACGAAGCGCGCGAACGGATCTGCATCCGGGGTCCTGCTCACCATAGCACTTTGCGTTGCAGTTTCGCCCGACGTCGTATCGGAGCTCTGATTGCTTTCTTCTCTCACCGGTTAGATATCCTCAAACTTTTTTGCTTTGGAAATTGCAAACCTGAAATTGACCCGCTAGGGAGACTGAACGAAAGCGCGCTCCGTTCTGTCTGCATAAATTACTCAACCCATATTCGCAGCAGCCCGGCTGCTGGGCTCAACCATGGGCGAAGTTGCATCGAAGGCCTGGAGAAGCGTGTCGGCCCAGCGTTGCGGGGAGAATTGCCGCGATAAGTCGAAACTAGCTCGTGACATCTCGTCCAAACGTTCATCATCCATCGCGCTTACTCGAGACATCAGACCTGCTAGTTCTGCCACATCGCCGCTGCCAAAAATAAATCCATTGTACCCAGGCTGCACAAGGTGCGGAACCGCACCCACTTCCTCAGAAGCCAGTATTAATGTCCCCGCGGATGCTGCCTCATGCACGACCAAAGCCCACGGCTCAAACAAGCTCGGCAAGATCAGGCATCCAGCAGATGCGAGCGTTGCGGGTAAAGCATCGGGCTGCACGAATCCTGCGACTCGAATTCCGGCCGCGTCTTCCAAATCAGATCGCAGCGGCCCGGTTCCGCAGCAAACGAGCGGCCAAGGATCGGGGGTGCTATCGCGGTAGAGTCGATACGCCTTCACCAGGGAATCGATGCACTTCTCTTGGACAAACCTTCCGATGAACAAGAACGAGCGAGCTACCGGCCGTCTCGCAGCAACACGCTCAATGTGCGACGCCGCGAACATCGGCCGATCACACGAGTAAAGTCCGCGTAAAATCACACGCTGTTCAAATCCCAGCTTCCGCGCAAACTGCGCTTGCCGCTCGCCTGGCAACCACACTGCATCCGTTAATGGATGCAGAAAATAGGGGGAAATCGCCGTGCCTATCCTTTGCTTCAGAGTGCCAAGCCAGCAATGGTCCATTGCCATCACGCGCCAGCACTTGTTCGCAAATTGTCGCGCTATGCGACGATACGCCGGAACATGCCATCCGCTAAAAACCAGGATATCAGGTGCGAAATTGTGCATTTGCTCGTCAAATGAATCCAGATCGCGATTCGATGACCACACGAAGCGATTGGTGATCCATGCGAACTGAACTTCATCGAAAGGGGCATCGCTTTCTGGTGCTTTGTGGCAGACAAAAAGCTCGATGCCGTCGCGAGCGGCCAATTCTTTCAGGCAAGCGTTCAGATATCCAGACAGGCCTATCCAAAGAACTGCGACCTTCACGCAGCACCTCTCTTGGCCAAGTCATGAAACCAAAAACCCTTGCGAATCAGAAAGCCCTCGGTCCGATAAACAAAGCGCCGGAACTCGTCTGCCGTGTTCCAATCCCGTCCGCGAACCTGCCTGAATATCCGTCGCGAATCTTCCTCATAACTCTTCAGGTTTTTGCCTGCCCCTGAAATAGAATCTCCATGTAGTCGAAATGCAGCGAGGTCAGCATGGATATAGCCCGTTCTCGCTCCCTGATTAACCATTGACACGAACAGCTCGCCATCCCAACACGTGCGGTTTTGTATATTGAATTTCGGCGAGCGATGATAGGCTTCAGCCCGGAAAAAAGTAGCTTGCTGCAGCCACTGGGAGCCACCATAGAAAAAGCGCTCTACCGTAAAGTCGCGCGCCATCCAGGTGCGAATCGTTTCTCCGGCACCATCGATGATGCGCCCATTTCCCAATGCCAGATCGACATCGGGGTGCTGATTCAAGAATTCCGCAACCCTGAGCAGAGAACCCGGCAAGAGTAGATCATCTGCATTCAGAAAGCCGAACGCATCTCCGGTAGCGCGCGAGAAACCCTTATTCAACCCATCCGCTGCACCCTGATCTGGCTCGAAGACAATATGCGCAATGCGGTCGGAGTAACTCTGAATAAGTTCACGGCTGCCATCCGTCGAGCCTGGATCGACGACTATATATTCCAGGTCCGGATAGCCCTGAGACAGCAGCGAGTCCATTGCCTGCTGAAGATAAGCTCGCTGGTTAAACGACAACGTGACGATGCTGATCTTCATTCAAACTCCACGGCCAATCCAAAAAAGAAGCGAAACGCACGACCATCCAAAGAGACCTATTGCAGCGACAAGTAGATAAGGGATGGACTAAGCGTAAGCGCAAATGCCAGCGCGCCCTTGAGCACAGCCTTGATGGGACTGGGCGAAATGTAGATGATGTCGTCTTCTTGCACCACCGGGTCCGACGCACGCGCAATCAGAATCTTGTGTACATCGATCTGTTGAACAACCCTCGTGCCGTCGGGCTGGCTGCGAATCAGATACGTGTGACTTTGCGAAGAAAGCGGAATCACACCGCCCGCCAGCGCTATCATTTCAGACATTGTCATCTGCTGCGAACCGCAAAGAGAATAGGCCCCAGGCCTGACGACGTTGCCGCCCAGGTAAGCGATGCCACACGCTCTTACCAATACGCGATCTCCCGGTGAAATCGGGCGATCGAAATTATCGGTGTTGTGCATCGTCGGATCCCATGAGACGAATGCCTTTTTTTCAGGGGCGCGATCGTTCGATATTTCAATAATGCGGCCGGTGTTTGCCGTCAAGCCGCCAGCAATCGCAAGTATGTCAGACAGCATATGTTTACCCGGAGGCGGATATACACCAGGGCTATGAATCTCGCCAAGGACGGTAATTCCCGTAGTCGCGGAATCGACGGTCACCATAACTTCGGGATCAACCATCAGGTTGCGATCTTTTAATTGGCTCGCGATCAGTTGCGAAGCCGATGCGCTATTCAGTCCGGCGAAGTGAAGCTCCCCGAGGATGGGATAAGGAATGTCTCCGTTTCCCGAGACACGCGTGGTAATCGAAAAGTCAGGAGCATCGAAAACACTGATGTGAACCGTGTCGCCTGCAGAGATCGGCCCATCCGTAAGGCCGCCAATTCCAGCAGACGAATTCATCGACGCGCCGCCCGAACCTCCTCCTTGCTGAGCGGCAATCAAAGCGGGACGCGCTTGTTGAGCCCAGGAACTGAACGCGCACAAGAGAAGCAGGGTAGCAATCTTTAGGCAAGAACTTCTGAGTAACATCGCAGTGATAACTGCTCGCGAGGCGCCGTTAAAATAACGCGATTTGACCATGATTGGAAACTCTCCCGAATGCCAGCATGTTCATGGCCGGTGGGTGACGTATCTAAAGAATTGCCTGCCCGTCGCATCGGAAACAGCTGCGGGAAACAAGAATACGAGACCATTAGCAAAGGAGCAAAAACCCACTGCCTTCCATGGACGGCAAATATGGGCTAGCACATTGATTGCGGTGCGCGAGGGCGGATCAGTTTCACCGCTTGCTTGCGGGCGGCTGCAAAAGAATTCGGCAACCAGTGTTACTCCCGGATGACATCGATTGGATTGCGATCGTACAAATTAATTTCTGACCGGCTCAGGCTAACTTGGAGTCGGTTCTAACTGCCCCCGTACTGACTCAAACGTGCGTCGGATACCATCCTCAAGGCTGACTTTTGCCTTCCACCCGAGACCATTGATGCGGCTTACATCGAGCAACTTTTGCGGCGTTCCATCCTGCTTTGACGGATCAAATTCCAATTTGCAATCGAACTTCAGCACCTTCGCTACTAACTCCGCCAACTCACGAATGGTTAGGTCTTCGCCAGTGCCGATGTTGATAAGTGGGGGTTCATCCCTACGGATCAGTGCCGTATAAGTGCTTTCCGGCAGGCTCAATAAATGAATGCAGGCTTCAGCAAGATCGTCACTATACAGAAACTCGCGACGCGGCTTGCCCGTACCCCAAACTTCAAGTTTCTTCGCGCCGGCGGTCTTTGCCTCTACAACCTTACGCATCAACGCAGGCAAAACGTGAGATCCCTGCAGGTTGAAATTATCCTCTGGTCCGTAAAGATTAGTGGGCATCGCAGCGAGGTAGCGCGTGCCATATTGCCGGTTGTACGACCAGCACATTTCGATTCCCGCTATCTTCGCCAACGCATATGCGCGATTGGTCGATTCCAGCGGGCCGGTTAGCAGATACTCTTCCTTGATCGGTTGAGGAGCGAGCTTGGGATAGATGCAGCTTGATCCGAGAAACAGTAAACGCTTTACGCCGCATCGATAACTTGCATCAATAACGCTGGTCTGGATTTTGAGGTTATCGCGAATGAAGTCTGCCGGGTAAGTATCATTAGCCAGAATGCCGCCCACCCTCGCAGCCGCGAGGAAAACGTATTCGGGCTTCTCCTGGTTAAAGAAATTCTCAACTGCTTTTTGGTCGGCTAAATCGAGTTCCGCATGGGTACGGCAAATCAACTTGGAGTAGCGCCGCTGCTCGAGCGCGCGGCGAATTGCGGAACCAACGAGTCCACGGTGCCCCGCTATAAATATCCGGCTGTCTTTCTCCATGTTGGGCTTATTCCTTGGGTCAATTCTCGTGGAAGTTGAAAACAGAGTAACCGTGCTTTCTTACGAGCGCGTCGCGCTCCGCTGCTTTCAAATCTTCTTCGACCATTTCCTTCACGAGCTCGCGAAATGTAATGCGCGGCACCCAGCCGAGTTCGCGTTTGGCTTTACTGGCGTCGCCTAATAGTGTTTCAACTTCGGTGGGGCGGTAATAGCGCGGATCAATCGCGACCAGTAGCTTGCCCTGCTTGTCGCATCCCTTCTCTTCGGCACCGACCCCATCCCACGCTATTTCCATATCGAGGAAACTCGCGGCAAGCTCAACAAATTCGCGAACGCTGTGCTGCTCGCCGGTTGCAATTACGTAGTCCTTAGGCTCCTGCTGCTGCAACATGCGCCATTGCATTTCGACATAGTCGCGGGCATGACCCCAGTCGCGCAGTGCGTCCATGTTGCCCAGATAAAGGCGGTCTTGCAGGCCAACCTTAATGCGCGCCAGACCGCGCGTGATCTTCCGTGTAACAAACGTTTCGCCGCGCGTGGGCGACTCATGATTAAAGAGAATTCCATTGCAGGCATACATTCCGTATGCCTCGCGATAGTTGACCGTAATCCAGTAGGCGTACAACTTGGCCACTGCATACGGAGAGCGAGGATAGAAAGGCGTCGTCTCTCTCTGTGGAATTTCTTGCACCAGGCCATACATTTCGGAAGTAGAGGCCTGGTAGAACCGCGTGACCTTTTCGAGGCCCGTGATTCGTATCGCCTCAAGCAGACGCAAAGCACCGAGTGCGTCGGAATTAGCTGTGTATTCGGGCTCTTCAAATGAAACTTTCACGTGACTCTGCGCTGCGAGGTTATAAATTTCGTCTGGCTTGACGCGCTGCACAATCTGCACAAGGCTGCTCGAGTCGGTTAGATCCCCGTAGTGCAGAGTGAAGTGGCGTCCTTGTTGATGTGGGTCTTCATACAGATGGTCGATGCGATTGGTGTTGAACAACGACGTGCGGCGTTTAATTCCGTGAACCTCATACCCTTTCGCCAACAACAATTCGGCCAGGTAGGCCCCATCTTGTCCGGTGACGCCGGTGATGAGAGCTCGCTTCATTTCTATCCTCCTCGGCCGTGCCGGCCAGAGCGTTGCAAACGACAGAAAGTTATAACCGAACGCGAACAAAAACAGAGGTAGGGTTATGGTTATCTAAACTGCGGCTTCGATACACGCTCGAAAGTAATCCAGGCTCATCTTGAGTCCAGCCTCAAGATCGATCTTAGGCTCCCAACCAAAGAGCCGTTTGGCCTTGCCGATGTCCGGTTGACGTTGCGTCGGGTCGTCTTTGGGTAGCGGACGATAAACGAGTTCGCTCTTTGAGCCCGTCACTCTGAGCACTGCGTGAGCGCACTCGAGGATCGTCCATTCCGTTGGATTGCCAACGTTCACTGGCAGGTGCTCGTCCGTTCGCGAAAGTCCAATGATTCCTGCAATCTCATCCGACACATAACAGAAGCTTCGCGTTTGATCGCCTTTGCCGTAAATCGTAATGCTCTCGCCCTTGAGTGCCTGCATCATGAAATTGGAAATCACGCGGCCATCGTTTCCCTGCAGACGCGGTCCATATGTATTGAAAATGCGCACCAGCCGAGTGTCGACCTTGTAGTAACGGTGGTACGCCATCGTCAGCGCTTCAGAGAAACGCTTCGCTTCGTCGTAGACCGAGCGCGGCCCTACCGGATTTACATTGCCCCAATACTCCTCAGTCTGAGGATGCTGATCGGGATCGCCGTAACACTCGGATGTGGAGGCATGCAAAAATTTAGAGCCATATTTCTTCGCAATTTCAAGAGTATTTTTCGTTCCTTCAGAACCCACCATCAGAGTCTCAACGCCAAGCCGATCGTAGTCCACGGGGCTAGCTGGCGACGCAAAATTAAACACGTAGTCGACGGGCTTCGGATCGAATGGCAAACAAATGTCCTGCTCAAGGAATTCAAACTTCGACTCGTGCTTTAGATGTTGCAGATTCCGCATTGATCCGGTGCAGAGATTGTCAACCCCCAGTACGGAGTGGCCCTCGGCTAGCATTGCATCCGCAAGATGGGACCCCAAAAATCCCGCAGCCCCGGCGATGAGTACGCGCATGACGTTCCTTCCCTACCGACCCCGAACTCTATTCGACAATGACAAACGCAACTTATGTTCTTGCGCCATCTCTACGCCGCGGCAAAAAGAAAGCTGCGACGGGGTCGAGAGGTTGAGACAGACCCGGTCGGCCAACACTCAAGTACGTAAAGCCATGTTTGGTCATCGTGGCAGGGTCGTAAAGATTTCGTCCATCGATGACTATCGGATAACGCAGTGTGTAATGCAATTTCGGTAAATCGAGTTCTGCGAATTCCTGCCAATCATTCAAAATCAAAAGGGCATCTGCGTCTTGCGCCGCGGCATACGGATCATCGACGTACCGCATACATGGTCCTGGAGGAATCACTTCCTTGGTGCGCGCGGCTGCTGCCGGATCATAGGCGCTCACGGTGCACCCTTCGCTTAAAAGCCTCTTGACGATATCCAGGGCCGGGGATTCGCGAACATCATCGGTGCCCCCTTTGAAAGCCAAGCCGAGTACACCGATTTTTTTACCGCGAAATGTCCAAAGCGCGGAACGAATCTTCTGGAAGAAGCGAAGCTTCTGCTCTTCGTTGATTTTTTCCACTTCGTGCAGCAGACCAAACTCAACGCCAACCTGTTCCGCTACATGGCGAAAGGCCGCGACATCTTTAGGAAAGCACGAACCGCCGTAACCCACGCCTGCCCGCAGAAATTTGGGCCCAATGCGAGTATCCATTCCTATACCGCGAGCTACCTCCTCAACATCGGCGCCCGCTGCTTCACACACATTTGCAACCACATTGATAAACGAAATCTTGGTTGCGAGCAAAGCGTTGGATGCGTGCTTGATAATCTCTGCGGCCTTGGTTGAGGTCAACAAAATCGGCGGAGGATCTTGCTCCGAACGAGGTCCGGGCACAGCGCTCGCGGCGCGATAATATTCGCCGCTGGTGAGAGGGAAATAAATCTGCTTCAGCAGGTTCGCTGCGATCTCAGTCGCCGCACCGATTACGATGCGATCTGCATGCAGGAAGTCCACGATCGCCGTGCCTTCGCGTAAAAATTCTGGGTTCGAGGTCACATCGAACATGTCTTTCGCCACGCCATTGCGCTCGATCACTCGGCGAATCCACTCGTTGGTGTAAACGGGAACAGTACTTTTCTCAACGATGACTTTGTAGGAATCCATCGACCGGGCGATCTCGCTGGCCACCGCATCGACATAAGATAGATCCGCGCTGCCGGTCTGACTCTGCGGCGTGCCCACCGCGATAAAAATAGCCTGGGCATTCTGCGTAGCCGCGCGCAGGTCCGAAGTAAATTCAAGAGTGTGGCCGCGGTAACGCTCGAGCAACTCCGGCAGATGTTCTTCGTGAATCGGAATTCCGCCTTCGCGCAAGATACGAACTCTAGATTCGTCATTGTCGACGCACACAACGTGATGTCCAATCTCCGCAAAACATGCCGAAGCAACAAGGCCAACATATCCTGAGCCGACCACAGCGATCGACACTGGTTTAATTTTCGAATCCATTGCGTGACGCTCCGATTTCTTTTTTTAGCGGCTCGCCGGTTCTCCAGCGCGCGGAACAATTTTTTCAGCACTCCGCTGAATGGGAAGTTGATCGCGATAGCGCCAGATCAACGGCACGAGTCGTGGCGCAGACCAGTAACGGGGAATATAACGCCGCGGGGATGACAGACAGCGGAAAAGCCATCCCAGATAAAGCCGGTCTGCCCAAAGGGGAATCTTTACTTGGTCGCCGCTGAGAAATGCAATCGCCGCTCCAATACAGTGAACCGCGGGCAGGTAATCAAGATGTTGCTTGAGGTAAAGTCCGAGCCTCTCCTGCGTTCCTCCGCCAATCGTTACGATTACGTGCCGGGGACGCAGCTTGTTGAGCCTATTGATTAACTCATGGTCTTCGATCTTATCCCCATACACCGGCGCTTCATATACACATTTTGTGGGAACTTCTATACCCTGCGACTCGAGCCATCGCAAATTTTTGGTGGCACTAGCGGGTCCGGCCATCACCCACAACGTGTTGCCGGAATGTCGAACATCCTCCTCGAGCAGAAGCGCGCGCAGATATTTCAGACCAGATAGGCGATGGATTAAATCCCGCTGGAGTACGTTCCACACCAGCACCATGAATGCAGAATCGGCGATGGCCATATCCGCACTAATGAGCGCCTCCCTGTACTCCTCATTCCACGCGACGTCCTTCAATGCAGGTGCCGCGGGCACTACAAGCAGACCCCCTTGGGACATCCGCCTGATGGCACCCTGCACGTCGCCAACATAAAAATTGATCCCTAATATCTGCCGTTCATCGAGAGCTTTGCCCATTTTTGACTTCTCCGGTTGCGTTGTTTCCGGTCTGTTTGCGGGCCCGCATGACCCGCGCTTAAGCGTGGGCAACGGTCAGCATCTCTTTTTCGATCCATTCGTAGGTTTTGCGCAGGCCGTCTTTCAAACGAATAGACGGTTCCCATCCCATGTACCCGAGTATTTTTGTGTTGTCGCTATTGCGTCCGTTGACGCCTTTCGGAGCGTTGAGATCGTAACGCCGCTTGAGTTGAAGTCCGGCAATCTCTTCCACCATGTCGACGAGTTGATTAATCGTCACAAGTTCACTCGAACCAAGATTTAAAGGCTCTCGGATATCGCTCTCGGTAATCGCGACTGTTCCTTTGAGGCAATCGTCGATGTACATAAAGCTGCGCGTTTGTTTGCCATCGCCCCAGATTTCAATCTCATGCTTGCCTGACAGCTTGGCCTCAATCACTTTGCGGCAGATCGCCGCCGGAGCCTTCTCACGGCCGCCAGACCAGGTGCCAAAGGGTCCATATACATTGTGGTAGCGGGCGATGCGGCACCGCAAGTTAAAGTCTTCTTCAAAATGCTTACACATGCGTTCGCTAAACAGCTTTTCCCAACCATACCCATCTTCAGGAAGCGCCGGATACGCATCGTCTTCTTTTAATGGAGTGACTTCGGCTACCTTCTGCTTATTTCCGTTGTACACACATGCTGATGAAGAATAAAAAAAACGCTCTGCACCAGCGTCGCGAGCCGCAAGCAGCATATGCGTATTGGTCAAGACGCTGAGCATGCACAGAGCCTTGTTGTTCTCGATGAATCCCATGCCGCCCATATCCGCCGCGAGTTGAAAGATAACCTTCATGCCCTTTGCAGCGTGGTAACAGTTCGCTTTGTCTTTCAAATCAAGAACAAGATTCTCAGCCTCGGGCGCAATCTGGTACCACTCGTTCAATGGCTTGATATCGACCGAACGAACGACATCGACTCCGTTCGACAGAAGATTTTTGACCAGGTGTCCACCGATGAATCCTCCGCCACCGCAAACGACTGCCGCTTTACCTTTTAAATTCATGTAATGCTCCTGCTCCTTATCGAATATGCAGAGAGGACAGTTTCTCAATGCTGACCGAGAATCGATTCATCGAGCATCTGTTGGCCACAGCGAGTGCTGGCGGTCGTGTTTACTTGGAGCGGCTTCTGAGTGCGATAGAACCCATTCGCAACGAATCTCGTCTTCTTGCAGAAAGTGTGTACTCAAAATGATTCTCAAACGTCATTGAGTGGAAGAGCCCGGGATCGCCTGAGCACCATCAAGCCAGGCAAAACTCCGAGTACGTTTCAAAAAGGGAATTGAGATTAGCCGCATCGCCCAAAAACACGCGACGCAGCGGACCCCGCGTCAGCACAATTGCAATCAGAGTGAGAACCAATGTCTTGGAATCAGTGCAACGCAATTCGCCGCGCTGTATCCACGGCTCAAGGTAGCGTGCCACCACTTCAACTAATTCTCCTAAATGGCGCCGCAAGAGAGGATCGAGGTCGTCACTAAGCTCAAGCGCGCTGTATTGCAGCAAGCGAAGCAATTGCGGCTGCTGTTGCAAAGTTGTCGTGATCAGTTCAAACGTGTAGCCCAGCGCCGTTCGCCCATTGGGCGCCGCGGCGACGCGCGCCAACAATTCGCCGCGCAGATGCACTCGCTGCAACTCCGCGCCAAGTACGGCGAGATACAAATCGCGTTTGCGGGGATAGTGCCTGTAGATCGTAACCTCGTTGACTTCCGCAGCGGACGCAATTTCTCGCGTGCTGACTCCGTTATACCCAAATTGGGCAAACAGAGATGCAGAGGTGGCCAAGATACGTTCTCCGGTGCTGCCCTTTGTAGAGCCAGATGTCCCTGTCATTTGTATTCCCGCCGCCTGTCCCAGGCTTCAGATTTTCTGAGTCTTTCCGCGAGACAACTTCAAAATAGCCTGTCTCGGGTGGGCTGCGCGCAATTGCTAGCCCGAGGGTTGCGATTCGACTCGCTAGTTAAAGATTGCGACCTTTTCGAATTGGAATTAGTTTCATTCGCGCAGTGAACGTTGCCATGCGCTTGTAGTTGGTCGACTGTTATGCGCTTCGATCACTTCAGCGCAGCGGCCTGTGCTTTGGCGGTGTTGATCCACACTTCGACATCTCGGGGAATGCGTACACTGCAAAATTTACCGCAAACACAATTCGCGGTTCAGCCCTTGCGCATCGGAATTCCAAATCAATCCCGTTTCAATTGGATCCAGGTCATCTTCGCTCACTTCAATTGCGATGCTCTGCATGATTTGCTCAAGGGTGAGTACAACGCGTAATCCACTCTTCTTTCGTATTACAACGCCTTCCATGCCAGCGAATGCTCCGCATCGGATGCGGGCTTTCTGGCCCACCGTCAACAGCGCATGCGGCTCAACATTGCGCTCGGAAAGACCCGCCCGCAGTGAATATATGGCTGCGTCAGACAATGGAGCGGGCTTTCCTCCGGCACCGCCGACAACCGCAAGCGCACCGGGAACTTTTAAGACTGATACGCACTCTGATCGTTCAATGTGAACGAAAATATATCCCGGAAAGAGGGGTAGGTCGAGGGTGACTTTCGATCCGTCACGCCACTTACGATCAGAACGATAGAGCGGTAGATAAAACTCTATCTCACGTTGAATCAAGTGCTGCGCGATGCGCTTCTCGTGGCGACAAGTCGTGTAGACCGCGAACCACTGAGCGTCAGTCGCCAATTTGGACTGGCCACAAAATAGATCGATGCTAGGCGAAGAAATAGGCTCGACACGATTGACTAAATTCGCGATTCTTCGCAAAGCTTCGCTATCCTCACTTGGGTGAGCTGTTTTCCACAATCTACTTTGGCTCCCTGCGTCGCTCCTGGTACAGGTTCCGCAAGATGCCCGTTAACCGTCAATGAAAGCAAGCGCCTTCATCCATGCTGCGATGTGAACTGGCCCCCGGAGGTTGCCAATCTCTTGAAACTATCAGTAGTTGGACTGTTTTAGTCCAAAAGGAGGTGCATTCATAGGTAATTACACCACAAAAAAATCGGCCGTTTGCAAGCAACTACAAGCATGTATGCCTCACAAGGAGGATGTTAAGACGATCGGTCCAAGCAGCAGGTCGCGCCTCGCAGATTGTGGCCTCTTTCCTATATTGTTGGCTTCGAACGAAGAGGTATGATCAGCTAAGTCCGGCTTGGACTCAACGCCAGCGAATACTCTCTATCTTAAGCAGTTATCCTCAGCGCTGAACTCAAAATAAAGCATTGCACGATGATGAGGATTGATGATTGCGTTGGAGATGCCTGTTTCGTCTTCCAGACTAAGAAAAATGAAACCTTGGGCCGTACCCGGACGTTGTCGAGCAATCACCGCTCCCGCAATGCGCGTGTATTTACCATCCGGCACGCCGCTCAGACGAGCAGCCGGGACGACGCCAGCAGCATTCATCTCTGTCCGGTGATACGCCATTGAGTGCGGTCCTAGCGTTACACCGGTGCTGCTGAAGTCGGTGACTAACCGTTCTGCGGTCGTCATGGGCTGTAGGGGCGCGACAGTTTGCAACACATGTTCATCCGGGATGCTTTCAAACAACGGACCAACGCTTTGTCCAGCGCGCTCAGCGTTCCAAAGAGCAGTGCGCCGATGATGTTTTTGTCCCGTCCAGTTAAATGCCCCCGCTTTCGCCAGTAGGATTAGTTCCGACTTTTTGATCGCAGGAACACGACGGCTAAGGTCGTACTCGGATACAAAAAGTCCATACATCAGGCGCGTATCTACAATCATGCCTGCTACCCTCCGCCGTAATCCCTTTACATAGCTGAGACCCATTCGAACGGCAAACGGGCCTTTATGCGTGGCACGGTTGTTGTCACTTAACTCTTCGAGCGTGCAGAAGCAATCAGAACGCTGCACATCAATAGGAACAATCTTGATACCATGCCGTTTCGCATCGTTCGCAATCGTGGCTGGTGAGTAGAACCCCATTGGCTGATTGTTTAAGAGAGCACAGGTGTAGGCGGCTCTGTAGTGATAACGGGTGTAGGCGCTCGAATACGCGATAGACGCGAAACTGTGAGCGTGGGATTCGGGGAACATGAACTCTTTCACGGTCGCGAGCACCCGCATCACCTCTTGTTGCGTCGCCGTATCAAATCCGTTCGCGGTCATGCCCTCATGCAGCCGGGTCTTCAGTCCGGCAATGATAGACTCCGAGCGCTTGCCGCCCATAGCTTTCCGCAATTCCTCGGCCTCGTCGCCTGTGAGGTTCGCGGCGATCATCCCAATCTTCATCACTTGCTCTTGGAAGAGCGGAACGCCGAGCGTCCGTTCAACAAACGGTTTGAACGATGGGTGCAAATATGTAACGGGCTCTCTGCCAAGCCTGCGTGCGATATATGGATTGACGAACCTTCCCGTCACCGGGCCCGGTCGAATGATGGCAACCTGCATGGAAAGGTCGGCAAAGCACTTTGGTTTTGTGCGCGGTAGGGCGGACATTTGCAGGCGACTTTCAATCTGAAAAAGACCCACGGTATCGGCCTGCTGGATGGTTTCGTATACAGTGTCGCGAAAGCGCCCCAAGCCCTAAATGTCGCTTCATGTTCCGGTGCAAGATGCAACGCTGCCAGCGGGAGTTGACCGATAACTTGCGCCTCCCAACCGCGCGGTACGACGGAGACACCAGTTCTGCCACATGCAAGAGATACCGCAGCGTGGAAGTTTTCAGCGACGGCAATGTTGGCGAGAAAACCCTGTGCCATCACACTCTGTCTCAATTTGTTCGCGAGTTGTCTGGCATCCTTGTACAGGAGATCCATTCCGCGGATATCCAGTGCATAGGTGCCGGGCCGCTCCTCCACGGACTCAATGCGAGGTGAGAACTTACATGCGACTTGGTGAAGAGCCACCTGCGCCGTATGCTCATACTCGACAGTACGACGGAGTGCAATCACTTCAGAGAATGCTTCGGCCTGCAGACGTGTCATGCCGATTTCCACGCCTAGAGAGCGTGCCGCCTTGTTCGCCGCAAAGACCATCTCGATCGGTGACTCACCATCGACTACCACAAACGGTTCCTTGCGAAGCTCCGGGCGCTGACGCGCGGCAGCTTGTGCGAAGAAGTTTGATGGATGCAGAACGGCATACATCACCGCACTCTCGACCAGAGTTTCTCTGAGGACCAGGTCACGCGCTGCGCTGGCTTTCGAGGCATGAACAGTGAGCCTTCACTGCGATTGCGCTCTCGCACGAGTTGGTATTGCTGTCGCTCGAATAGTGGCGTCTCGCCCTTGCCGCTGAAGGGAATTACCGAGGCAGCTTCGCATCTAAGGGCCAGCGCTGCGCAACTGCTAGCACAAGGCGACTGCGTCAGAAAGACGTGGTCCTGAAGACACTGACCGCTACCGTCCTCTGGCCCGACTCGACAAGCGAAACGCCTCCAGCTTGAACTGGAACGTGTCAGGCTCGCAAGTGTCTCCGCTAAGGGATACGGTTGACAACGGTAAGCTTCGAATGATGAGCCTGAATGCATAAATAGAGTCGACTTCTAACTCGCGGATGCCTCCAATTCGATCGCACGGGGAAACAGGATGTTGTTCTCGAGATGAATGTGTTGATGCAAATCTTGCTCGAATTCTCGAAGGCCGTCGTAAAACGCATGAAAGGTAGGGCAGGCATCTTCTGGCGTCGTAAAGTTTCTGCTTAGACGGCGAATGTCTGCCATCAAAATACCCGCAGCGTCATGCTCGCGCGTCATCATCGCGATCGGATTGGCAACTGTGCCGAAGCAACCTTGGGGTTTGTCCGTTCCACGGGACGCAAATTGTTCAAGACTAATTACGTATGGAAACAGAACTGTTTCTTCCTTCGCGAGATGTTGCGTGAGTTCTTCGTCTAGTTGTGCGAGAGTAGCCGCGATCACTGGCAATTCCGTCTTCGTTGAGCCATGGCGATTGACGACCTTCTGAGCAAGCTGGGCCAGCCTGGGCAATTCTCGTTTTACATACGCGTGATGCGTGGCTACGATGTGTGTGCTCAAGCTCTCTAAGGACTTGTCTACCCAATTCTCGATGTCCGGAGCGGGCTTCTTGGCGGCTGTCTCTAACGCAGCGATAACCGTGTCAATCTCCACATTTCCGGCAGCGCACGCCTCAGCCAGAGGTTTGCGGCCACCGCAACAATAATCGATTCCAAATTGTTCAAACACCCGTATTGCTGTTGGCTGTTCCAGTGCTATTTCGCGAACGGTTTGTATGGTTGACGTCATATCGATCTCCTTTGAATCACACCTTAGAGAAACTGTGTTTCTCTCCGCAGCGACTTTGGTCACTCGGAGTCCCCATAAATCGAGGCTGATTCGCCCTGACAGAGCTGTGACAAAGGTCGCTGCGTCTTCCGTTTTGCCCGACTACCCTCGGATTGAAAGCCAATTCAGACAGGGAAGGTACATTGATGTTCTGTTACCAATGCGAACAAACCTCTAAGGGCGAAGGCTGCCAAACTCTAGGCGTATGCGGAAAAGACGAAACGACCGCGACTCTGCAGGACCTTCTAATTCACGTGACCAAGGGAATCTCGATGTACGCGCATCGTGCGCGCCAGCTAGGTGCGTCCGATCCGGAAATCGATGCCTTCACGATTCGAGCGATTTTTTCAACTCTGACCAATGTCAACTTTGATCCCGATCGCCTTATTGAATTGATTCACGAAGCCGTATCGACGCGCAATGTGGCGCGCGATCTCTATGAGCAAGCGAGCGCGACAGTCGGTATCGTTCCAACTGAGCTCGGAGGACCTGCGGCATGGATTCCATCTTCAACACTGGAAGGCCTCCTCGCTCAAGGTCAGCAGACTTTGTTGCCGGCTCGGTTCCTTACTGAGGGCAAAGAGGTCTCAAACCTCAAGGAACTCATACTCTACGGCCTCAAGGGTGTTGCCGCATACGCCGCACACGCCCTCGCCTTAGGCGCTGGCGATCCTCTTTCGTATGCAAAGATTCACGAGCTTCTCGACTTCCTCACGATGCCAGATCCAACCGCGGAAGAACTTCTGACGAATGCCCTCGCGGTGGGTGAACTGAATTATCGCGTCATGGAAATTTTGGATAAGGCTCACACTGAAACCTTCGGCCATCCTGTGCCGACCAAGGTTAGGCTACATGCCAGAAAAGGCAAGGCGATCGTTGTGTCAGGACACGATCTTCACGATCTCTTTGCGCTTCTCGAACAGACCAAGGGACTAGGAATTCAGGTTTATACACACGGAGAGATGCTTCCCGCGCATGGTTATCCGAAGCTCAAGGCTTACGAGCATCTCGCGGGAAACTATGGCGGCGCGTGGACAGACCAGGCTGACGAATTTGCGGAATTTCCTGGAGCAATCCTGATGACTTCCAATTGCATTCAGGAGCCCAAGCTCAGATATAAGGACCGCATCTTCACGTCGGGCGCAGTCGCTTGGCCAGGCGTTCTACATATTGCTGACCAGGACTTCAGCCCTGTAATCGCCGCCGCCCTTCAGGCGCCTGGCTATGCCGATGATGGCCCCGGCGAAGAGATCACCGTAGGCTTTGGACACAACGCTGTCCTCGGTGTTGCGGATAAGGTGATCGACGCAGTGAAGGCAGGCGCCATCCGGCATTTCTTCCTGATCGGCGGCTGTGACGGAGCGCGCTCGGGTCGAAGCTACTACACGGAATTGGCCGAATCGATTCCGGCTGACTGCCTGATCATGACGCTGGCCTGCGGAAAATTTCGCTTCAATAAGCTTGACTTTGGAGAGATCGGCGGCCTACCGCGCCTGCTCGATATCGGCCAATGCAACGACACATACTCCGCGTTACAAATTGCGCTGGCTCTAGCCAAGGCCTTTGAATGCGGCGTCAATGATTTGCCTCTCTCGTTAGTTCTCTCCTGGTATGAACAGAAGGCGGTGGCCGTATTGCTCACCCTCCTCTACCTGGGAGTACGCAACATTCGCATTGGACCGACGCTGCCTGCGTTCCTCTCGCCCGGGGTGCTCGATCTGCTGCATGACAAATTCAACCTTATGGCAATCGGCACCGCGGAAGAAGACCTTGCGGCGATGCTTGTCTGAGTGCCTTGCGTCCGGGCGATGAACATTTCGCCCGGTACTTTCCAGATAGAGTCGTAAAAGTGCGCCCTTTTTAGAGGGCAAGTCGGTATGAATATGGAAACGATCGCGCCAACTCACAAGCAAGAAGACAGGAAAACGCTAGTCCGCCGTATTAGCCGCGATAGCTCGCAGCGGGTCAGGCTAATCGTTCAATGGCTGTTCGTAGCTCTGAATGGCTGGTTGGGGATCCAGTTCCTTCTCTGGGTTCGCTACTGCGAGCGCGGAGGCTTTGCATTAAGTGTTCCCAGGCCTGCTGGAGCCGAAGGCTGGCTCCCCATCGCAGGATTCATGAACACGAAGTATCTCTTGCTAACGGGACACGTGCCGGAAATCCATCCCGCCGCAATGGTGCTATTTATTGCCTTCGTGCTCATGAGCCTCTTGATCAAGAAGGCCTTCTGCTCCTGGCTCTGCCCAGTCGGAACTTTCTCAGAACAACTCTGGAAGCTAGGAAGACACGTATTCGGCCGCAATCTGTATCCGCCAAAATGGGTGGATATCCCACTACGAGGGTTGAAGTACCTGCTTCTAGGCTTTTTCGTCTTCGTGATCGGCGCCATGTCCGCCGAGGCAATTCGCGACTTCATGTCTACGCCTTACGGTCTGGTCGCTGATGTCAAGATGCTGAATTTCTTTCGCGATATCGGGCAAACAGCGGCAATCGTCATCGGTTTGCTGGTTCTTGTGTCCATGCTGATCCAAAACTTCTGGTGCCGATACCTCTGTCCGTATGGTGCGCTTTTCGGGATCGCTTCACTTCTAAGTCCGGTTAAGATTCGCCGTGATGCCGAGGCCTGCATCGATTGCGGAAAGTGCGCGCGAGCATGTCCTTCCAGCCTCGCCGTCGATCAACTCGTGCAAATTCGATCCGTTGAATGCACGGCGTGCATGGCGTGTGTCGCCTCATGCCCGGCCGAGGGCGCTCTGCAGTTCTCGTTGGTGCCGAGAAAGGCATCAATACCGGCGGAGAGATGGCGTCGTCGTGCACTGTCACCTGTTGCCGTCGCAGCAGTTATAGTTTTTCTCTTCTTAGGCGTGGTCGTAGCAGCGAAGGCGACCGGGCATTGGCAAACTAACTTGCCAAAGGAAATGTACATAGATCTGGTTTCCCATGCGAGAGAGGCCAGTCACCCTGGCTTGGAGTGAACCGTAGCTCGAACGACCGGGTGGATATCACAGCAACCACTGCTTTGATGCTGAACTGGTCAGCATGACATGTCCGCCGCAGCGAGCTACTTCCGCCGGAAACGGAATTCCGTTCCGATCGCCGCGATGGCGTGTCTGTCCAAAATCTGAATCGCGCGAGCGAAAACGATCGTCTCCTCGACTTGGATATGGTCGGAATAGAGTTGCTTGAGACGCGCGGTTTGGAGGCGCAATCGCTGCGCTTCCTCCAAACCTAAGACGCCCGCCTCAATCCATTTTGAATAAAGCCGGTCGACCGACTCATGCAATTCGTTTGCCTCGTGATGATCGTCCTCAAGCCGGTCGATCTCGTCGAAGGATTTCGCGTCAGACTTGCGCAGCCGTGGAAAGAGTGATTCCTCCTCATCCGCTGTGTGACGTCGCCCGCCAGTTCGAAAGTATTTAAGTGCTGCCTGAACTGCACCCCGCTCCTCGCCAGTCAAACACCTGTCGTGCGCGCGTTCGACCACGACGCAGAGGATTTCGAGGAAGCTCTCGATTCTCCTGTGGCAGTCCTTGAGCATGCCAATCGGGTCATCAAAACCACTGTCGGGCTTCGCGCCAATCTGAATCGCCATCGCTTTTCCCCAATTCCTACTGTTCCTATGATTGTCGTCCATTCGATTGTAATTTCGCTCTCAAGCACCTTGGAGGACGTGCAGCGTAGATGCTGTTTTCATCTGTGCGGGCCGTTTAACGTACCCCTTAGGGACGTACGAGCAGCACGGCTCTTCGGCATGCGGATTGCCCGTCAAAGCGTGGGCGCGGGCTCGCGACCCACCACAAATCTCCTTAAACTCGCACGACCCGCACTTTCCCTCGAGCTTTGACGTGTCACGCAAATCGCGAAACAGCGGCGAGTCGCGATAGATCGTGGCCAGTTCCTGTTCACGGATGTTGCCAGCTGAGAGTGGTAGAAAACCGCTTGGGAATACCTCACCCTTGTGCGAGATGAAGACAAACCCCTTGCCGTCATTAAGACCGCGCGGCGCACGGCCTATCGCATCGACGGACCGCTCATGCATGCTATCGGTATCCAGTCCCGCCTTTCGCTCGCCCGCTCTCTGTTGCAAGACAAACCGCCTGTAATGCTGCGCCTCCGTTGTCTTAATGTCAAAGCTCGCCGTCCTGGATAGGCTGTACACTTTTGCAAAGACCGACTCGAATTCTTCCGCACTCAACAGATCGCTTAGCTTTCCACGTCCCGTAGGGACTAGGAAGAAGACGCTCCAAAGAGTAATCTTCAGCTCCTTCATCAACGCGACAATTTGATCGATCTCAGCGATATTCCTGCGGCTGAACGTCGTATTGATCTGCACCGGCAGGCCAATCTCGTTTGCCCAGCGAACCGCATCCAGCGTTCGAGCAAAGGATCCACTCATCCCGCGGAATGCGTCGTGGGTCGCGGCGCTCGCGCCATCCATGCTCACTGCAAGCCGGGCAAGCCCAGCCTCTTTGAGCCTGATGACAATACCCTTCGTGAGCAAAGGTGTAGCACTCGGTGTCAGTGAAACCCTGACTCCGACGCAGCGAGCATGGTCGATCAAATCAAAAAGATCAGGCCGCTTGATCGGGTCCCCTCCCGTCAGCACAAAAACTGGAACCCTTAAGGCCGCAATTTGATCTATGAGATTTTTACCTTCATCGGTGCTGAGTTCAAATGGATCTCGATCCGGCTGGGCTGAAGCTCGGCAATGCACACAGGCCAGGTCGCAAGCCTGGGTAACTTCCCAGATCGCGATGAATGGGCGTTGGTTGAAGTCGATGGTGTTGATTTGCGGGTTCATGAACTTATAAGACAGCCGCCCGCCGGCTCAATGCAGTGACCAAAGTCCCAGGCTGCTAAAATCTCCGAGTGAACGCTGAACGCACTGACCTCGCTGCTGCCTTTGGAAAGACTGCTCTTTTGTCGAGCCTCACGCCGGCAGAGTTGAAAACGCTCGCTGCGCGAGCAGTTCGAAAGATATTCAGTGCAGGAGAGTTGCTCTTTTCTGAAGGAGAGCCTTGCAACGGCCTGCATATCATCGCCCAAGGAAAGGTCCGCATATTCAAGACCTCTGTAGGTGGCCGCGAGCAGGTTCTTGCGGTGAATGTTCCGGGCGAGTCCGTAGCAGAAGTGCCGGTCTTCGATGGTGGTCCATTTCCAGCTTCCGCTGTGGCGATTGACTATGCAGAAATTGCGTTCATCTCACGACGTGACTTTCAGGCGTATTGCATGGAGCATCCTGAAGTCGCACTTAAAGTGCTCCAGGTAGTAGGTGCGCGCTTGCGGCGCTTAGTAGGCATTATTGAGGAACTATCATTCACCACTATTCGCCAGCGCTTGATTTCGGCATTGCTCAAGCTCGCTGACAGCGAAGGCAAGAAGACCGCACGCGGCATCGAGTTTCAACTTCCCGCAACCCACCAGGAACTTGCCAATCAGCTCGGAACAGTGCGCGAGTTGGTTTCACGCAACCTCATGCGGTTGCAGGCTGAAGGGCTGCTGGATGTGGACGCGCGACAAATTGTAATAAGAGACATCGTAGGTCTGAAGGGTCTTCTGGAGACGCCTTCTTAGAATTCAGGGACTCGGAGTGACATAAGTTACTGCTCTGTTCTTTGTAGATCACTACGGTTGCAGGTGGAGAGTGCTTATGCCCACCTCAACCCAGTCCATCCGCGAAATCGTTACCCAACATCCATCTTCAGCCAAAGTTTTTCATCGATTTGAAATCAACATGTGCTCGCAGGCCGATCTATCGCTCGAAGGAGCGTGCCGGGAACTGCAACTGTCGATCGATCAGGTCCTCGAAAAACTCTCCGACGCGGAGGCAGATGAACGGAGTGGCACGGCCTTAGATCCAGCAACTCTCTCTCTCGCACGCCTGATCCAACACATCGTCCGCGTTCATCATCATTGCGTTCGGCAGCAACTTCCAAGATTGGCCGAGATGGCGTCAAAGGTCGCGGCGAAGCGCGGTGGTCGTGCGCCCGAACTGCTAAGGGTTGCCGAACTCATTGAGCAGCTTCGTAGCGAAATGTATGCACATATCCAGAAGGAAGAGCAGGTTCTCTTCCCATTCATCTCGCAGATGGACCAGGAATCGATCGTTGCTTATCCGCCCTCGCACGCTTGCTTCCGTTCGGTCGCCCATCCGATCTTCATGATGGAACAAGAGCACGAGTCTGCCGACCACATTGTGGCCGAGATCATGCGGCTCACAAATTCCTATGAGCCGCCCTCATGGGCGTGCGCTACGCACATCGCGCTCTTTTCTGGGCTCCGCGATTTCGAGGCGGACCTCAGACAGCACGTCCATCTCGAGAACGACATCTTGTTTCCCCGTTCCCTCCACCTGGAAACAGAACTCAAAGCAAGGAGCTAGTGATGTCTACGCTTCCGTTGTTCGAACCGTTCGTCCCTTCAGCCTCCACCGGAGACCATCCGGCAATCATTGCTCGTGAAAAGCAAAAGAGCCTCGTGCTCCGCGCGTGGATACTGACCGGACTTTTCTTTATGGCGTTGCCGGGCACTTTGTTGGGATTTTCGAACCTGATGGCGATCAGTGCACATCACGGTCTCGGCACATTGCCCGCCGCATGGATGGAAGGACACGGGCACGCACAGATGTTTGGCTGGATCGGCAGTTTCATTCTTGGCATTGGATTTTATTCGCAGCCCGCGCATGGCAGATCGGTCATGCGTCTTCCTCTAGCGTGCTTCATCCTTTGGGCATCCGGTGTCGCTCTCCGATGGTTCGCAAACATTTATGGATGGCATTGGCTCGAACTGCTGCCGGTTTCTGCAGGATTTGAACTCATCGCGGTCATTCTGTTTCTCTGCGCGGCCTCCCGTCACAAGCTGCCAGCAACAACTCAAGCAGGCCGATTCAAGTCTCCGATGGAACTCTGGATGGTCTCGGTTTTGATTGGGACTGCAGGCCTCGCTGCAGCTGTAATCTTCAATTTTGTCGAGTGCATTCGATTGGCCATGCAAGGCGGCCCCCGGTCTTTTCCCCATTCGCTCGATCAGAAGTATCTCGTATTGCTTGGCTGGGGATTTGTCGTTCCAGTCGTCTGGGGTTTTTCGGCGCGGTGGTTGCCGGCCCTTCTTGCAATCTCCAAGCCCAACGTTGATTGGTTTCGCGCAGCACTATGCCTGGACATATCGGGTGTGTTATTTGGGGTAGCTGGCTTTTCAAAACCGGCGACGATTCTGTTCGCGTTGAGCGCAATCACTATGGGACTTGCACTGCGTTTTGCAGAACGGCCCCATGTGCACGCCAAAACTGACGGCATTCATCCAAGCTTTTCAACCTTCATCCGTTTGGCTTATGCATGGCTGATAGCAGCTGGATCGATGAGTGTCTGGGCCGCGCATTCCGATCTGCACGGCGGCATTTGGGGTGCCTCGCGTCATGCGCTTACGGTAGGATTTGCGGCAACGATGGTGTTCGCAATTGGGCCGCGCATCCTGCCGCACTTCGCAGGCATCCAGAGTATCTTCAGCAAGCGCCTCATGTTTATCAGTCTGCTATGTCTTCAGACTGGATGCCTGCTCCGCGTTTCCTCTGAACCTCTTGCTTACGAAGGTTTAGTCTCATTTGCATGGAAGGTGCTGCCTGTCTCAGGCGTGCTGGAACTGTCTGGAGTGTTGATCTTCGCTACCAACCTGGCACTCACATTTCTGATTGGTCGCTCAGCATTCGTCTTGAATATTCCGAGTGAACGGGCTGTGTTGTAGTTACGCGCAGACGAAGACGCGGGGCATAAAAGCGCTAGCTCCTGGTACCTAACTCATCCCCCGGGTGTGCACAATCATAAGTAGCTCCGAGCCACGACCGGACGGGCCGGGCCTCCTCAAGATGAGGAAGAAGGGCCCACATTCCGATTAGCGCCAAGCCCACAAGGTTTGGAAACAACAGCGGAGCCATCGGCGGAGCGCCGTTGACTAGCCTGTCGAATAAGCCATAACCCGGCTCGACAAGATTTGCTTGAATATGAAACCAGAATCCTAACACGCCGACAAACGCCTGCGTCAGCATCACGACCAGACACACGTCCATGAACCGCCGGGTCACTGTAAGCACAAGAGGGACGATCAGGAATCCAGTAGCTAAGGCAGAGGAGATAACCGGAATCCATTCGGTTTTTGCGAAGAAGCCATTTGACGCATGATCGGTCAATGAGAGTACAAAATTTCCAAAGAAGCCGCCTAATGCCAGGAAAATCACCCAGCGAGCCCACTCTGCGCTGCGGGCGGCCACCATCCGGTTCATCAAAAGCAAAAAGCCCAGTCCTGTGTACGCCAGCGGTGCGGCAAACGGTGCGGCGTAGGTAAGGCTCTTGAGCGTTCGATCAAGGAAGAACCGGCTCTCCAGATGGTAGAGAACGCCGCCCAATCCAACTAGGACAGAAAGCCAACCAAGCGTATAGCCGACATCGCGCCAAGGGCTTTCGAAGTGCCCAATCCAGCGCAAACCGATCATGACGACCAGCACTACTGGCGCTCCAATAGAGAAGTACAAAGGAATGTACTCCGCGGCTTTCTGGAAATGATTTACCGAGTGAGCAATGTAGATGTCTGCGGCGAGAATCGCAAGATTGGTCGTGACAAAAAGCTCGACCCAAAGCTGCGGGTCGTGTGCCCACTTAAGGCGTGGGTCGGCGACGATGCTCTGTAATCGAACTAGCAATCTACTTGTGGGCATGCTCTCTCCGCAGTTCATCGGCATCATGCTGAAGCTCGACAGTCTTCGATAGCAACTCGTAGTTGCCATGCCACTGCACAAAATCGGCGCCGCCCATGAACGCGCCGTGCTTCGACGTGCGCCCGTCGTAGTGCCAGAGATTGAAATAGGTGAAGTCGATCGTGTGTGTGAATGGCGGTCCAGAAAGACTGCCGTCCTTGTGAAGGTCGTCTACGATCGCCTTGGCGGCACGAATCTTGGCGTTGGTGCTTTCGACAACCTGCTCGCCTTGACTGTAAACGCGGTCGACCAGGGTCTGTGTATGGCACTGCGTGCAGACCTGCTTCATGTTGATCTGGGCCTGCATGTAGTTAGGGCGATGCGTGGTGATTGCATCGGCTAAGTACCAACCGAGTCTGTCAGACGGATTGTGGGTAACCTTGAGACCGTTGATGCCACTCATGTGGCACGTTGCACAGGTGGGCACAAACATGTCGCGCGTGGTGAGCGTGCGCGGATCGGCATCGAGCTTGAGCAGGTTGCGCTGCGCAGAGAACATGACCCCGTGCTTTGATTCGTTGTAAATCTCGATCTGCGAGTGATCGGGGCCCATGTGGCACTGGCCGCAGGTTGTAGGCAGTCGAGCGAGAGCGACAGAGCTGGTGTGCCGCGAATGGCATTCGGTGCAACTGCCGATCGTGCCGTCGTCGTTGGGCTTGCCGACTGCGTGGCACTGTTCGCAACCTGACGTCGCTGCGGGATGCCCTTCCGGAAGTACGAGAGGGTTCGGAGGACGCTTTGTGCCGCCCGGCTGGAACTGTTCGCTGAAGGATACCTGCTCCGGGCTCAATCCTTTTTCACCGTGGACGGCGGCCCAACTCGGGGCAGCATGGCGACTGCGAAGGAATTCCTGATAAATGCCTTCGTGGCAGGACCGGCAATTTCCAGCAGTCAGGTGTGCACTGATCGTAAACCCGTGGTGATCCACTTTCTGTTGACCGGGGCCGGGCTGGTGGCAGTCGAGGCAATTGACCCCCTTTTTCGCGTGGGCTGACATCTCGTATTCATGCACCACTGAGTACTGCAGCCGCGCATGACATTCGGCGCACTTTCCCGACGCCCGGACAAAGTCAGCCGTCGGCTGGGAGGTTTCGACACTGGGACGCTGCCGGTTTATAAGGAACGCGGACAGAATGAGCGCAAACGCAATAACGACAGCTAGAAATACCGAACGAAACGACATGAAGCTCAACCCTCGAGGAAAGTGGCTCTGAGTACCGCTTTGAAGGCTGGCATTTGCGGGCAGGACAGAACACTGGCAACTGTATCAGGCCGGCCGGCGACTCGCACAGTGCGATACGGCTATCAAAGCGTTCTTCAAAATAAATGAAAATAGATTTCCTTCCAGTGACCAAAGTCCCTGCATCCGTCAACAGGAGTCTCTACGTTGGTTCTAGCGCGGCCCAGAGTGCGCGAGTCATCGAGGAGAAATCATGTCCTACAAGCGGTATTGGGTGGCATTGGCCATCGTCATCATTGGATCTTTCGCCGTGCTCGGAGGAGTGGGCAGGAAGATGATCAGCGAAGCTCCACCCATCCCAGATGTGTATAACACTGACGGGCAGCTTCTCTTCACGGGCAGTTCCATCACCGATGGACAAGGAGTCTGGCAGTCGATCGGCGGACAGGAGATCGGCACCGTCTGGGGCCACGGCGCCTATGTCGCGCCCGACTGGAGCGCAGATTGGCTGCACCGTGAATCGGAAATCCTGCTCAACACCTGGGCAGTCAGGGCTGGGGCGGCGAACTTCGAGGCTCTCGGGCCGGATCAACAGGCAATTTTCAAGGCGCGACTGATTCGAGAGATGCGGACGAACACCTTCGATGCTTCGCGCAATCGCGTCACCCTTAGTACCGACCGCGCCGCGGCATTCAGGCAACTCGGCGCCTACTACACCGATGTTTTCGCCACCGGCCGGTCCGAGTACGCCATCCCCAGCGGTGCATTGACCAACGCCACAAAGCAGCATCAACTGGCCGCGTTCTTCTGGTGGACATCGTGGGCTTGCAGCACGGATCGTCCGGGGTCTGAGACGACTTACACAAACAACTGGCCGCACGAGCCCCTGATCGGCAACCAACCAACCTCTGGCGCGGTTCTGTGGAGTGTTCTCAGTTTCGTTGGTTTGCTTGCGGGCATCGGTGGCCTTGTCTGGTGGTATGCGTCCCAGGAGAAGGAACTTGTCCATGGACCCTACCCAGAAAAGGATCCATTTCTGGCTTTCTCACCCACACCCTCGCAACGCGCCACTCTGAAGTATTTCTATGTGGTGGTCATCCTCTGGGGCGTCCAAATTTTGATGGGAGTCCTGACGGCACACTACGGCGTTGAGGGGCTGTCCTTCTTCGGTTTCCCGCTCGCTAAATACCTGCCCTACGCCGTCACCCGCACATGGCATTTGCAACTAGCCATTTTCTGGATTGCCACCTCGTGGCTTGCGACCGGCCTCTATGTCGGTCCAGCAGTCAGCGGTCACGAACCGAAGTATCAGCGGCTTGGTGTCAACGCACTCTTCGGCGCGCTCATCCTCGTTGTCGGCGGTTCACTTGCCGGCGAGTGGATGGGCATTCAGCAGCGGCTTGGCAACATGTGGTTCTGGTTCGGAAGCCAAGGGTACGAATATGTCGATCTCGGCCGCTTCTGGCAGATCTTGCTATTTGTAGGCTTGGTGCTATGGCTTGTTCTGATGGTTGCAGCTTTGAAACCAGCGCTCGTTCGCAAGAGTGAAGACCGCTCGCTCCTCATTCTGTTCCTCATCTCTAGCATTGCCATACCTCTCTTCTACTCGGCCGGACTGATGTACGGACAGCGTAGCCATCTGGTCACTGCTGAGTACTGGCGCTGGTGGGTAGTTCACCTCTGGGTCGAAGGTTTCTTTGAAGTGTTCGCGACTGTCGTGATTGGTTTCTTATTTACACGTCTCCGATTGATCGAGATTCGGACGGCAACCAAGGCTGCCCTTTTCTCGACAATCATCTTCCTGTCCGGCGGAATCATCGGCACGTTTCATCACCTTTACTTTGCCGGTGCAACCCCTGCGGTGATCGGTCTCGGAGCGATCTTCAGCGCATTTGAGGTCGTGCCCCTCACGCTCATAGGCTACGAAGCCTGGGAGAACATTCGACTCGCGCAACCAACAAGGAAGTCTCAGTGGATCGCCAATTACAAATGGCCGATTTACTTCTTCGTCGCTGTAGCATTTTGGAATCTTGTCGGAGCAGGCCTGTTTGGCTTCCTGATCAATCCGCCGATTTCTCTCTACTACGTTCAGGGACTCAACCTTACCCCAGTCCACGGACACACGGCTCTCTTCGGCGTTTACGGGATGCTGGGTCTCGGCCTCACGCTGTTTTGCCTGCGCGCGCTGAAACCCGGTCGCAAGTGGAAGGAGACTCCATTGAAACTCTCCTTCTTGTGTCTGAACTTCGGCCTGATTTTCATGGTCATCCTCAGCATGCTTCCAGTCGGACTGCTGCAAGCCTGGGCTTCCATTGAACATGGCACATGGTATGCACGATCCTCGGAGTTCATGCAGTCCAGTTCCATGCAGACTCTGCGTTGGATGAGAGTCCCGGGAGACATCCTGTTCGCGATCGGAGCTGCGTTGTTCGCCTGGTTCGTGCTTGGATTACTCACCGGGCATTCGTACAGCAAGGAGATGCAAGGCGGAACGGGCGTTTCGTCGCATGACAGTAATGAGGAACGCACCGTAGCACTCGCGGGTCGGTGATCGATTTGCCAACATTAATGCGGCGTCTTTGACGGTTCTATTACCAGCAAAGACGCCGCGCGGAACTGCTACACGAAAACAAATCAAACCATGCTCGCCCCATGACTACACATTCTTCGTAAATCTGCACCAGGAATTGGCGCCTCCGGAGAGTGACATCCTGAGCCGCGCTTTGCACAAGGCGAAAAGGTCAACGTGACCTTGTTCGGCTTTGCGGCGGGCGAGGAACTAGACCAGAATTAGATTGCAGCCGAGGGCGCTCAACTTAGCCCTCGTCTCTTCGGGCAGTCCGGTGTCGCTGATTACGATATCGACTTCTGAAAAAGGAACGATGCGGGTCATGCCGCGCTTGGAGAACTTGCTCGCGTCAGCCACGAGAATGATCTCGCGCGCGATACGAAGCATGGCCCGGTTCACCATCGTCTCCTCAAGATTTGCTCCGCTGACTCCAAATTCCAGATCGCATCCGGCTCCGCTCAGAAACAGTTTGTCAGCCGAGAACTGATCGAACATCTCTTCGCTGAAACGTCCGCTGATTGAGGCCGATTCTCCGCGCACCGTTCCCCCGACGATGAAAGTCTGAACGTCTCGAGCATCCAGCAACTCGACCGCAATGTTGACTCCGTTGGTGATGACGTGCAATCCCTGCTTCTTTTTCAGGTGGCGCGCAATCTCAAGCGTAGTAGTGCCGGAATCGAGAATGATCGTTTCGCCATCGTTGATGAGGGCCGCAGCGCGGGCGCCGATGCGCTGTTTTTCATCCGAATGCTCCTTAAGACGCTCCAGCACGGGCGGTTCACGCAGAATGCCGTCCGACAGCATTGCTCCCCCATGCGAACGGACCACCAGACCGCGCTGATGCAATTCATTCAGATCGTTGCGGATGGTGACTGCGGAAGTGTTGAAGAGATGGGTGAGTTCATTAACCTTCGCACGCCCCGTAGTGCGCACGATCTGCAAGATCTGTGTCCGTCGCTCCTCCGCCATCAGCCCTTCGATAGGACCGTCCGATGTTGAAGCTCTATCGGTAGTTTCAAGCGCGACCGCACCGTTGTCGGGTTCAGCGATTACCGTGCGCTTCGCCATTCAGAGCCTCGTTTTTGTAGCCTATTTTACCGCAATCATCAGTTTAGCTGGAGAAACGCCGTGATGCGAAGAAAAACGGAACCTGTGAAGCTCCCTGAACCAGAATTGGGGCCCAACTGAGCGCATCCAAGCGTTCTAAACTTAACCAATAATGCCATTTCTTTCATGCGAAATATTGCAGGTTAAACCGCATCCTCATTATCAGCATTCTTATTTTCGATTCATTTCACTTGAGGTAGAATCAGTTCAAAAGCGCGTTTCGATTGAAAAGTGTAGCTCGACCCCGCTGCCAAACCGCCTTTCATTCCAATCAATTGTTATTGCTGCCCGACGGAGGAACAACAGTGTCTGAGATTTTGCAGCAACTAGCTGTTGCGCGGCGTCAGTTGCAACCGCGTGGAATCTATTCTGTCTGCTCCGCCCATCCCTTGGTGCTTGAAGCAGCATTCGATCAAGCAGTCGAAGATGGCTCCGATCTGTTGATTGAAGCCACGTCCAACCAGGTCAACCACCTAGGCGGCTACACCGGTATGCTGCCTGAGGATTTTCGGCGGCGTGTTGTGGAGATCGCTGACGGCAAGGGCTTCAATGAGTCGCGGTTGATCCTCGGCGGAGATCACCTGGGGCCTAATCCTTGGCAGAAGGAAAATGCGAAAGAGGCCATGCAGCAGGCCGAGCGCACTGTCGAGGCCTACGTCAGAGCGGGCTTCCAGAAGATCCACCTCGATGCCAGCATGGCATGCGGCGACGATACCGAGCCGCTCTCCGGAGAAACGATTGCGACTCGGGCTGCGGCTCTCTGCGCAGTCGCCGAGCGAGCCCACGGCGAGAACAAGCCTGTGTATGTCATCGGGACCGAGGTGCCTACGCCTGGCGGGGCAACTGAAAGTTTGAACGAACTCGCCGTGACGAGCCGCGAAGCCGCCGCCGAAACGCTAGCCATTCACAGGAGAGTCTTCAAACAGGCCGGCTTGGCTGATGTTTGGCCTAGGGTAATCGCCCTCGTTGTGCAACCAGGGGTTGAATTCAATCATGACAGCGTAGTCGATTACGATCCCCTCCTTGCCGGGCATCTCACCGCACTGCTCAACGAAGAAGTAGGCCTGGTCTACGAGGCGCACTCGACCGACTACCAGCGCCCCGAGGCATATCGCCAGTTAGTGCAGGGCGGATTTGCCATTCTTAAAGTGGGACCCGCGTTGACCTTTGCCATGCGAGAAGCACTCACCGCTCTAGCGCAGATCGAGGCTGAGATGGTGCCACATTGGCAGTGTTCCCACCTGGTGGATGTGCTGGAGCGCGTAATGCTTGACAAGCCGGCGAATTGGCAACACCACTACTCGGGTGATAACCAGGTGGCGCATTTGCTGCGACGCTACAGTTACAGCGACCGCGTGCGCTACTACTGGAATGAACGGCGCGTAATCGAAGCGGTCGATGTGCTGATGGCGAACCTGGGAACTGATTCAATTCCAGAAACGATGCTAAGCTGCTTTCTTCCGGATGAGTATCGAGCCGTGCGCGACGGCACATTGAAACCCGACGCACATTCTCTCATCATCCACCGCATCCGCGGAGTGTTGCGGCCTTACGCGGCGGCGTGCGGAAACTAGCACCGCGCCCGATTGGATTGTTTGTTTTCCAGCTCTCAAACCGAGATCCTACGACGAACTCAGGTAGCTCTGGGCACTCGCGTCTAAAGATGATCACTTGATCGAGAAAACTAGATTGGCAACTCGGGGGCAGGGCGATTGGTCGTTTTCCGCATGACGACGTAGAGGATAAGTCCGACGACGATCCATGCAGCGCCCAGTAGCTTGGCGTTCAAATTGAGATTGAACCAGATGAACGTGCAAACCAGGATTCCGCATAAAGGAGAGAGCGATGCGAACGCAACCTTCTCCTGTGAACGGTACTTGTAATGAACAAGAGCGGCTGCATTCACGCCGATGAATGCGATAAATGCTCCGAAGTTCAGCAGTTCCGCGCCCTGTTCGAAACTCATTAGAAATGTTCCAAGCAAAGTTATCGCACCCAGCAGCAGCACGTTGTTGCGCGGGATTCTCGTCTTTGGGTTAACCACGCCGAAGAATCGCTTAGGCAGTGCATCTGCGCGGCCCATCCCGTAAAGCAGGCGCGCCGCGCCGAACTGCGCCGCAATACCGGAACCCATATTGGCGATCAGCAACGTAGCATTTAGCAGATGAAAAAGGAAGTTTCCACCGACGCGACGGGCAACTTCAACAAAAGCAGTGTCGACCATCGAGAGTGGAAACGGAACGCGTCCGGGCCATACAAGCTGCGCGAGATACACTTCGATGGCAGACAATACGCCAATGGCAAAGCAGGTCAGGACAGTAGCCAGAAGAATGTTACGGCGAGGGTTTTCAACTTCTTCCGACATCGTCGAGATTCCATCGAAGCCGATGTAGGTGAGGACCGCGATGGATGTGCCGTGGAAAATGCGGCCGGGAGCGAATGTTGCGGGATCGTAAAATGGCAGCAGCCACTGGCCGCCTATGGGCCGGGCAACCAGGGCAAGATAACGAATAGACTCGGCGATGAAAACAACTACAACGATACTCATGCCGATCGCCAGCAGAGCATTTACGCGGCTTGAGCTTTGCACTCCCCGCAGATTGAGTCCGGTGAACACCAGGACAAATGCCAATGCCCATGCCGCATACGGGACCTGCGGCACAATGTTTTGCGCGGCGGCACTGCACCAGATTGCGCAGATGATGGGATTCAGCATGTAGTCCATAAGCATGGACCAGCCAACGATGTATCCAGCGAGCGGATGGATTTCCTTCCCCACATAGGTATAAGCAGATCCCGCGCTGGGATAGACGCGCGCCATTCTGCCATAGCTGACAGCGGTAAACAGCATGGCGACCATAGCGATGAGTATGGTGGTGACTACATGTCCACGCGCCGCATTACTCACCACGCCGTAAATGCTCATGGGGGCCGTGGGCTGAATAATGATGATGCCGTACAGGATCAAATGATGCAGCTTCAGCGTGCGACGCAGGCCCGGTGCGGTCGTTTCCAGTTCTCCAGTGGCATCCATGACTGGATAGACCTCTCTTGTTGGTGCGTGTTTCCCTGGGGTTGCGCTTCCTAACAAGTTCCCAGCATAGACCCTCCGGCGATTTATTCGGGTCGTTTGTTAGCTGGAATAAAGATATCGCCGAGATCTTCACGGTTAAGCTGGGCCCGTCCTTGCCGATTGAACTGCTTCAAGGATGGGCAACCAGCACTGATGGGATACGGCAAGGTTCTCAGTAGTAGAACTTGGCGGCAAGCTGAATGAGCCTTGGCGCTAGTGCGCCCGTCGTAAACCCGAAACTCGGAGTTCCCATGATAGTTGAGTTGATGGAGTTCTGAGGCCCCGGCGCTGCGAATTGGAAGTTTGGATGATTGAAGGCATTGAATGTTTCAGCTCTGATTTCGATATGCCTGGACTCGCCCAGAGGGATCTTCTTCACGAGCGAAAAATCGACATTTTGCTGTCCAGGACCTTCAAGGCTGTTGATGCTCACATTGCCCGTAGACCCGGGAGCCGGATTCTGGAAGGCGCATGTATTGAAAAATGTGCCGGGGATGCAGGGCTTCGAAGTGGCTTTAACGCCGGGAACAAAGTCGGGACGTTGCTGTCCGTCGGAGTTGGCAAAGTTGGCATTTCCATCCGTCACGGTGAACCAAGTGCCTGAGGAAAGAGTGAGGATGCCTGACCAGTTCCAGTCACCGAGCACAGCGTCGATTGCTCGATTCCCGGTCGCAAATTGCTTTCCCTTGCCGAAAGGCAAGTCATACAGATAGCTTGCCACGAAGCGATTGCGCACGTCGAAGTCCAATGGCCCATATTCCTGATTGGGATACCGGCTGTTGCGGAAGCCGTCGTTGTTCTGCGAGCCGAGATCGGCGCTGCTGGCGTTTCCAAGGGCCTTGCTGTAGGTGTAGTTGACGATGTACTCCAGACCGTGGCTCAAGCGTTGCGTCAGCGAAGTCTGCAAGCTGTTGTAGTTAGATGAACCAGACGATCTGAGATAGCCGATGGGAGCGTCCACGAAAGGGAACGGGCGGCGTGGTGCTGAAGCGGCGGAACTGTCCGCTGTTGGCTGCGCCTGATTGCCGTTGAGATAGATGTAGGAACGGTCGCTCTTGGAGCCGATGTAGCCCGTTTCAATCATTGCCTTATCGGTCAACTGGTACTGGGTTGTGAGGTGCCATTGCATGACGTAGGGCATGCGAAGGTTCGGTTGCAAGGCGAACAGGGTAGGAGTGTTTGGATCAACCAGTGCGCTGGCTGGAAATCCCTGAGACAGGGTGCTGATCCCGGGCACACCGCAGTTCTCGACCGCGTTATAGGAAGGCAGGCTGCACGGGGCTGAAAAAGTCTGCGTGATGAAAAACGGGGGATTGAATCCAGGGCTTGGATTGCTGTACGGACCGGCTTCGTCGCCATTGAAGAAGACCCCGAATGCACTCTGAAGAACGAGGCGTTTGGTTGCGTTATAGGCCAAGCCTATGCGCGGGGAGAAATCCTTATAGTCGGCTGAAATCAGGGCGTCCGACGCATTGTGGTTTACCGGAAGAGTCTGGGACAGGAGAGGAGTCAGCGTGGCCTTGTTACTCCGTGGGATATCGAGTTTGCCGGTGACTGGATTGAAATTTGCCTGGGCTGCTCCCTTTGAAAGCACGGGGGAGAAATACTCCCATCGCATGCCCATATTGAGGGTGAGCTTCGGCATGACACGCCAATCGTTCTGGAGGAATAGAGCATACGTGTGGCGAGAGTAGTCGATGTTGTTCAGGTTGTTGATAAAGCCACCACTCGGTTGCCCTGTGAGCAGATCCGCGAGGCTATTCCCGCCTGTCCCCGGACTGCCCGCGTTGTCGGTGTACTGGTGTGTGAAATCGAGGAATCCACGCGGGTACGCGGGCTCGAAGATTGAAAATCGTTCAGGGCGAATCTCGCCGCCAAACTTCCAGGTATCGTTGCCCGAAATCAACGTAAAAGTGTCGGACAGCATGAACGTGGTCTGTCTTTCGACGGCCGGCAGATAGGTTGGGCTTCCCAGGTTGGATGCGTCGCTGAATGTCATCTGCGGCAAGCCGCCGTTGTTGGTTCCGGGAGTGTAAGGGACTCCGGGAAAACCAATATTAGCGGCAACGTTTTCGCCGGAGTTCGACTGATATCTGCTGGTCCTGAGTTTGTTGGCGCCAAAGCGCAGTTCGTTCACCTTGTGCACGGAGAAGATATGAGCTTCGCTGGCTGCGCCGGCGTAAGCAGTGATCTGTTGAACACCGTCGAAGAACCCGCCTCCATCGGCCGTCCCGGGGAAGGGCGAACCTATGGTCTCAGGACTGTTACTCATGCTGAAACGATAGAACGCCGTATCTCTGGGGGAGATCACCTGGTCTACGCGGACATCTCCCTGGTTCAGGGTCTGCGTAGTTATGGGATCGGAGAGGTAGTTATAGCCGACTCCATTGGCATTCGAAGCTGGATAGAGTTTGATCAGGTTGAGGCCCAGCGCATCGGTGCTGGCAGCAGGAACAATGTTGCTCGGCACACCGTTTACATAACCGAAGGGAACGCCGCAATATGCGTTGCTTCCGTCAACGACGCCGACGAATTGGGTCTTGGTAGTATCGAAGATTTCTCCGTTATATGTCGGAACGCCGTTGCAGTCGTTTACGCCTGTCGGAGAGGTCGTGTCCAATTGTGCGGTGAAGTCGCCTCCTAGTTGGGCCGCGGTGGGAACCACGGATGTGGCCACCTGCGCCTGGCTGAGGCGTAAGCCCTGATAATCGACGAAAAAGAGCAGCTTATCTGGGATGATCCTTCCACCGAAAGTGACGCCATATTGGTTCTGGCGGTAGGGTTGGCGGGCTGTGTCGAAATAATTCTCCGCGTCGAAGTTTTGATTGCGCAAAAATTCATAGACTGAGCCATGGAACTGGTTGCTTCCACCCTTTGTGGTGGCATTGACGATTGCGCCGGTGGACCTGCCAAACTCAGCATCATAATTGCCTGTTTCAATCTTGAATTCCTGGAGCGCGTCCGGTGGCGGCATGATGACGTAATTGGCTTCGTTGAGGAGATCAGGCAGATTCGAGTTATTATCGACACCATCGAGAAGGAAGTTGTTGTCAAGAGAACGCGAACCGCTGGCGCTGAAGCCGTAGCCGCCTGAGTCACGAGCCCCAGGCTCGCTGGTGGTCACGCCTACGGTAAGTTGGGCGAGTTGTACAGCATTGCGTCCATTGAGCGGGAAGCCCACCATAGCTTCGCTGTCGATGACCTGACCGGTCTCTGAGGAGTCCGTCTCTAACAACGGCGCTGCATCGGTGACTTCAACGTGCTCGCTGATTGCACCCAGTTGAAGGGTGGTGTCTACTCGCTGACGCTGCTGTACATCCAAGGTAATCGGTCCGGCAATGGTCTGCTTGAAACCGGGCGCAGATATGGTGATTTGATACGTGCCGATACGAACAGGGCTGATCGTCCAGGCTCCGGAGCTATCGCTCTGCGCGTGATAGCTGTAATTAGTCGAAGTGTTCATTACCACTATCGTGGCGTTGGGGACTGTAGCTCCGGTTGCGTCAACGACACGGCCCTCTAATGTGGCAGTGTCTCGTTGCGCTGCGAGAGGGTAGCTGACCATAATCAGCAGGCCTATACACAGTGCACGCAGGCTGAAGTTTCCTTGAAACATACCGAAGCCTCCCTTTGATCTCAAAAGTGTAGGTGGAAGACGATTTCCGCGCCGATGCCTGGCTTTCCACCCTTGCTGGTAGTGAATGCATGGAACGACAAGTAGCGGAGAGAGCTCCCGACTGAGTGCGAAAAATTTTTAACTTTTCTTTTCGCTACGACATCGTAGATTGTGTTTCGAATTATTACGAATTTATTCCTTTAAAGTCAACAGAAAAAGAGGAGTCGTACACTTTGGGAGTGGCCAAGCTCAGGAAGATTCTCGAGGGCTGTACTTGGTCGATCGGTCAGAGGAGATGGATTTCTTCTCATAAACAGCTTGAAGTCGGCATATTATCGTCGTTATGTTGGTGTCGTTGCCATTACCGTTTGTTCCTATTCTTCTGGATTAGGGTGGGTTCCCAGCAAACGCAGTCGAATGCCACTCTTGTAGATTTATTGTCGGATCAGCCATTCCCGCAATGATTCGATTCACCCAACTAAGGAATTGACGACGGCTAAGTGTGGGTATAATCTTTCGAGAGATTACGTTTTGTGTCGATTTTGACAACGGTCTTTTGCATATCTTGGGCATCAGGAGCGAAATCTATATGTCACCACACCAGGGCGCGTCCACAGGGACGAGCGTTCATGCCGATTCGCTGTATACGTTGGCGGAAATTCTTCGACAGCCTCTTCTGTGGCCGGTAACGCTTGAAATGGTCCGTGCGGAGTCGCAGCGGGTGCGACTAGACGAAAAACTCAGGGGCGCCCGCGTGCTGCTCACGGGTGCGGGAACATCGGCCTATGCGGCCAGCGCCGTGGCGTCTGCGTGGCCGCTGGCCAGCGCCGTGCCCACGACAGACCTGCTGGTCGATGCAGAGCGTTATCTGACCGGCATCGATGCCTTAATTTCGCTGGCGCGCTCTGGTGACAGCCCTGAGAGCGCGGCTGTAGTTGAGCATGTACGAAACCTGCGTCCGGACATTCAGCACTTCGCCATTGTCTGCGATGGAGAGGGCGCACTGTCCAGATCCAATCTCGACGGCCTTATTGTGCTTGATCCACGCACCAATGACCGAAGCCTGGTAATGACCAGCGCGTTCTCAAATCTAGTGGTGGCAGGCCTCGTGCTGGCCAGCCTGGCGCAGCGTCAATCAGAGACCATCGCGGCCCTCGTCCATGAACTGAGCGCGAGCGCTGCCGACCGGCTGCCGGAAATCGACGACGCGTGCCAACGCGTAACCGCACGCATTCGCGATCGCATTGTTGTTCTTTCTTCCTCTCCCCTTCTTGGCTGGCAGAGAGAGGCCGGGCTCAAGACGCTGGAAATGACAGCGGGCCGCTTCCCGCTGATTTCGGAAACCTATCTTGGCCTTCGCCACGGTCCCATGTCCTTTGTCACGCCCGACACTCTTGTACTCTGCCTGCTATCCAGCGATCCGGTGCGCAGAAGGTATGAGGCGGATCTGATTCGTGAACTTCGCGCGAAGAAAATCGGCTACCTGGTGGGCATCGCGGATGCCAAAGAATCTCTAGGTCTGTTCGACCAACTCATTCCTGCCGTGGCGCCGCGAATAGACGATGCATTGCGTACTCCCTTTGAAATCCTGGGTCCGCAGCTGCTCGGCTATCATTTGAGTTTGCGCACCGGTCTGAACCCCGATAATCCCAGCCCGGACGGGGTGATTAACCGGGTAGTGAGCGGCGTCAAGATTTATCCACAACGTGCCGTGGAGACGCGGAAATCCAAATGAAGAAACGTTTCGATGTCACCATTGCCGGTGAAATCAACCTTGATCTGATTCTCTACGGGCTACCAGAGGCGATGCCGACAGAGAGAGAACTGCTGGCCACCGGCTTCGGCATGACGTTGGGAAGCTCCTCGGCAATTGTGGCCCATAACCTGGCCGCGCTCGGTGTCTCGGTCGGTTTCGTAACGCGGCTAGGAGACGACCCGCTCGGCAACATTGCCCTCGAACGGCTAGCGGAGAAGGGAATCGACCTCTCGTGCGTCAAGCGCGTATCCGGCGGCACATCTACCGGTGTAACAATCCTTCTGCCCCATGGAGGCGAGCGGCATATCCTCACTTATCCGGGGACAATGTTCGAGATGTCTGCCTCCGACCTCGATTTGAATTACCTCGCTTCGAGCCGACACTTCCATCTCTCCTCACTTTACCTTCATAAGACACTGCTGCCAGACCTGCCCCGCATTCTGCGTCACCTGAAGTCAGAAGGGCTGTCTCTTTCGCTCGACACGAATGACGATCCTGAAGGTACCTGGGGGGCACCTCTCGATGAGTTGCTGGGAATCGTGGATATCTTTCTGCCCAACGAGGACGAAGCCTGCCGCATCACCGGCAAACCCGATGCGGAGCGCGCGATTGAAGTTCTGGCGAAGCGCGTGCCGCTCGTCGCGATCAAGTGCGGCAAGCGGGGTTCTCTTGTCGAGAAGGCCGGTCGCCGCTGGTTCGTTCCCGCGCAAGTTGTGACGCCTGTTGATACGATCGGCGCCGGCGATAGTTTCAATGCCGGATTCTTGGCGGCGTACCTGCGCGGAGAAACTCCAGAGGCCTGCGCTGGTTTTGGAAATCGCGTCGCAGCTTTGTCGACCCTTCGACCGGGTGGCACGGAGTCCTTCCGCGATGCCGCATTTATGGAAGCGTTTCTTGGTGTGGCGGACTAAAAAAGAACACGTAGGCCAGCCGCAGGCCGATGTCCTGAAGACTCTAGTGGTCCAGAAGACTCCTGTGGTCCACTGAGTGCTGCTTTCGTTCGAGGCGGTCCTTGTCTTCTAGTACTACTGTGACTTGGACGTAAACCAGGCAACCGCTCCGCGATCCAAAGTTGGCACGCTGAATCGCGGACCCTTCTGCGTAGGTTGGCCGTCTATCAAAATTTCGCTCCCCATGAATGGGAGCCAGTGCAACTTGGCACCAAACTGCCGCGGCATGCGCAATT
Organism: Acidobacteriaceae bacterium; assembly: GCA_025350325.1. Taxonomy (GTDB): domain Bacteria; phylum Acidobacteriota; class Terriglobia; order Terriglobales; family Acidobacteriaceae; genus Telmatobacter. Next base: position 41,801 of record JANXYB010000064.1, read on the forward strand.
CAATATCCTGCTGCACGGCCGGTGTGGCCTTAGCCCCTGCCTGCAATCCGTCGAAATTCGCGAAGAACAAATAGACGCGATCGCCAATGCGCGCTTCATGCACAACGACGTTCTTTGACGCCCTGACCTCAACGCCCGTGCTCGTGCCGATTGCTTTGAGCAAATCGGGTTCGCTTGCGGGGTCCGAAGCGATGAAATTCTTTTCCGCACGGCTCAGATATTTCACCTCCCGACCATCGGAAAAGCGTGTCGCACCGTGGAGCAAGTCAAGTTGCTTATCGGCAGCTCCCGTCATAACGACCTTTCCGCCTTGCGAGGCATAACGGTGCAAGCCAAGGACTTCTTTCTGGCTCACGGCCTTCACGCTCGGCAGCACCAGCACTTTGCCGTCAAATTGCGCTAGCGTCCGGGGAGTTACTATCTTGAACTGTATGTGGTTTTGCAGCAGCAAAAGCAAGACTCCCCGGTAAGAGTTCACAAATTCATTGGGATAGAGGTTCCGTGTTGCATCGGAGAAATATACGCCCGTCTCTCCAACCGGTTTTCGGATAGCGCCAAAGATATCTTCGTGTTTCGCAATCCAACTATAGATCTCTGTTCGCGTCGGCAGATCATTCGAACCGGACATCACATGCCCCGGCGCATCCCAGACGTTTGCGCCTGCCATGAGCTCTGACATCGCAAGGTTCAGCATCGCGTCGCGGGGCTGCACATGCTGGGCGCCGTCCCATGAGTAGTTGAGTATCCAAGTCGGCTTATCACCCGCGAAGGCGCGAAAACTACGCATTCCTATTTGATACATGAACCAGTCGAATGGAGATCTCCCCGCCGCTGTATGATCTTCCCCCTCGCCGAACTCATATTCGTGAGCGATTGCATCCACCAGCGGATACAGCCGATATACATCCGCTCCGACCCGAGGCGCAGCGTCTTCGATGCCAGGATAAATCTCTGGGATGACAGAAATATTCGGGTTTGCCGCGATCGCATTTTTACGGATGTCAGCGAGAAAATTGTCGATAGTCTTGAGACGAAATTCAACCCACTTCCTGAATCCCGGATCGTCCGCATTGCCGAGTTTAATATCTTTGCGTGCGTCCAGGCCGGTCTCTTTTCGAAATGCTTCCACGGTCGAGTTATCGAAGCTCGCCCAGCTGTCTTCCCAACCCTTGAAGTGCGTCATCCAGTAAGGAATGTCGACATAGATGCCGTCGATGCCGGTTGCCGCAATCTGCCGGACGCGCTGCATGTATATCTTGCGCCAATCCGCGGCATAGGGAGAAATCCAAATATCTTCCTCGCCCTTCCCAATCCAAAACGCCGCTCCAGAAGTAAACATCGCCGGTTCTCCGGTGATCTTTCGCTGCAGCCACTCAGGATGATCTTTAAACAAGGTATGGGGCCCGTCGGAGTTTTTCGAAATGCACTCCAAGCCAGCGATATAGACGAATGCCTTGTTACCGGTACGGTGAGCCTCCGCAGCTGCGCTATGAATGGCTGCAAGCTTCTCGGACGGGTCCAGCAGGCTTTCATACCTTCCGGGGATATCGTTGTCCACTTCGATTCCGTACACTCCGCTCGCTTGGGCCTGCTGAACAATCTGCTTCGCGTTGTCCGGAGTGAGTCCCCATGCTGCAATGCGAACGCGCCGCATCCAATCTCGCTGAGGACCGCCGAACTGCGGTGAGCCGTTGGACTGCTGGGCACCGAGGATGCTCGCCGCGGTGAGTATAAGCGCGAGGACCATACAGGCCTTGCGATCTAAAAGGGGAAAGGCAGCGGACATAGAACCCTCAGGAAACCGTGACTCAGTTGGCGGGTGAAATATAGACCGCGAAGTTTGGTAAGCTGCGCAAGGCTCGCCTTCACAGGCATTCATCATGAACATGCGCGTGCAGGTTCACGAGGCTCGAACGCTGCTCGAGCTCTCAGTCTTTTTCCGCTGTCTCAGAATTGGTAGCGTATTCCAAGTTGCATATTGCGAGGCAATGCGCCGCCGGCTGAAGATGAAATGACTCCAAATGTGGGTGATTGGAAACCTGTATCCGGCAAACCGAATCGCTCGGTGTTGGTGCAATTAAAACAGTCCACGTGGATCTCCATCTGCCCTTTCTCCCCGCCAAAGTTGCGCGTCTTCTCCAGGGATACGTCGGCCTGATGAATACCGTCCGAGCGCAGTTGCGAAATATAGCGGGGCGCGTTGCCCGGCTGCTGGTCACCAGGATCGGCAAAGCAATTGGAATTCAAATAAGGCAGGCCGCTTTGGCCCGCCTTGTGAATGCTGATTCCTGTCGTCAACGCAGACGTGTTGCACAGCACGTTCGGCCGCTGGTTTCCGTCCGCAAGCCTGGCGTTGTTCATATGAATGTTGAGCGGCTGTCCGCTCTGAAGCGTCACGAGGGCCGTCAGTTGCCATCCGCCAACTACAGCATCCAGGGCGCGATTCAAATGGGCGCCGATCAGATTTCCCCGCCCGACCGGCAACTGAAATATGCCTGCGACCACAGCCCGATGCCGCGCATCGTTCGCGCTTGCTGACCACTCAGCTTTCAAATGATCGAGTTCCTGCGGAAAGCCGCTGCCGAGTGTGCCTATAAAGTTATTGGGTCCCGCTGAAGAGTCATCGGTATTCTTCGACCAGGTATAGTTCCCCTCGAAATTTACATACTTCCCTTCGCGCTTCTGAAAGACGACCTGCATCGCGTTGTACCAGGAAGATGCGCCGATGACTTTGTAAGCCTCGAAAGGACCATCGAACTGCGGATAGGGGCGAAGAAGATTCAGTAGCGGTAACTGCGCATTCCCGTAACGTGAAGTGGGAACATTGAAGATAGCGTTCGGCCCAGAGAACAACGACGCAAACGGATTGTCGACCAATTGATTTAGTTCGTCGCTGGTATATTGCCTTCTCACCGAAGAGGGAATGAAGTTGCGATTATCTGTCCCGGCCCAAGGCAGAAACGTGCTTCGGTTGGCGGAATAGTTGACGCTCATTACGATCTTGGCGGGAAAAGCCTGCTGAATGCCTACGTTCCACTGATAGATATTGGCGTCCTTCGCAGCGGTCGTTCCAAGGTTATTCTGATTGGACAAACCCCAGAGCGCAAGCTTGCCATATTGCTGTCCCTGCGCTACCGGAACCCCGTTTGGGAACGGGTTCTCGAGCGTTACATCGCGCGTCACCTCGTCTTGTGAGAAGAAGACCTCAGGACTGGCGGTATAGGCAGCGCCGGGATATTGAAAGTTGGTCGCAACTCCATACCCGAAGTAAAGCCCGGCGCCTCCTCGTATCACGGTCGTAGGGTGCACCAGATACGCGAAACCCAGCCGCGGTCCGGCGTCGCTGTAATTTACCGGAACGCTTCGACGCCCCGAAGAAGCAAAGATTGTTGTGCCCTTCAAAGTCCCGGGATAGCCGGGCACAGTAATGCCGCTGTCTCCTGCCATGTCACTAAATTGGCTACTATTGTGACGTTCTGTGTACGGGTTGTCCCACTGATAGCGAAACCCCAGGTTCAACGTAAGTTTAGGGGTAACTCTCCAGTCGTCCTGCACAAAAAACCCTGTCTCTAGCGATTTGTCGGCCACGGATTGTGTCACGTTCATGCCACTGCCGCTGGGGTCTCCCCACCCCAAAAGCAACCCAGCGAAGTCGTTGCCCTGAGTGCCACCGGCCGTGTCAAAAGGCAACTGCGAAGTAATCTCCTGGAAAAAGCTGAAGTAGCCGCTGGGATAGTTTGGCTGAAAAAAGTTGTTATAGAAAATCTCCTGCTGCCCGCCGGCCTTGAGGGTGTGCTGCCCCTTCGTCCACGAAAACGAGGAGGAGTAGTTGAGCAGTGTATGAGCGAAGCGAGTGTCCACGCAGCACTGATCGAAGAGCGACGTCCCGGGGCCGTTTTCCATAATGATCGACGGCATCCTCGATATTCCGCCCTGCTCTAGATAGGAAGGCAACCCAACGGTTGCAGGAGAAGGATACTTGTTATTCTGGGTGGGCTCCGCCACACGGTCAAGGCCGAACGTCGAAATCCACAACGTACTGGCATTCGGCGCGTAAGTAAAATTAATGCCATCGTTGAAGACCTGGTCCGTATACTTCGTGCCATCGTTGAACTCGCCATCGCCCAGCACGGTGGGAGTCGACCCGCTTGCCAAAACGCTGCTGTAGCGCACGGAGAGTGACGATTTGGGGCTGAATTGTTGATCGGCTTTAAGGTCAATCTGCAGACTCTGCGAAGTGCTCAGAACAACGTCGCGGAAGTTGTTTGCTCCGGTTACAGGATCTCCTGCAGTGTTGGGCTTGGGATAGAGCTTCATAATGGCCTGTCCCACCGGGTCGATCTCGCCCGGAGGAATCACATTGTTGTTGTAGGCAGGGCGGGCTTGTGCGACAGGATCGTACTGAAAGGGATCGAAGATTTGATTCTGGATCGGATTCCCATTCGAATCGTAAGTCATAGCCTGTGAAAAATCCCCGCCGACTTCCGCGGCTGTGGGTACAGTGGCCACGATGTTCACAGGATTGTTAGCCCTTACCGATTCCATGTCGGCAAAGAAGAATGTCTTGTTTTTCTTGATCGGGCCGCCTATCGAAAATCCTGCCTGGTTTTGCAAGTGTCCCGGCTTCGGCCCGCTATTGTAAAAGTCGCGCGCGTCGTAAACGGAATCCTGGTTGAACCAATAAGCGCTGCCATGCACATGATTGGTTCCAGATTTCATGACCTCGTCGACCACTGTCCCACCGCCGTACTCCGCGGAGAAACTGTTGTTTTGGACCTTAATTTCCTGAAGTCCTTCAACCGTCGCCTGATAGTAGAGATTTGAGTTTCCGCCTTCTCCCTGCTCAGGCGCGGTGATCAGCACGCCATCCAGCGTTATGTTTGCAGTGGAATTCCGTTGTCCATTCGATACGAAATTTGTCCCTGCCGGGTAGGAGTTCTGGACACCGGAGCCAGCTGTTTCTGTGACGCCTGCAGCAAGGAAGGCAACGCCGAAGGGATCGCGGTTCTGCAGCGGTAGTTGCGTAAGATACTTGCTCGGTATGTCGGCTCCCAGCGAGGGTGAATCGGTTTCGAGCAGCGGAGGGATCGATTCGACCGTCACGGTGGTCGTCTGAGTCGACGGTCGCAGTGTGACGTTGAGCGTGGACCCCTCATTAACAGCTAGCGTAATACCATCTTTTTCGACTGAACCGAATGTCATCGCTTCAATCAACAGTTTGTAGTTCGATGGCTTGAGCGCCGTAAACGCGTATCCGCCGTGACTGTCAGAAACCGTGGACTGCGAAATGTTTGTGCCCACATCGGTGATGGTGACATTCGCTCCCTCAACGACGGCGCCGCTCGAATCCGTGATAGTGCCGCGCAGCTGCGACTGGTTGATGGCTTGTGCCCATGCGGGGATCGCAGCAAACAGAACTCCCAGCAAAGATGCGTAAATCGCCGCTCTTCGACATATGTTCATTCGGCTGCCTCCCAAAAACGAAACAAAAGGAAATCGACCCCGGCTTACAATATTTAACTTTTATTGACTATATGATTGCTTTGTCAAGCCGAAATCGCAGCCTATACAAAACTTTGCGCACGGCAAGATAAGGCCGAATCAGAACGCCACTAAAGGCGTTTGGAAATCGAAAGAAATCGCGCAAGGGTGAAGAACTGAAGGTCGCTTCGTCGTCTCCTGCAGCGAGTCGCCGATGAAGATGGTGGCACTGGAATCAGCGCAGCTTCGGTAATAGCTTCAGCGCGTTGTCCCGATAGACTTTGCGCAGCACCTCGTCAGGAAGAAAGACACCATAGATATTCCAGCGGCCCTGCCGTGAGACATGCGAGGGATAATCAAAATACTCATCCGCAGTTTCGAGGAAGCGGTAATAAAGCCGGTACATCTCTACCTCGGGCAGAAGGTCTGTACCAAAGAGAATGCGATCAGCGTACTTGAGGAAAAAGTTGCGCGCAGTGTAAGGTTGCCGCCCCAGTTCGGGCGTGCGCGCGCTGATATCTATCAACAGATTGGGCAGCGCATCCATCTGCTCCGCGAGAAAGCCCAAGTCCTCGCTGCTCTCGGCACAGTGCGCCCCTACGAACTTTGTCGCGGGATGGCGGGCAATCACGCGGTTGCGCTGCTCCAGCAGCGTCCGTTTCGAAACCGGAGAGGAGGAGAAGCCCCAATCCGGATGTGCGGCAAGTTCCTCGTAGCGCTCATTCTGGGCGTCGATGGGGTCGAAGAAGGCGGTTGGATCGGCGGTGTGAAACATCACTGGCAGACCCAACTTTTCGCATTCCGCAAAAATTGGCGCGAACCGCTCATCGTCAATTCGCAACAGTTCGCCATCGCCCCCGCGTAGAGTGAGGCCAAAGTCCTTCCAGAACTTGATGCCGCAGGCGCCATGCTCGACCAGGCGATGGAGCCGGTCAATCGTCACCTGGACAAAGTCGTCTCGCTCGATGCCGCTCCAATCCATCCAGCCTATGGAAAGAAATCTATCGGGTGCGGTCGCATGATAACGATCCATGATGTCGTGCGCCCTTTGCCCTACCTGCATGGTGATATTCACCACGCGTTCCACTCCGCACTGGTCCATGACCGCGAGCACGTCTTTTGGGTTCATTGAATCTAAATGGTTGTGAAAGTCGATCACTGGAAAGCGCGGCAGTTCGATCGTGTGCACGGAAGTCTGAAGCGCTGTCCGAGGATGGAAGTCACTCAACCGAAGATCGGTCTCGGCCTTGGCGCTCATCAGATCGACAAATTTGTCGCGTAAAACTGGGCCCGTCTCTTCGCTCATCTGTTTCCCCATACCCTGCAAGAACGCCGTTTTGTTTGTTTATTTTATCTTTCGCTTTTCTCCATTACCATATAATTGCACTTTCAACTAGTCAACAGTGTTTCAGTTCCTCTTCTTCCCCGGGAGTCATCAATGATCAAGCGCCCCACTCCACTTTTGACTGTTCTGCTCCTTTCCGCCTCCTCGTTCGGGGTGGCTCAGCAAGCGCAAGATCAAGTATTCGGGAACGAAGCGATGACTGCGCACATCAGGGTTCAAAACAAACATCTTCTACTCGAATCCATTGAGGCCGGCGGGAACTCGGCCGTTCTCAAACCCCTTGATGCCTTTGTCCTCGTCACTGATCATCATCGCAAGATTGCGTCGTCTGGAATGGATCTTATTTCCGTGCCCGAACTGTCAACTCTCGCGGCTGATTCGCAGGCTTCACGAGCCGCTGCCCGTTTGCCGGGCAAGCAGATCTGC
>JANXYB010000143.1 GCA_025350325.1 Acidobacteriaceae bacterium
GGAATGGCAGGAATCAATCGACGCCTACCTCAAATCCCGCAAGCAAAACTGAGATATCCATCGCGATTTCTATTGCTGCTTGACTGCGGCGGGATGCCTGCTATGCTTTTGGGTCACAACTGTTGAGCGCGTAAATCATTGCCAAACAAAGGAACCTCATGAAACATCCGTCAGGATTTCCTGCCAATCCACCTACGACGACCGAAGATCTTCCGACGCGACGCAAGATGCTGGGTGGTATCGCCGCCGCAAGTGCCCTGCTCGGGCTGAATGCGACGCACGCCGCTGCGGGTACCCTAAGCACTTCAGACCCCGCTGAACCACCGATGCCATCACAGCCGTCTGCTCCCGATGCGCTCTTCGCGATGGCCCGTTATCGCAGCTATAAGGCGCGCCGGTCGTCGAGTTGGGATCGCTCAGGCGGCAATGGCGACGCGGTGCCGATAGAGCCCGGCAAGTCGATCATCCTGCTCGATGTCACGGGCACGGGCGTGATCACGCACATCTGGTTCACCATCAACTCGCCCGACACAATGCATCTGAAGCACCTTGTATTGCGGGCTTGGTGGGATGGAGAAAGCACCCCCTCGATCGAAGTGCCGATCGGCGATTTCTTTGGTTTGGGGCTTGGTGAATATTTCGTTTACCAGTCCTCGCTCGTGGTGGTTGCTCCCATTAAAGCGCTGAACGCTTACTTCCAGATGCCCTTTGCGACTGCGGCTAAACTTACCGTAACCAACGACGGTAAAGTTCGCACTGACAGCTTTTACTTTGCAATCGATTATGTGACTGTTGCCACTCTACCTGAGAATCTGGGTCGCTTCCACGCGCAATACCGGCAGGCCGCTCCGTGCAAAGGCTCGATCAATAATTGGACCGAGGAGTACAGCCGCGACGTGAATGATCGCAAAAACCTCAAAGGTGAAGACAATTATGTGTTTCTCGAGGCAGCCGGAAAAGGACACTTCATCGGCGTAACGCATGCGGTGCTGCAGAATCAAGAAGGTTGGTTTGGCGAAGGCGACGACATGATTTTCATCGATGGAGACACGACGCCGACCATCAACGGCACCGGCAGCGAAGACTACTACAACGGAGCGTGGAATTTTGGCGATCAGCCCTTTGCCAACCTGCACCAGGGCGCACCCTTTATCACGAACGCAAATCGCCTCGCCGGCCGCTACTGTATGTACCGCTGGCACACCGAGAGCCCCATCCCGTTTGAGAAATCGATTCGCGTGACCATCGAGCACGGCCACGCAAACCACCGCTCAGACAACTTCTATACAACTGCCTTCTGGTATCAAAGCGAACCGCACCAGGCGTTCCCTGCCCTACCGCCGCCTGAGACGCGCGTACCCCGCATCTTCCACGTCGGTGGTGCCAGCGGTGCGCCTGTCCCCAACGGCTAAACGGGACTTCGAGAATTGAACAAGGTCGCAAACCGCAGAAGCCTCAAGTTGGAGATCTGTCCTTCTTCCACGACGCAGTTCTCATTGAGCGCCGGAGTGAGTAACCGTCCGTCCACTAACTCCGGTTCCGCAAACGCGTTCGATTAACCCTGCAGAAATTCTTCGAAACACTGAAGTATCCACTTGACGATTTCGTTTCTCTCAACGACACTGAAGTAGTTGCTTCACTATGTCTAAACAGTAAAAGGAGAATTCGTATGGCCAATCAGCCGGTACTTCACAGCACCTTCGTCGTCGAGCGGAACTATCCTCAACCCCCCGACCGTGTCTTTGCCGCCTTTGCACAGCCTTCCCGCAAGCGGCGTTGGTACGCTGAAGGCGACCACGAGATTCAGGAATTTGAGATGGAATTTCGCGTGGGAGGCAGCGAACGGTTCCGATACAGATTCAAAGAAGGCCACCCCATCGCTGGCTCAGAGATTGCAAACGAAAGCATCTACCAGGACATCGTGGCGGAGAAATACATTGTAATGGCCTCTAAGATGTCTCTCAATGAAAAGCCCATTGTTGTGACGCTGACGACGCTCGAGTTTTTGCCTGCAGCGACGGGCACGGACTTCATGCTGACCAATCAGGGAGCGTTCCTCGATTGGTCAGAAGGGCCTCAGATGCTCGAAGCCGGATGGCGTGCTCTCCTCGACAGAATGGCAAAGGAACTCGCACAATAGCCGCTCCCGTGAGGCAAACTTCCTTGATGACAAGGTCTCCCATCGACATTGATCGTTTGTTCCACGCTCTTGGCGACCCCACGCGCCGAGCGATCCTCGACCTGTTGAACCACGGGCCTACCTCCGTCACGCGACTGGCCGGACCGCTCGGCATCACAGTAACGGCCGTCGCGCAGCACCTGCTGATCCTTGAGGATTGTGACCTCGTGCGCACTGAAAAAATTGGGCGGGTGCGCACCTGCCGAATCGAACCCTCCGGGTTTGCAGTCTTGGAGAAATGGATCAAAGCCCACCGCTCGCATTGGGAGTCTGCGCTTGATCGCCTGGGTGACGCGCTCGCGGAGGATGAAGGTCTGGGGTGATGCCGAAGTTGGGATCAAACGAAAGGGTAGATTCTAGTTTAAGAATCTACCCCTATTGTTTGTATTCATTTAACTTGGCGTCGAATTCTAGATAGCAGCCAATACACCTAGATGCGCTATATTAACTTCAGACATGCCCTTGCTAGGCAACTCCAACCGGCTCAGCAGAGACTTCACCACGTCTGCGGCAGTATAGCTTTCGCGCCCTGGAGTTAAGAAGTCTGCAACGGTGTTGAGGTCGTCGCCCACGGTCACGAGTGGAGGCTCAATCCGATCGTTGCTGCGAATCTGCGCAAGGCCAATGTTCGCCATCAGCGCGTTGCAAAGGCACTTTCTGCCGACCGTGTCCTCGATCTTGCCGCCTTTGGCAACGTATGTCGCTACAGGCTCAGCCGCGCATCGGTAGCCGATCTTTTCACCTTCCATCGAATAGGGCTCACGAAGGTAGCCGAGGTCGCACACGCGCTTACGTTCCGCCGCTACAACCGGATCAGAATACGAACCCTGCAATTGGGCGACCTTAAAAGGAAATCCGGTGGGCGAGGCCAGCGGATCGGTGAATACCTGGCCGCTGCCCGTTACTGCCTGTCTTAATAGAGTCGCTTTCAGATCTGGACTCATGCCCGACTCTTCGCTGAACGCAAAAGCTGTGCCTACCTGAATTCCTGCCGCGCCCAGGTCAACCGCTTCTTTCAACTTGGCCGCGTTTCCATACCCGCCGGCTAGCCAGAACGGAACTCCAAGTTCGCGCAGGTCCGCAATATTGACCTTGTCGCGATCTCCGTAAATTGGCTCCCCAACGACGTTCAGTTGCAGTTTGCCGCGGGGGGGCGCGTTGTGGCCGCCAGCGGTCGGGCTCTCGATCACCAATCCATCAACCCGGCCGCTAGCGCGACGAAGCATGGTGGTCGCCAGAGTGTTCGATGAGACGATGGCAAGGAATCTCGGCCGCTCTAATGTCGGAAGCGGCCCATCGAAATAGTCCCTGGGATCGAAGCGCATTTGCGTGTCCTGACCGGGGGCAGCGCCGGCGACGGCCAGTTTGTATTCGGCAGGCTTTCCAGCCGCAAAATTATCGATCACTCCAGGGATATGCAGTGGGATACCCGCGCCCATTAAAACGTATCCCACGCCAGCGAGCATAGCACCGTATATAGAAGCGAGGTGAGGTAGCTGCACCTTTTCAAGGAAGTTCACGCCTACCGCGTTCAAGTGCCCTTGTTTTGCAAGAAACACTTCAACAAAGTTGCTTACCATCAACAATTCAATCAACTTGCGCGGCTCGTTGCGCTGATGCATTAAAGTTGTTGGGTAGGGCGCATCGCTTGGCTTACCCTCTGGAACGAAGTATTCCTGCCAGATGCGCTTCGCTACATCCGGCACCGGAAATGCGTCCAATCCGCGGCGCATGTAGCCACCAATATCCCCATCGGCTAGCCGACGCACGAGGACCTGATCAATTGCAGTTCCTGAGACAACGCCGAGCTGACCGAGTTTAGAGACGGCTTGTGCAAGGCGCCAGTTTGACACGCCGACGCCCAGGCCGCCTTGGATAATTTTTGGAAACTGCACCATCCTTGAATTGTTTCACAGATTCAGATGAGCGCTAGGCATTTATTCAAGATTGAACCACCGATGGGTTACTCCAGTACGGCGGCCCAGAACCGTACCTGCCGATGCTGTCGAACACATTTCCAGAAGGTGACGCTACCTAGCCCGAAAATTGGCCGACGCCAGAAGGTTTTCCGAACCGCACACAGAGCTAGCGAACGTTCGCCTCGTGAGAAGTATTTGTGGTCAGCGCCTAGTTCGTGTGGAACAATACGCGTCGAGCCAGCAGAAGAGAGAACTATGTCTAGTATGCCACCGCACCGTCCACAAGATCCCGGACTTCCGCCGTCCCAAAGCGATGATCCCAGTCCAGGTGATCCGAATACCGTTGGGTCGCCTGAGCCCTCTCCGGATCCTGACGAGACTCCCGATGGGCCAAACAACGCTTAGAAGAGGGGGGCCTGGGCAATCGGCACTTGACCTCCTAGAAGGAGAGCCTGTTGCCGGGCGGGAGACCGTCGATTGTTCGGGGCCGCCACCTATCTAGGGTAAAAATTACAATTTGTCGCGCAAAAAGCTGATGACATGATCGGCATGCACGACCCCTACCATGCGCTCCCCCGTGTCGACCACCGGCAGCGCGTGCAGGTTGTATTTATCAAACATCTCTGCGAGCTCGTCCTGATGCAAATCTGCGGGACAGGAGAGAACCCGCGGCTCCGCCAACACCAGCAGCCGAGTATCGCCCTGGGCCACCACCAGACGCGCCAGTGGAACCGATCCGCGGAGAATGCGTCTGTCGTCGAGCAGATAAATTTCTGTTACGCGTTCAAGGTCACCGTCGAAACTACGCAGGGCGGGACCAACCTGGGCAACAGTTGCGTTCACTGCCAGGTACACAAAGTCCGTCGTCATGCAACCGGCGGCGGAGTGCTCGTCAAATTCGAGCAGCTCAGAAACTTCCTGGCGCTCTTCCGGTTCCATTTCTTCAAGAATCGCGTCGGACTGCTCCTCAGGTAACTCACCGAGCAGGTCGGCGGCCGCGCCCGGATCCATCTCTTCAATGATATCTGCGATGCGCTCTTCGTCGAGTCTCTCAAGCAGCGACTTCTGCAGCCTTGGGTCGACTTCCTCAAGCGTCTCGGCAGCCACATCTTCATCGAGCGAAGTGAACACCGCTTCTCGCTCGGCAGGGGCGAGGTCTTCGAGAATTTCAGCGAGATCGGATGGATGCATTTCTGCCAGCCGTTCGTATTCGATGCGCAGCTTGACGCGCCGCGCAGGGTCGACCTCGATGACGTCGACGAATTGCCACGGGATGCCGCGCTCTTTAAATTTGCGAGAGAGAACTTCAAGCTTGGCGCGCGGCAAAAAGCCTTTGAAAATTCTGCGGAAAGCCCCGCGAATGCCCACTTCAACTTCGGCCACGCGCAACAAGTGCGCCGCCCCTTGGCCCATCCACTCCAGTTCGACGTCGTTAACGCGAACCACCTTGCGGCCATGGATGTCGATGATCTGGCGATCAATGAGATCCTGCTGCAGGTATAGATAATTGCCCTCGTCCTTGAGCGGAACCAAGGCTCCCGAGGACCGCAGCTCCAGCGTGCCCGCCGGTGTCTCCATCACCTCTTGCGAGGGCACGATAAAAAGCCCTGTGCGCGTCTTGAGTACCAAGCCGGCGACCTTACCCGCATCGGGTCCGGTGGCCACGGCGATGTCTTTGAGACGGCCGCGAATTTGCCCTTGCGCGTCAGTAACCGGCATGCCGAGCAGGGCCGTAAGGCTTACCCGTGCTGTAGTGCGGGGCTGCATGCAGTGAGTGTATCCCGTTGTCGATGCTTTGTGCTGTACACGCGACGCCGGACGCAGCCCCCTTACTGCTTTGGAACGTTGCGCTTGACACAACGCGCGTCAGCTATGAAACTGCCAGCAAGGTTCCTCTAGCAGTTAGGCGTGGCTTTGCCATTCCAAGAAGAGGCGGAGACCAGGGCTTTGAACAATCCCAAAACAGGGCGGCGAAGTTTCTCGTTGAGCTCAACCATGGAGAGCGTCAGCGAAATCGAAGCAGCAGCGGAGAAGCTGGCCGGTGAGGCGGGCCTCGACGAAGAAGAGTGCTTTCGGGTGACCATGGCGGTGCGAGAGGCAGCCGTCAATGCAGTCTTGCACGGCAATGATTACGATCCGGCAAAGTTGGTCACGGCCAGTCTGGAATACGACGGCAAATCTTTAATTTTTGTTATTGCCGATCAAGGCAAAGGGCTCGATCCTGACAAGATTCCTGACCCGCTTGCCGAGGAAAATCTCTTGCGCGGCACAGGCCGCGGCATCTTTCTCATTCGCTCATTCATGGATGAGGTACATTTCAAAAACATCGAACCCGGAACCGAGTTGACCTTGGTCAAGCATCTGGTGCCGGCAGCAAAAAAAAAGTAAAGTCTTTATGCGAGCTGCATCGTTGAAGCCGATGATATTTCGCTTCAAAAGCGGAGTTCAGCGTCAGTGATTTCGACTGGCTTGCAGCGCAACCAAAGGTGCTATAACAGTTAAGACGTTAAAGGAGGAACTTCCGTGGCACTTACTATTGCTTCCCGTGAAGTGGACGGCGTGACAGTCCTTGACCTTAGTGGGCGCATCACTCTGGGTGAGGGCAGTGTGCAGTTGCGAGAGGCCATTCGCGACCTGATCGGCAAGGGATCGAAAAGTATCCTGCTCAACCTGGGCAACGTCAACTATATCGACAGCTCAGGCCTCGGCGAATTGGTAGGTGCCTACACAACAGCTAAAAATCAGGGCGCCGCTCTGAAGCTGTTGAGCCTCACCAAGAAAGTTAAAGATGTACTGCAGCTAACCAAGCTGTACACTGTTTTTGATATTTATGACGACGAAGCCAGCGCGATCGCTTCCTACAAGTAAGCAGGTCGGGCTTCCTCCATGGTTCAATTTAAAAAGGCCATCCCGCATGGGATGGCCTTTTTACGGACTCTCCTAAATCAGAACTTCACGTTCGGCACAACCTTCGCCGCGGGACTAGCAGTGAAGTAGGCGTCATTCTTCTGGAATCCAGCCATCCCAGCCCAGATACTATTGGGGAATTGCAAGACGAATGTGTTGTAGTCCTGCAGTGCGTCGTTATAGCGCTTGCGGGCTACGCTGATGCGATTTTCTGTGCCCGACAACTCATCCTGCAGGCGCATGAACTGTTCGCTCGAGCGCAGTTGCGGGTAGTTCTCAGTGAGCATGAGGAGCCGGCCAAGCGCCGAATCGAGCTGACCGTTGGCTGCAATTTTGGCCTGCGGTCCTTGCGCGTTTAACATGCCGGCGCGGGCATTTGCGATGTCACCGAAAACCGTGCTCTCTTCCTTGGTAAAGCCTTTGACGGTTTCAACGAGGTTGGGAATGAGGTCTGCGCGACGTTCCAACTGCACATCGACCTCAGACCACCGGCTTTTTACGTTCTGATCTTTCGCAACCATCTGGTTTTTGGCACTCACATAGCTGCCGCCCACCATGAATAAAGCCAAAACCAATACGCCCACGATTCCGAGTACAACTAAAAGTGAACGACTCATACAGTCCTTTTCTCCTCCGGCTTCTCTTTAGAAGCCACTGCAACAACCTTGTGAAAAATCCTATGCGAAATGCGGCAGCTTACCAATCTCCTTCGGCACCGCCGCCGCCAAAACCACCGCCCCCAAATCCGCCAAAGCCTCCACCACCTGAGTTCCCACCGCCAAAGCCGCCCCCGCCAAACCCACCGCTATTTCGGCCTCCGCCTAAAATGCTGTTGAGCAAACCCAGTCCAAACAACAGCCGCATGCCGCCAAATCCGCCGAACAACAAAAACAGGATGACGATCAGAATCAGCTTGCCCAGTGCCGATCCGCCTGAGCTTCGCTGTCGAGTCGACTCTTGCTCAAGGGGAGGCGCGTCATTCAACGTGACCTTGGCATCGGTTGCGATGACTTGAGCCACCTGGCCCACCGCCTGCAGCATCGCGCCGTCATAATCCCGGGCGCGCAGGTTGGGCACCATCGAGCGACCGATGTCGCCCACTTTACCGTCGGGCAAAATCCCTTCTAGCCCGTACCCGACATCGATCCTGTATTTGTGATCGTCTACGGCCAGCAGGATGAGCGAGCCCTTGTCGGAGCCTTTTTTGCCTATCTTCCACTTGTCTTCAAGCTGATTGGCGTAGTCGGCTGCGTCGTCTCCGTCGAGCGAGTGGATCGTGACTACAGCGATCTGGGCGTTGGCCTGAGAATGATCGAGTTGGCCGCAAATCCTATCCAACCGGGCAACGGCATCCGGAGATAAAACATGGGCAAAGTCGCTCACGTAATCGGTGGGCTTGGGCAGGTCCTGAACGCGCTCGGCAACTGCCGCCACGACCCAAAAACAGAACAGACCCGCCAGCACCAGGGTGGATCCAAGCGAACGTGCGCGGCAAAAGCCTTTCATCGCTCTCAATTGTACGTTGGAAGGCAGCGAAAGGTTCCCGGATGCTGCACCGCAGCCAAGTGCGGCACAAAAGCAATCGCCGGTGTTGCACTACACTTGGAGTGCAATGATTCAGAGTTCGCTAGCCCCGCCGATTGCCCGCAAAGAGCACACCGAGACTTCGATACATGGCGTCGTCCTGAATGACGATTACGCGTGGTTGCGCGACAAACAGAGTCCCGACGTCACCGCGTACCTTGAAGCCGAGAACGCATATGCCACGGCCGTCATGGCTCCTCTCGAGAACTTGCGCGAGCAGCTTTACGAGGAGATGCTCAGTCACATCAAACAGACCGACGACTCTGTCCCTTTTCGTGACGGCGATTGGTGGTATTACAACCGCACCGAAGAAGGGCGCCAGTACGGCATTTTATGCCGCAAGCGCGGATCAGCTTCAGCACCGGATGCAGATGCGCCTGAAGAAATTATTCTAGATGGAAATAAATTGGCGGAGGGCCTGGCGTTTTTTTCAATCGGCGGCACGAGTGTTACTGACGATGGCCGCTGGCTGGCATACACGACTGACACGACGGGCTTTCGTCAGTACACCCTCCGCATCAAGAATCTCGAAACCGGCGGGACGCTGCCTGGCGAGGTGCTGCGGGTCGGTTCCATTGTCTGGGCCGCAGATAACGTCACGCTGCTTTACACCGTGGAGGATGAAGAACAGAAGCGCCAATTTCAACTTTGGCGACACGCGCGCGCCACCGCTCACTCTGACGACGTGCTGGTCTATCAGGACGACGATGAACGGTTCAACCTGGGCGTTGGCCGCACCCGCGACGGCAAATTCCTGGTGATGGAGTCAGCCAGCCATACCGCAAGTGAGAACTGGGTGCTGCCCGCCGCTGAACCCGCCGGAGCATTTAAGCTCATCTGCGCGCGCGAGGACGACCACGAATATTCCGTCGATCATCGCAATGATCTGTGGTTCGTTCGGACCAACGACGCGGGGCGAAACTTTCGCCTGGTTACAGCGCCCGAGGCGACACCTGGCCGCGAACATTGGGTTGAGCAGATTCCGCACCGCCCCGCGATCATGCTGGAAGACGTGGATCTATTCGCGAGCTTCTACGTGGCCTGCGAGCGCGAAGATGGCCTGCCTCGACTTCGACTATGGAAATTTACAGGCGACGAAGCTGCCGCTGCCTCATCCGGCGAAATAGCATTTCCCGAGCCTGCGTACAGCGCACATCCTCACATTAACCGCATCTTCGATACGACCACATTTCGTTATGTGTACCAGTCGCTGGTCACTCCTGGATCGGTGTACGAATACGACCTCGTCAACGGCCAATCGACCTTGCTCAAGCAAGTCGAAGTTCCAGGCAACTTCGATCGCTCTCTCTATGCCAGTGAACGTCTACATGCCACGGCATCCGACGGCGTTCTGGTACCGGTCTCGCTGGTTTATAGAAAAGACAAGCGCGAACCGGGAAAGAATCCTCTGTACGTGTACGGATACGGATCGTACGGGTACTCACTTCCTCTCGGATTCAGTTCTAATCGTCTGAGCCTGCTCGATCGCGGAGCAGTAATGGCCTACGCGCACGTTCGCGGCGGAGGCGACCTGGGCAACCCATGGCACGATGCCGGCAAAATGCTTAACAAGCGAAACACGTTCACCGATTTTATTTCGGTCGTTGAATATCTGACCGCGCATGAATATGGCGACCCGCTGCGCGTGGCCGTCGAGGGCGGCTCTGCCGGAGGTTTGCTAATGGGCGCGATAACTAACTTGCGCCCTGACTTGTTTCGCGCCGTGGTGTCGCATGTGCCCTTCGTTGACGTGATGAACACGATGCTCGACGCTTCCCTGCCTCTTACCGTGCCAGAGTATGAAGAGTGGGGCGATCCGAATCAGGAGACTTATTTCCGCTATATGCTGAGTTACTCACCGTATGACAATCTCGAGCCAGCCAGTTATCCGGCGATGTTAGTAAAGACCTCTCTTAATGACAGTCAGGTAATGTACTGGGAGCCGGCAAAATATGTGGCAAAGCTCCGCACGCTCAAGACTGATAACAACTCTCTTCTCTTCGTTACAAACATGCAGGCTGGCCACGGTGGTTCAAGTGGACGGTATGACTATCTTAAAGAGATCGCGTTCGACTTCGCCTTCGTTCTTAGGGAACTTGGTCTCACGGGATAGCGTCGTTGTGTTCAAAGCCGAGATGCATGCGCCCACAAGCCCAGCCCGGGGTTGCCGATGAAGAACACGTCTTCTCCATCAACGTGGTTGTAGCCGTGACTTAGCTTAGCCGGATCATAGCGCTCAGACATTGCCGCTACATCCCCGTAAGCGAACCCCACGCCCTCCACTTCCGCCCGCGTGAGCTTTCCCGGGCACCACGTAATAGTGAATCGGCCTTCCGATGAGCCGTGAATAAGATGCGCGGCAGCACTCAGATCCCCGGCAAGATCAGCGTTCTGTTCGACTGCTGCCAAAGTTGCAGGCGTACCCCCATAACCGTACTTGCGAATCAACGCGTCGATGGTCTTGTCCTCGCCGAACTGTTCCACTCCTGGTGCGAGAATAATCAATTCCGCGCCGTCCGCCAAAGCCATCCGCGTGCGATAGATGGCTTTATTGCCTAACCAGGTCGAATGAAATTCTCGTGGGTCGAGATATACAACTGCTTTGCTGATTGATTGATTGACTAACTCGAAATTCACTTTAAGACTTAGCTCGGCCGCCCGGTTGAAACACTCGACATCGTCCCCGATAAACAATCCACGCACCGCAAGAGCACCATTGTCGCGCCGTCCAATCACAGTGAGAACGTAAACGATAGGTAAGTCGCGCAAGAAATGGTCAGACGCATAATTAAGCACTCGCCTGACGGGGGTATCCGCTCGCCCCATGATCCGCTCCATACCATAGACCGCCCCAAGATAATGGCTGAGATTGATGCCGTGGCGACCGCCTGTTCCTATAAGAATATTCTTGTTGTAGTTAGCCATCCCAATCACTTCGTGCGGAACAACTTGACCTATCGATAAAATCAGATCAAAGCCACTCTGCGTGATCAGGCGGTTGACCTGTGCGGGCCACGCATTATCTAGTTTGCCTTCAGACTGTTCATGAATAAAGCTCGCCGGCACTTCGCCTAAAGTTTCAATGTCAGTGCGATAGTTGTGAACACGGAAAAGCTCTTGCGGTACCTCCCCAAACATATGCTGGATTTGCGATGAGGTCATCGCGGAGTGCGTACCGGTCGCGGGCAATACTGCCTTGAGACGATTGCCGAAATACTTCCACGCGGCATACGTGAGGGGGCCAGCCTGAGAGTGCAACCGCGTAATGTCAGGCGGCACAGCGAGGACACGGTTTCGTTCGCCTAAGTGATCGAAGGCTTCAAATAATAGATCAGTTAGCTGGCCCGAACCGATGTCTGTTTGAATGCCGCCGACAGCACAGTAGAGGCTCATGGGGTAACTTTACACCGTCGCGCACGACGACAGCCGACTCAAGCGTGAGCGAATCCCGCCACTCTGCAGGAACAAAAGGTCCGCGGAAATTTAACAAGGGGGGTAAAAAGGAAATGGGGCCGCCGAAACGACCCCTACTTCTCGATCAAATCTTCCTACGCGAGCTTTGCTTCGGCGTTTACTTGCTTGGCAATACCGGTAAGCTTTTTGTCGGCAGCCTTCTCTTCGGCCAACGTCTCGTCGAGTAGTGTCACTATTTCTTGCTCTCCGAGCAGGAGCGCGAACTCCCGAGCCGACCCGTAACCGGCCATTTCGTAGTGCTCTACCCGCTGTGCTGCCGCGATCATAGCTGCGTCGCGCACTGGGCCCTTATCGGTGTCCGCGAGAACTTCCGATCCCTCTTCCAAAACACCTTTCATTCCCGCGCATGTCTTGCCCCTCGGGCTCTTTTCAAGCTTCTCGAGGATCTGCTCGAGTCGCTGAATCTGCCCATTCGTTTCTTCAAGATGAGATAGGAAAGCTTGTTTTAATTCCTGAGAAGTGGCCGCTTTGGCCATCTTAGGCAATGCTTTAGTAATCTGCTTTTCGGCAGAGTAAAGGTCCTTCAGTTCATCGATAAAAAGTTCCTGCATGTTACTAACACTCATAGGTCCCTCCCATTCTCACGGATAGATGTAGTGAATCGCCTCAGAGTTGTTCGATTCGCACGCGAAATGCCCGTCCTCGGCAATGCCTCACTCATGTGGATGCTGGTCAGTGAGCAATCCGTGTCGCACTGTGCCCCGGCACTATAGGTTCCACGCCGTTCCAATAGCGGCCAACGCGGACGCCAGACCTTACCCTGATGTGTTTTTGATTCGTGGTGGGCGGTCAGGGACTTGAACCCCGGACATCCTGCTTGTAAGGCAGGCGCTCTAACCAACTGAGCTAACCGCCCCCGATGGGTGGCAGGCCTTCTAACAGACCTAAGGCTATGATAGCAGCGAGCCTTCCAAAGGGCCGTTCGAGCGCAAAGGGCCCTGCGATTCTTACGAATTTGACCCGTCCGCTCCTCTTATGACAAGTCCGGCTCCCTTTCAACGGAGGCGCCTGTTTTACCGACCGTTTTGCCGGCTCGCCTGACCATCCGCCCCAAATTGATAAGCTTGTTTCAGTGAAACGCCTCATTGTGAATGCGGATGACTTCGGGCTTACCTCCGGACTCAACCGAGCCATTGCCGAGTTGCACAGCGCCGGCGTGCTGACCAGCGCAACGCTGATGGCAAGTGCCCGGGCAGCGGATGAAGCCATCACAATCGCGCGCGCCACACCGACCCTGGGCGTCGGCTGCCATGTGGTGCTGGTCGACGGCGATCCCGTCCTCCCGCCGCGCGACCTACCAACCCTTGCAGACCCTGCTACTAAACGCTTTCCGCCCAGCCTAATAGCTTTCCTTCGCTGGCTTTTTCGCGATCGCCACTCCGCAGCCGACTCCCCGGCCAGCCGCGAGTTGCAGGCTGAGGCAGCAGCCCAAATCGCATTACTGCAATCCCGGGGCCTACGCCTCACCCACATCGACACGCACAAGCACACGCATATATTTCCGGCCGTGTTACGTCCCGTATTACGCGCGGCCAGGGCGGCCGGAATAACGAGGGTCCGCAATCCGTTCGAGCCATCATGGAGTCGCAGCGCCACGACTGGCGCCCCTCTTGCACGACGCGTCGAAGTCGCGTTGCTACGCTACCTTGAGCCCCGCTTCAGACGCATCGTCGCAGAAGAAGGCTTTACGACCACCGACGGCGCCATCGGCGTCCTCGCCACCGGCACGCTCGATCGAGCTTCCATCGCTTCCCTGCTGCGTGCCACGCCACCCGGCACTTGGGAACTTGTCACGCACCCCGCCTACAACGACGCCGACCTGGCCCAGGCGCGCACCCGCCTGCTTGCCTCGCGGGAGACAGAACGGGCGGCGCTAACCTCGATCGACTTAAAAGGCGAGATCGAGCTGATCAATTTTTCCTCAATCGGCGAAGTTGATTGCGGCTAGGCCATCTTGAGCGCAAACGCGCAATCGGCAGATCCAGAACGAGACTTGCAGCGATTGCGTATCCTGTTGGTAGCCGCAGCGTCCTCAAACCTTTCACCTCCAAGCCTTTCACTCACCCCTCAAGAAAAGAGAATGTCTCATGCGCATAGGCATCACCTGTTATCCAACCTACGGCGGATCAGGCGTAGTAGCTACAGAATTGGGCATCGAGCTGGCCGCGCGAGGCCACGAAGTCCATTTCATCTCCTATTCGCAGCCCTTCCGACTCACCGGACGAGACGACGGCATCTTCTATCACGAGGTCCCGGTATCGAGCTATCCGCTTTTCGAATTCCCCCCTTATGACCTGGCGCTGGCGTCGCGCATGGCGGAGGTCGCGGAGTTTTGTAATCTCGATTTGCTGCACGTGCATTACGCCATTCCCCACTCGGTAAGTGCATTGCTTGCCCGCCAGATGCTGGCCGCAAAAGGGCGTCGCTTGCCTTTTGTCACTACGCTGCATGGCACCGACATTACGCTTGTCGGATTGGACAGAAGCTACCTTCCCATCACTCGCTACTCGATACAGGAGAGCGATGGCGTGACGAGCATTTCGAGTTACCTCAAAGACAAGACAGTCGAAGATTTCGGCGTTACACGGCCCATTGAGGTCATTCCCAACTTTGTAAACTGCGACGTTTATACGCCCATTTTGGATGAAAACGTTCGTGCCGCAGCAAGGCTCAAGTTGGCCAAGCCCGACGAGGCCATCCTCATGCACCTGTCAAATTTCCGCCCGGTTAAGCGCGTCGTAGATGTCGTCAAGGTTTTCGCGCAGGTTGCGCGCGAACTTCCCGCTCGCCTGGTGCTCGTCGGTGACGGACCAGATCGTTCTGCTGCCGAGTGGCTGGCCCATGACCTGGGAATTCAAACGCGTGTTCAGTTTTTAGGCAAGCAGGAGCGCGTCAATGAGCTCCTGCCGCTCGCCGATATTATGCTAATGCCAAGCACCTTGGAATCGTTTGGATTGGCGGCTCTTGAAGCTATGGCCTGCAAAGTCCTCGCGATTGCTACTCGAGTCGGCGGAGTTCCGGAGTTAATCGACGACGGAGATACCGGGCTGCTCTATCCCGTCGGTGCCGTTGAAGACATGGCTGCCGGGGCCATCGCGCTACTCAAGGATCGCGACCGCCTGGAAACCATGCGCGATGCAGCTCGCAAGATCGCGCAGAAGCGTTTTTGCTCCACACTGGTCTTGCCTCAATACATCAAATACTACGAATCGATATTGGGGAACCCAACTTAGGAATTCATCGTTAGGCAGTGAGCGAAGGCGGCGCGGCGGGCGTCTCGAGTGGGTCAAATTCAAACCTGGGCGCGAAACCAAGCTGCTGCCAAAATGTCCTCACCAAGGTGATGGTTTCTTCCGTGGTTTGCGAGGTGGTGCGAATCAAAAGGTCTTTAGTCGCGCTTTCAGCGAGTTCGCTGGCCTCGGTGGCGATTGCCACACACTGGCCAGGTCGATAGGTGCAGGCAGCGAGATCGCTGATCGATAAGCGCGTGGTGGGTGTCGCCAGCACGGTACGGGGCGGCGCCATGCGATCCAACAGCCACAAAATTTCGAGTTTTGATTCCAACTCATCAGGAACGCAATCGATCACAAGATCCGCGTCCCGGACAGCGTCCTCGATCGTTGAGACAAAAGTCACCAGCGGCAATGGGCCGCGGCTAAACTCCTGCAGTGACTCACGAGCGTGGTGCAGATTTGTCGGCATCACGTCTTCAAGCAGCACCAGGCAGCCCGCGCGGGTCGCCGCAAGTGCGAGCCAGCGACCCAACGGGCCCGCTCCGATAATTGCGACTGTTGGCAAAATCGCTACTTGGCGGCGAGTGCCTGCGCCACATCCGCTGCGTTCGGCTTGGACTGTTTGAGGTGTTCGCCGATGCGAGCGCGCTCTTCGGCGGTAAGGGTCGGCACGAGCGCCAACACCCTGCGCAGGGTGACAGCAACGTCGTCAACGTAGTTCATCAGGCGAATGGCTTCTCCGGACAGCGGCATCTAGTTTCCTCACTAAAAGTAAAAGTCTATTGTAGGCTGCGCGGTCGGCGCGGCGAAAGGGTGCTGCATCTGCTTATTAAGCCGTCCGCCGTTCACAAGACCATGAATTGGATGAGAAAATCGCCCTCTCGCGGACCCGGACAGCGGCGAGGCATCAAATGTACCCATTGACCGCATCGAAACTCTAATGCTCGTCACCAAAATTCTATTAGTCGATGATGATCCGGGAGTCCTCAGGTCGCTTGAAGCCGTGCTGATTCGTAGCGGATTTGAGGTGTCGGCTGTAGCGAGTGTTCCCGAGGCTTTAGAGCTAATTAGCAGCAAACATTTCGATGTTCTTCTCTCCGATTTGAACATCGGTCAGCCGGGGGATGGCTTCACTGTCGTGAGTGCGATGCGCCGTGTACAGCCTCACGCGTGCACGTTTATTCTCACCGGCTATCCCGACATTGACTCCGCCATACAAGCGATTCGCAGCCAGGTTGACAACTACTTTTCCAAGCCCCTCCGCGTTGAAGAATTGCTTACAGCCATCTCAGCCGCGCGCGACGGTAAGCGGGCTGCCGCGAAACCGGCGACGCTGCGAAAAGTAGCCGACCTGATTCGCGAGTCCAAACAGAACATCTGTGAACGCTGGGTCGAACTTGTTTTGAAGGACGCTGAATTAGCCGCACTGCCGCTAACCATTGAACAACGCACGGACCATGTACCCGATTTGCTCGACGACCTGATTACGCGCCTTGAACTGCAGTCGGATGAACTCGGACAACAAGCCGCCGAAGATGCGCGCAAGCATGGCCAAATGCGATTTCAGCAGGGCTACACCATTCCGCAAGTCCTTTTTGAAACCCGCGTTCTGCAGCAAGTTCTCAGCACCGTCATTCAGGAGAATCTGCTCGGAGTCGAACTTAGTACGCTGGTCCATGACATTCAGGAAATTGGGCAGAGCCTGCAGGCTGAGGTTGAGATTTCTATCCGCGCCTATCAGGCTCAGATTCCAATTTCGCTTCAGGCATCGTTCTCACTCCTGTATCAGTCTCCATTTTTGGGCGTTGCCATCGCCGACGAAAACCACATCATCGATGCCAATGATGCGCTGCTCAAGATGATTGAATGTACCCGCGAGCAGTTAACGGCAGGCCAGGTTGACTGGTATCAGATGACGCCGGAGAAATTCCGCCCTCTCGACATAATCGCCGTAGAGCAACTGCGCGAATTTGGCACCTGCGTGCCCTTTGAAAAAGAATTCAATTTGCCCAGCGGCCAATCGTTGCCCTTCCTCATCGGGGCTGTTCGCCTAAGTCTTGCGCCATTCCAATGGTCGGCCTACATGGTCAATTTGACTGAACAGCGTCGCGTGCAAGCAGCCGAACAAAAGATAAGAGAGTGGGAATCGCGTCATCGCTTGATCAATGATCTCGCGCACGAGATCAACAATCCATTGGCCGCGATGATGTTCACCATCCATTTGCTCAATACCCATCCCGATCTCTCCGACGATGCGCGCCAGTTGGTGGTCGACGGCAATGCCATGCTCGAGCGCATCAATGTCGCAGTGAATAGAGTGCTGCTAGAAGTTCAGTATTAACAAGCCCATCGCTCTGAGGATTAGAAGTCATGCCACAAAATTCCATTCTTGAACACATCGAATTGATAGCCAGGCACGAAAAAGATTTTCTCGACAAGCGTTCAGCATCGGAGCGGCTCGGAGACGCGGTTGCAGGCTTCGCAGGAAGTCTCAAATTTGTGTGCATTCATATCCTGATTTTTGCTGCGTGGATCACTGCAAATACGCTAACGTACTTTCGACATTTTGACCCCGCGCCCTATTCCCTACTAGGAACATTCATCACCCTTGAAGCCATTCTCCTAGCGAGTTTCATCCTCATTCGGCAGGCCCGCATTGGTCGCCGCTCCGACGAGCGTGCTCACCTGATGCTTCAGGTCTTACTTCTAACCGAGAAGGAAATCACCGCAATGCTCGACTTGAGTAGGCAAATCGCCCAGGAAGCAGGGCTCCATGATGCAGCCAATCAGCCGCACATGGAGGAGCTGAGCCGCGACACTTCGATCGACATCCTGGCCCAGACTATTCGCGAAAATGTGCTTCCTTCTGAGTGACAACACCGCCATTGATAGCGACATCCCACTCACCCAGCGCTGCATCCTAACAAATGTTAGGGAGGGTTTAAATGCTACGTTTCGCGTTATACGTTGGCGGATTTTCTTTCGCTGCTGCGGCTATGGTCATCTATGAGCAAAAGAGAAGGGCTACGCGGCCGGTCCCCGCAAAACTAGCCGCTGCATTGCTCCAACAGGCCTGGGCTGATCATCACACTACTGCTTAGAAATCACGTCGCTAGATCACCGCGCCCAGTTCCCGCCTCTAAAATCGGAATAAATAAGACGCTTTGATAAAGAATTGTCGACCGTCGTTTAAATACTGCGGGGTCCGTGGCGGCGGCGGTAGGTTAGGGTTGCAAGCGCCGCTGGCGCCCCGATTGCACAGCGTGCGGTCCAAGTTTTGGAGATCGTTGTTGTACCCCATGTAGATGGCAGTTCCCGGGTGCGGAAGCCAGGTAAACAAGGCCTGCGTTCCAATTTGCTTTCTTCTTTGCAGCGATGTCTCCGTCCGATTCACCAGTGTCGAATCGTACTCAACGACTACGCGCGCCGACAACGAGCGCGAAAATTGGTAATTGATTTTGGTGCGGAACGTCTGGCTCTCATAGACTGAGTGCCCATTCGCAACAGCGTGATCGCGGTCAAGCAAGTATGTATTGTCGGCCGTCAATTGACGCAGCGGCTGCACTGTTATCAGCGTGCGCACGGACTGTTGATTAAGCAGCGTGGGTACCGCGCCGGCAACGGGATTGTAATTTACGTTGCCCGAGCGCAGCGCCTGCATGTTGAAGCTCAGGTGAGAAAAGGGGGCCCCCTTCACTACAAATCCGCCAAAGTTCTCAGTAAAATTCTTGTTCCTAGGCAGCAGTGTCCCATCCTGCGGTCCGAGCGTGTCAGAATTCTGCCCCCCGAGTGGTGCAATCACCATGTTGCGCGGCAGCAGTAAGAATGGGTCGAACGTCGTGTAGTGGTACAAGCGGTTACCCTGGTGATCAAAAGCAATCACCTGGTTTGTCTCAATGCCAAAGCTCTGCACCACGCTGTGCTTGGGAAACCACTGGTACATGACGTGGGTCTGATCGCTGTAGCGATTCGACGTCGGAATAAATCCAAGTTGCGTTTGAAAACCAGTGCTGTAGTCCTCGTTGACGCTGTCGAGGTTAAACGCGTGCCCTCCACGCTGAAACTCGAGATAGCTCGCAGGGCCTGCGGAGTAGCTAGCTTTCGTTCCGTTCACAGAGGTACTCATCGTTGAACTCTCCACCATCTGCCCCAGCGCCGTCCAGTTCTTGGTGAAGCGAGCCGTAAAATCGATGCCGCCGATCCGGTTCCATCCGCCGCCAAATTCTTCATCCGTATAAATCAGACCTATGTTCGAGCCCTTGCCCAAATCCTGCGAAACCCGACCCACAGCAAACGTGGCGCGATGATTATAAAGCGGGTCCCCGCGCGACACCGCTTGTCCCGGCTCACGATCGTCTATCAAAAAAAATCCAAGATTGGTATTGCTGATCTTTCCCGTTATTCGCGCGCCATACTCCGGGTGCACAACGTTGCGCGTGTACACCAACTGAATTGGCGTCGAAAGATAATTTGCGTTTTCGAGGAAGAAGGGACGCAACTCAGGAAAATAAACCGGATACCTCTGATTTACGGTGAACTGCGGCTGGTCTGACTCCACATCGCTGAAGTCCGGGTTGATCGTTCCGTCCACCACAATGCTGTCTTTGATAATGAGCTTGACCTCGCCGCCTGCGGTGCCCTCGAAGTGCCGCGAGCTGAAATACGGATTCTGCGGATCGAGATTCAGAAGCGTATGCTCGTTTTGCCCCAGCACATAGGGATCCAGTTGTACGTTGTGCGACCCCGTGACGCCCTCGATACCGTGCAGTGTGCCTTCCTGAGTTAGCGTGCCTGATACCGCGGCCGATACGCGCGGCCAATAATCCACTTCGCTGTTGCGCGGTAGATTGCGCAAAAACACTACACCCCAGTCCGCTCCTGCCGTGCGAAACCTTAGGCTGCGAAACGGAATTGCGATCAGCGCCATCCATCCGTCTCGCGTAACACGTCCTTCCGAGTCCCAGACCTGGTCATAGCTGTAATCGGGATTATTACTGTCTGTCCACGCAGCATCGGCCTGCACTCCGGCGGGGTTTACCGTGAACAGCACACCCCTTCTACGGTCTTGAAAAGGATCTAGCAACACCGACACGTTGTCGTCGTTCAGAATATTCTCGCGACGCGCAAGATGTCCGCGGATCTCCGCCGCGCGACGGTCATGGCAGATAAAAACAAAATAGAGTGCCGACTTGGTGTGCGCCAACCATACTTCAGTTTTTTCGGTCGCGGGCTGGCCGTCGATGGGCACTTGTTGCAGAAAACCGGTGATCTCGGTTAGCTTGCCTTTCAGGTCTGATCGCGGCTCCAACCCGGTAAAGTCTGAAAGGTGCAAGCCCTCGGCAATCAGCGGAACCTTATAGTCGCTTGGCGGCTGCTCCTTCGCTGGTGGCAAGGTGACCACGGTAGGCTTGCCGTTCTGAGCTCCGGAGTCGGCACCGACTGCGAAAATCAAACACAATCCCATCCGTATGACCCAAGACCCCATTCTTCTCCGATATGCAGTCGATGCTGAACAGTTCCCGCATGTCTAGACTATCGCGGCTTATCGGGAGAATAATTTAATAAGTACAAAAAATTGTTTCTGTTTGACTACTACGCTGGGATTAGCCGCTTAAGGGGTCGGCGACACTCGTCCGGACTTGCCGCCGCCGCTAATCCATCAAATTGCGAGGTGGAGATGGAGTAAAAAGTTGAACTGATGCTCTAACGTCTTGCGCCCCTCTACGCATCCCCGACGCAGCGCGGCGGCCCACCCCTCCCACAAGGAATGGACCGCCGCTCTGCATTCCGGACTTAACTGCCTTGCCCGCCGGAAACCTTGTGACTACCTGCAACCAGAATCAGCCGACACGTCTCTGCCGATTGTCGAACTGCGGCTCAAGACTCCGATCCACGATTCAAAGGGTGCGTTTGAAAAGCGGTGTAGCAATTAACAAACTACCGATGCCGAATGCAAACAGAAACAGCAGGTCGCCTCGAATCGCAATGAAGCCGCCGTCCTTCAACAAAATCGCCTTGAAGCCGTGAATCGCATAGGTAAATGGATCGACAAGAGCGATCGCTCGTAGCCACGGCGGAAACGCGGCGATGGGATAAATAGCACCTGACGGGAAGAACAACAGCGTATTCAAAACGCCGAACATGGCGCGCGGCACTAGAGGATCATCGACCCGCACCATCATCAGAAACATCATCCCGTTGAACGCAATCGATGTGCCCAGAATGAGAGAAAATAATTGCACCAGCGCCATCGGATGAAAG
>JANXYB010000040.1 GCA_025350325.1 Acidobacteriaceae bacterium
TACGGCGCCCAAGTGGCTAGCCGACTTACCGCGCTTGAGTTTTTTCGGGCGGCTGGCGGGTGCAAAAACAAATCCCGGTGGATGCGACACGATCGCGACCAACTGCTGGCACAGCACGTCAAGAGGATTGCGCGGGAAGCGTGTCGATTCGATATGCCCGTCATGCATGGCGCGTGTGACGGCTGCACAGGCCACCAGGTCGGCGCGGTATTTGGGGAACAGAATGCCCTCGCTGACCGCGTTGACATGGTGCCCGGCGCGACCGATGCGCTGCATCCCGCTCGCGACTGACGGGGGAGCTTCGATCTGAATCACCAGATCGACGGCGCCCATATCGATGCCCAGTTCCAGGGTCGAGGTGGCGCACAGGGCGCGAATCTGCCCCGCCTTCAACTGCTCCTCAATGATGGTGCGCTGCCCCGAGGCGAGGGAGCCGTGGTGGGCGCGTGCAATAGGTTCGCCGGCCAATTCATTGAGCGCCCCCGCAAGGCGCTCTGCAACCTGGCGGCTGTTGACGAAGAGAATCGTTGAGGTGCGCTCGCGGATGAGCGCCAGCAAGCGCGGATGAATGGCCGTCCAAATTGAAACGCGACGCGGTGATTGCGAAGCAGGCCCGCTGGGAATTTCCTCCATCGTATTAAGCCGCGCCATATCTTCAACTGGAACTTCAATACGCAGCTTTAACTGCTTGACAGAACTCGCGTTGACTATTGTGACCGGTCGATAGCGGAGGGGCTCAACATCGAACGCATCCGTGGACCACGAAGCCGTCAAATCCGGCTCGGGAAGGATTGGAACTGCGGCAAGTTCACCTAGCTTTAACGCGAGTCCCGCAGCGCCAACCGTACCTAAAGCGTTCTCATTAAACTCTTTTATTGCAACAGATGGAGCAGTGTTATCAGAAACTTCTTCAACTATTGATCTGCTCTCGGACAGAGGCCAATGGGTCGGCCGCTCGAGGCTCGGTTCTGCCGGCAGTATCTGGTCGATCTCGGGTGCAAGGGCCCCGTCAATCGGAAGTTCTGTCACGTCCGGAGTCATCTTTTGATCCGTCGGAATCTCGACTAGAGTCCAGTCCGCCTCGAGACTCGTAATGTCGTGTGACTGATTTTTAGATCCACTTTCCGTCTGCGCAACGTGTTCTTGAGTTTCGTTGAACGGGGCATTCATCTGCCCCAGTGCTACTGAATTTGCAGTCGCGATTCGGCTTGGCTTGACCTCAACGCCGCCCAAAAAACGCGCCACTTCCTCAAGCGGGCGCTGCGTGGCGGAGAGGCCAATGCGCTGCAAGCGGCGCTCTGTCAAAGCCTCGAGACGCTCCAGTGAGAGAGCCAGATGGGCTCCACGCTTGGTCGGCACCAGCGCGTGAATCTCGTCGATGATCACCGTATCCACAGTGCGCAGGGCCTCGGCGGATTGCGAGGTCAGCAGCAGGTAGAGCGACTCCGGAGTAGTGATGAGAATGTCCGCCGGATCGCGGCGAAAGCGAGCTCGCTCTTTCTGCGGAGTGTCGCCGGTGCGCACGCTAATGCTGGGGTCGTGAAAGGGCACGCCCCTACGCCGTGCCATGTTAGCGATGCCGGCGAGGGGTGAACGCAGGTTGCGTTCAACGTCAACTGCCAGCGCCTTGAGCGGTGAGATGTAGATGATCCGGCAGCCCCTCTTTTGCCCGGTTGGCGAGGGGTGGAGCATGAGCCGGTCGAGACACCACAGGAACGCAGCAAGCGTCTTGCCGGTGCCAGTGGGAGCCAAAATCAAGGCACTTTCGCCGCGTGCAATGACCGGCCAGCCAGCCACCTGGGGCGGAGTGGGGTCGTCGAACACGGCCTTGAACCACTCCGCCGTAACCGGATGAAAATCGGCAAATGGGTCGGGCACGGGCACGGTGGGTAGGCCGGGTTGGGGTAGGCGCGGAAGCATCGGTCAGAAGTGAATCGAAAATCGAGGTTCAGATTTTGGGTTCAGAGATCGAGTGGTATGACTCCCGGATCTCGAATACTCTATCCCATTGTAAGAACCTTTAATTCGATGCGCACCGGGGGCCATTCGTGTCAGGATTCAGTCGACAACTCGCGTGCGAATGGGACCAAAATACCTTCACGAAATGTCGCGCCATCGATCTGACTTTATGGGTCCTCCGCCTAACGTCGTTGCAACAATTCGGTGGCGGTACTTATCCCGCAAAGTGGGATCGAGACCCGTACTGTGACCTTCCGCACATGTGCAACCCTGTGTAGGGGCGAAAATGAAGTGGTAAGGCCGCGAGGTTTTTGCGCCGGCCATGGAGGCAATACCCGATGAGCGATCTCGCCCCTCTCGCCGAAGCAGTAACCATCGACCCCTTGGTTAGTCATCCCGCCGATTACCACGTTTTCCACCAATTTCTAGACCGCTGCAAGACGCTGCCCGCGATCACCACCGCTGTCTGCTGGCCCATGTCTGACGTGGCTTTGCGCGGCACGGTAGAGGCGGCAGCCGAGGGTCTCATCGAGCCGACCCTGATCGGCGACGAAGAACAGATGAACGCCCTGGCCGCGAAGATGGGCGTCGACATCAGCGCCTGGCCGACTCTGCACGCGGAAACGGAAGTCAAGGCAGCAGAGCTGAGTGTGGCCATGTGCCGCAGCGGCAACGCCCAAGCTATGATGAAGGGCAGTCTGCACACTGACGAATTGATGAAAGTCGCTATGGCCCGCGATACCGGCCTGCGCACCTCGCGCCGCATCAGCCACGTGTTTGTCATGGATACCCCGGCCTACGCGCGCACCCTGCTGATCACCGACGCCGCCATCAACATCGAACCGGAGCTTGAGGACAAGGTTCACATCGTACAAAATGCGATCGATCTGGCGCACGCTTTAGGAATTCCACTTCCCAAGGTTGCCCTGCTCTCGGCCATTGAAACGGTAAACCCCAAAATCAAGTCCACCCTCGACGCAGCGGCTCTGTGCAAGATGGCCGACCGGGGCCAGATCGTAGGCGGCATCCTCGATGGCCCATTGGCATTTGATACCGCCGTCAGCGTCAAGGCAGCAGCGATTAAGGGCCTTGTTTCACCAGTCACCGGCCAGGCCGACATCCTCGTCGTTCCCGACCTCGAGAGCGGCAATATGCTTGCCAAGCAGCTTGAATATCTTGGCGGCGCGCAGCTTGCCGGCATCGTCCTCGGCGCGCGCGTTCCTGTGATACTCACCAGCAGAGCCGATTCGGCTGAGACACGGCTCACCAGCTGCGCCGTCGCTTGCTTGCTGCACTACGCCACGCATCCAGTAGAAAAGCAGTAGTGCGGGGGATCAATCGGAAAACCCAGAGGGCGCCGCATTTCCGGTGCCCTCAGCTGGATGAATACATAGGCCCTCTCGGGCGCCCCATTCATGACTCAGTCATAAAAGGCATGGCTTCCTAGCCCTGAGGGATGCCGTTCGGTCTACCCTCTGATTTGAAAGAGGTTTCCGCAGCCTGTTAGCTGTGCCAGTCGAACAACTCAAATCAACCCACGCACAGGTTGCGGAAAACTCCATCTTGACGCCTTCTTCAGCTGTGCCAGATAGCATCCAAATCAGCGCGGCTTTAGCCGCTGAGGGAA
The DNA here is from genome assembly GCA_025350325.1 of Acidobacteriaceae bacterium. GTDB lineage: Bacteria > Acidobacteriota > Terriglobia > Terriglobales > Acidobacteriaceae > Telmatobacter. The sequence goes on from JANXYB010000040.1 coordinate 3,587, forward strand.
TGTTTCAGTCTACGAATAAGTTTGTCAGCATTCCCTTCATACTTCGCCCACTCATCGGTCAATAGTGTGCCGTCTAGCACATTCAAGTGTGGGCGCGCCCAGCAATCCTATTGTCGTGAAAAAAAACGCGCAAGAAGTTCCTACCGGTCCGTTCACAGGGTGAACCGCGCTTTGGGAACCTTATCGCCTGCACCGGGGTCCAACCTTATAGCGCTCCTAGAATTTGCCGTTCGCCCGTTTCGGTCGTTTTGCCAACCCGCTTGGGCGCGGTCCGTTTGTATCCATTCCTGAGGAGGAACGAATGCGTCTCCTGTTTGTAAGCCTTGGCTTCGCCGCCTGCACCCTCGCCCTTGCTGCTCAACCCGCTGCCACTCCGTCCGCCAAGCCCAGGCCGACCGCAAATGCCTCTGTGTCTGCAGCTATCCCGCCGCTCATCCGGGATCTTCCCGTCCGTAAAGTCGTCCTTTACAAGAATGGAGTGGGCTACTTTGAACACGCAGGCACCGTCATCGGCAACCAGCGCGTCGGTATTGACTTCACCTCGCCGCAGTTAAACGACGTGTTGCAGTCGCTCACCGTGCTCGACGAGGGCGGCGGCCACATTGCGGGCGTCAATTACAACTCCACCACGCCTCTAGCCGAGCAGCTCAAATCGCTGTCATTAGGGATGACGGAAGACCCTACCTCTACCGAACTCTTCCAGGCCCTTCGCGGCGAGCGTGTCGAGGTCACCGGCGCGGCTGGTGGCGCGATCACCGGGCGCCTGCTGTCGATCGAGTCGCGTTCAGAAAAAGTCGGTGCATCCGACAGCGCCGCGACCGTAGTGAAGTTTTATCTCACCGTAGTTGCGACCTCGGGCGCGGTTCGCGTCATTGAACTCACTCCCACTCTCAGCGTTCGCCCCATCGACCAGAATCTGCAAGGCCAGCTCGATCGCTACCTCCAGTTGCTCTCGACAACCCACGCCAACGGCTTGCGCCATCTCACTCTCAATGCTCTTGGCCAGGGGCAGCGCAACCTGCGCGTTAGCTACATCAGCGAAGTGCCGGTTTGGAAGGCCACCTACCGCATGGTCTTTCCACGCGAAGCCAATGGCAGCGCCACCGTGCAGGGCTGGGCGGTCGTCGACAACACCGTGGGCGCCGATTGGGACAATGTCCAGCTCTCGCTCGTTGCCGGAGCCCCGCAGAGCTTCATCCAGCCGCTCTCGCAGCCGTTCTACACCCGCCGTCCTGAAATCCCGATTGCCACTGAAGCGCAAACCACGCCTCAAACGCACGAGGCCGCCGAGATGGATAAAAAAGACGAGAACGAACCCGTAGCGCAGGCGTCTGCTCCCAGAGCGATGGCTAAGTCAGCCATGGACGCCAAAAACAGAAACATGGCGATGCTTCAGACTTTCAGCGGCTCAAACTCCACCGCCATGGGCAGAGTCTTCGGCAGCGGCGCGGGCGGCAACATGGGCGGCGGCATGTATCGCCCCAGCGACGCGCTCAAGCAGGGCGATGTCACAACCAGCGCCTTCGACGATTTCTTTGAATACGCCCTCACCCAGCCGGTCACCATTCACAAAAATGAATCGGCCATGGTCCCCATCCTGCAACAGGATCTGCCCGCCGAGCATGTCACCTTATGGAGCGAGCGTGAGCCCTCCCCCCTGCGCGCGGTGTGGCTTGAAAACAAGTCCAAGCTCACCCTCGATTCCGGCAGCTTCTCCATCTTCGAGAGCGGCGAGTTTGCCGGCGAAGGACTCCTCGACCCCATTCACCCCGGCGAAAAGCGCCTGCTCTCCTACGCGGCCGACCAGGCCATGCGCATCAAAATCACCGACCGCAACAACAGACGCAATCTGCACCATGTACAGATTCGCAAAGGCGCCATCATCGAAACTTGGATGGATATTGTAGCGGTCACCTACTCCGCCTCCAACTCCGGCGATACAGATCGGACGCTGCTGCTCGAGCACCCCCGGCGCGACAATGGCTGGTCGCTCGACGATGGCGTCAAGGCCGATGAAACAGCGCCCAACTTATTCCGCTTCCGCCTGCCCGTCCCTGCCCATGGAACGGCCAAGCTTGACGTGCGCGAACACGGTCCTGAGTCTACCCGCATCGACCTCAACGCCAACCAGGATTATTCGTCTTACCTCATCGAGCTCGTGAAGCGTGTCCCCGACGTCAAGGGCCAGCTCGAGCCGATTATCGATGCGCAAGTGAAACTGGCTGATATACAGCACCAGATCGAAGAGTCAAAAAAGCAGGAAACTACTGCCGCCGCCGACGAAGCCCGCGACCGTGAAAACCTCATCGCTCTCAAGGGCAACGAAGCCGCCCGCCGATTCGTCGAAGAACTCAACCGGGCTGAAGACAAACTGCAAGCCACCCGCAAACATACGGCCGACCTCGAACAGCAGAAATCCGATGCGGTCGACAAACTGAACGCGCAGATCTCCGCCTTGAGCTATGACTGGAGCGTCACACCTATCAAGTAGCCAAGCCTACCGAACATGCTGAGTTCACCGGATCATCCGTCACACTTTTAGACGGGGCCATACAACTCCCTTGCGCTAAGGGGAGGTGCCCACTCACCTAGAACCTTGGGGTGTGGATATGCCCCAGTCATGCGCGCCGTTTGCGCATGAGTGGGTTCAACCGTTCCGACGCAACACTACACTCGTATACTAAGCCAGCGTTTGCCCCATCCTTGCGCATCTTTATGCGCAAGGGTGGGATAGCACGAAACACCAAAACGACATGCTGTTTCCGCCACTCGCTACCCCGCCGCCTTCATCGCGAACTCGATCACTCGCGCGGTCGCCTCTTCATCTGCGCCCGACGAAATCATCAAGTCATACAAGTGCTGGTTGCACCAGCTTTTACCGAAATATTCGTGCAGATACTTGGCGCGTTCCCCATCCACAGTGCGAATGCGCTGTTCCACGTTCGCTCCCTTTTCGAGGCGTGCCTTGAGCCTTACGATCCGCTGTTTGAGCGGCGCGTATACAAAGACGTGATAGACGTCCGGCTTATGTTGCAGAACGCATTGCGCACCACGCCCAACAATCACGCAATTGCCATCTGCGTATGCCTTCTCGATAATCTTTTGCGAAATCTTTACCATCGCGTCGGCGTCAAAGACCGAGTCCTCTGCCAGCGCCAGTCCCGCCGTCAAGGCGGCACTGCGCATTGCCTGCTGGTTGATTCGGCGAAGCCACGAATCGACGTGCTCATCGTAATGGCGCACGACATTCGCATCCACATGCGCCGCATAGGCGATGGCGTCGATGATGTCGCGGTCGAGCAGCTTCCATTGCAGCCGCTCCGCAATTGCCTGCGCGATGCGGCCTCCGCCGCTGCCAAACTCCCTGTTCACTGTCAACACCCGGTACGTCACATTTTCCTCCGTCCTGCTGACTCTTAAAACACTACTCCGGCCGCGCACCAGATGCAGTGACGTATGCCACGCCAAGGCTCACGGGCGTTGGACTCGATCGACACCTGCCGTACACTGAGGAAACATCGCGGCCGGCTTTTACGCGCCGCGCTCATTTTCCGGAGGTTGCGGCGTGAAAAAGATCGGCGTCTTATTTGGCATGGAGAACAGTTTTCCCGCAGCATTCGTTGAGCACATCAATGCTCGTCAAATCGAGGGCGTCACCGCCGAATTCGTTGACACCGGAGCCGTTTTCCTCGACAAGCCTTCGCCCTATGCCGTCATTGTCGACCGCATATCCCACGACGTGCCCTTCTACCGTGCCTACCTCAAGCACGCTGCGATCAATGGAACAGCGATCATCAACAATCCTTTCTGGTGGTCGGCTGATGACAAATTTTTCAACTACACCCTGGCCCAGAAGTTGGGTGTCGCCATCCCCGCCACGGTCATCCTGCCGCACAAGAACAATCCTGCCGACACCACCGAGCGCTCCATGCGCAACCTTGAATACCCTCTCAACTGGGACGCGGTCTTCGCCTACGTCGGCGAGCACGGGTTTATGAAGCCGGTCGATGGCGGCGGCTGGAAAGATGTCTACCACATTCACAATCGCGAGGAGTTCTTCTGCGCCTACGATCAGTCGCGCGACCTCTGCATGCTCTACCAGAAGGCGGTCAACTTTAACGAATACTTTCGCTGCTACGTGGTCGGCCAGCAGAAGGTGCACATCATGCCTTACGACCCGCGCCTGCCGCATCACGAGCGTTACATTCAAAACCCTCCGCAATACGATCAGAAGCTTCTCGCCCGCGTCGAGCACGACGCACTCAGGCTCTGCCAGGCGCTCGGCTACGACCTCAATACCGTCGAGTTCGCCGTTGAAGAGGGCATCCCCTACGCCATCGATTTCATGAACCCTGCGCCCGACGCGGATCTGCACTCCGTGGGGCAGGCCAACTTCGACTGGATCATTAAAGAAGTCGCCGACTTAGCGATCGCCAAGGCCAATGCCGGACCGCAGCCGCTCGACCTCAAGTGGTCCGCATTTCTGGGCGCCGCAGCAACAAAAAGCTCCAAGGGCCCAGAGCCCTCCGCGAAGAACGCCGCGTCCGTGAAGAAAAGCGCCAAGTCGAAATCCTGAGCAACTATGAGCCTTGGCTTAGAGCTGCAAGAAACCCATCTTCAGCGTTTGTAACAGGGCACGACGAACTTCGTGCAAAATGGCTTAACCGGCTACGGAAAATCCCGTCTTCAGCGCCTTGTAACAGGGCACGACTTCAGTCGTGCCGATAAAGCCAATTTAAATCAGTGGGCTTTAGCCCCTGAGGATGTCGCTCGAACTATCCCTTCTGAACTCACGCTTTTCTTGCAGCACATTTGCATACTATTCTCACGCAATCACTATCATTGAAATTGTGAGGAAACAGGCAGCCGCAATCCTACTCATGAGCACACCCACAGACCCTCGTTCTGCACTCTCCCACGCACATGCGTCGTAACCTCTTTATTCAGAGGACTCTGCGGACAACTCTTTCAGCTAGACGACCTTACAATACACTGCCACGGGTAACTCGATCAAAACACAAGACTTCTATCCAGAGTACGGGTGGGGGTGGGGTCTACATACAAATCTAAGTCGGCTCTTCCCGCACCCTGTTCACGCCACTTTGCGGAAGGTCAGATTGTAACGATAAGGGCCCGTCAGCGGATGATGGCCCGGCTTGAGTGGCTGCACGCCATGGAACCGCATGCGCGAAGGCCCGCCCCACACGATCACATCGCCATGCTCGAGCAGGATGCGCTTTGTCTTATCGGTCCGCTCCAGACCCCCCAGCAAAAAGATGCACTCGAGCCCGAACGAGATAGAGACGATCGGCTGATCCAAATCATATTCGTGCCGGTCTTGATGGAGACCAAGCTTCGCCCCCGCCTGGTATCGATTGACGTGGCACGTGTCGGGGCGAAATTGCGCAAACCCTGACCGAACCGCACAGCGAATCGCAAAATCCACGAGAGCGCGCGGCATCGGCGGCCACATTTGTTTCGCATTCGGGTCATGTGCATCCCATCGGCGCCGAAAAGCCTCAGCCGTACCGCAGTCAGACACCATCACCGACATGGGCAATCCGCTGGGGGTCGTCGCTTGGCGCAGCGGTGCTGCCCCGAGAATCTCTTCGACGGCAGCGAAGAATTCTCCATCCTGCGGCAGTGCCAAACCCCGCATCAGGCACGCGCCAGGATAGAGTTCCTCATGCGTCGGTTCAGCTGCCAGTTGAGAAAAGAGATTCATCGCCCGCCTCTAATCATAAACGGAAGGCGAAGATTAGGCGAATAATTTTTGGGCACCCAGCATTGTCTTATTCGCGCCATCGATGGGATGATCCTTGATCTCTGCCCTTGATTTCTGACTTACAATTGCCCAAGCTGTCCCGGAGCTCCTAATGCGCCCATCCTTCTCCCTAGGCATCGAAGAGGAATACCAGACCATCGACCCGGTCACGCGCGACCTGCGCTCGCACATCGAAACCGAGATGCTCGAGCATGGTAAGCTGCGGCTTCAAGAGCGCGTCAAGGCGGAAATGCATACCTCCGTCGTCGAAGTGGGCACGCGTGTCTGCCGTAACATCGACGAGGCTCGTGAAGACATCTATGAGCTGCGACGCGAAATGATCCAGCTTGCCGGCGACCACGATCTGCGCCTCGTTGCCGGCGCCACACACCCTTTTGCCGACTGGCGTACGCAGCAGATCTATCCCGATCCGCGCTACCACCAGGTGGTCAAGGATCTGCAGCTTGTCGCCCGTGCCAATCTCATCTTCGGCCTGCACGTGCATGTCGGCATTGAAGACCGCGAAGCCGCCATCCGCATCATGAACTCAATGCGTTATTTCTTGCCGCACATCATGGCGCTGGCTACGAATTCGCCGTTCTGGCTCGGCTTAAACACTGGCTACAAGGGCTATCGCGCCAAAGTGTTTGAGAACTTCCCGCGTACCGGCATCCCGGACGCGTTCGCCAGCTATTCTGAATTCGAAAATTACGTCAGCCTTCTCGTCAAAACCAACTGCATCGACAACGCAAAAAAAATCTGGTGGGACATTCGCCCGCATCCCTTCTTCAACACCGTTGAAGTGCGTGCCTGCGACATCCCGCTGCGCGCTGAAGAAACAGTTGCTATCGCCGCGCTGATCCAGGCCACTGCGGCCTATCTCTATCGCCTTCACGAAACCAATCGCGACTTTCGCCAATATGCGCGGCCGTTGTTAATGGAAAACAAATTTCGCGCCGTGCGATACGGCCTCGACGGCAACCTCATCGACTTCGGCAAAGAGCAGGAAGTTCCGCTCCGCGACCTCATCGAGGAATACCTGGCTCTCATCGATCCCGTGGTCGACGAACTTGGCAGTCGCGAGGCCATCAACGGCATCCGCAAAATTCTTGAAACCGGTACCGGCGCCGACCGCCAGCTCAAAGTCTTTGAAGAGTCAGGTCACGACCTCAAAGCGGTAGTCGACTACATGGCCGAGGAGACCGCAGCCGGCCTTTAGCCTATGAGACCGAGGCTTAGGTTGTGCTTCGCAGTGATTCCGATTGCGCACACATTGAAATCGACAGAAGTTTAGGTTGCATGTCTTGACGAAGTTGCTGCGCGCAATCAGACTGATTGCACCATCTGCGCTTCAACCTGCAGCGCCGCGAACAGTGGCTCCAGCCCTGCGCGATCCAGCTCTCCCATCGTCGCGATCTGCCCCCACGCACGCTTGCGCAGATAGTCGCTCTCATGCGCGATACGAAATCCTGCGCGCAGGCAGTCACGCGCAAATCCCCCGGTGGGCAGTGCAAATGTCGTGATTGTCGGAGCAGCGTTCTCTTCGGATGCCAGCGGCACAAGCCCTGCGTCCCGAATCTGTGTTCGCGTCCACCGGCCCAATTCGGCATAGTGTCTAAAGCGTTCCGTGCGTGCCGGGCCACTCGCATATTTTTCGCTCAACGCCTCGTGAGCCGCCATCAGCAGAGGGGAAGACACCGTCGAGACCGGCCCTCGCGTAGCCACCGCCTCGATCAAATCGAATGTCGGGCAGAGCAGCTTTCCCTGCAAACGAGCAAGCGCCTTCACGGGAACGAAAACAAATGCCAATCCTGCGAACGAACCTAGCGCCTTACCAGAGACTCCCGACGCGAGAAACAGGCCTTCACCAACGCCCAACGTGTCCACGGCCCCGATGCTGCTCACGCAATCGGCCGCGACCGCAGCGCCGTACTCGCCGGCACGCGCGGTAAGTCGTGCGACGTCGTTAAGCACGCCGGTGCTTGTCTCCAGATGCACCACCCAAACCCACGCCGGCCGTTTCGCGAGCGCCCGCTCGATCGAATTGAAATCCCACGCCGCACCCCATCGAAAACGCAGATCCTCAAACCGCAATCCCACAGCCGCAGCCTGCCGTACGAGACGATCGCCAAACTCGCCGTTGGTCACAATCAGCCCCTCGGCCTCTCCAAATGCTGCGTGCAGATTGGCAGCCACCGCATCGTTCGCCAAGGTTCCCGATCCGCCGAGAATCACGGTGCGCATGCCGCCCATTAGCGCGCTCAATTGCGCCCGCGTATCTTCATAATCGCGCAGAAAATTTGGTGAGCGGTGCGACACGGGAGGTCGCTCGAACGCATTCACTACAGTCGCCGAAGGCTCAACCGGCCCGGGCAGCAGACTCAGCGCGTGTTCGCGCTGCCATCGAGAACCATAGAGCGCTTGCCTCGTCTTGAAAGCAGGAAGCGCAGCCTCGAGCGGCAACCGCATGGGCACAAACTCTGCTGACCCGCACGCAACCGGCGGCCCCATCGCGCGAAAGCCCATTTTCATGTACATCGCCTGCCGCTCCACGATTCCTGAAATGAGCAAGTCGGAATAGCGATGGTTCTTGGCATACTGATTCACCTGCCAGAGGAGGCCCGCCAGCACCGTGCGATTTCTAAATTCCGGACGTATCGCCAGAAGCCGCACCTCAAGCGGAGCCCTCAAGGCCGCCAACTCCGAGGCGTCGCGCAATCGCTTGGCCACAGAGAATTCAGGTCCATCATGCACTGAGACCATGCCGATGACTTCGCCATTTTTACAAGCGACAAAGTAGCTGTTCCGTTCATGAAACCGATCGATCAGGTGACCGTCATGGGTCTTTGGGTGCTGGCCGATTTCTTCTGCAAAAATCCTGTGATTCAGGCGATGGATCTGCTCCATCTCCTCGGCCGTATCTGCTCGCTTAAATTGGATTTGTGTCATTGCAGGGTGCTCCAACTTCGATAGCAAATGTAGCATGGTTATCACGCTTCAAGATCGACTGGTTCGATGCGTGCGTTACGAGAGGGTCGGATGAAGTGCGACCGCCCAGAATCAATCTCATGAACGGTTTTGCCCAGCCCTTGCTTTAAGTGCCGAAGACGGCGTCCGGGAGGCCGCGCCATTTCAATCCCGCGCTTTTTCCGGTACCTTAAGACAGCAAGCTGCGCCAAAATCGCGGCAATTTTGACGAGGAGCTTTCAACCCTGAGCATGACCGCAGCCGTCGCGCATCTTCTTGCAATGGACTATCCCGCCGAGTTCAACCCCGGCGCTTTAGCCGCCGTCTCCACCTGTCTGCGTATCGACCCGGCAGAAAAAGTTACGCTCATCACGGACCGCGTCACAGAACAGATCGCTGCGGCATTGGCGGCTCAACTCGAGCAATGCGGCTGCATTTGGAACGCCTTCGTTCTCGAAGATTTATCGCCGCGCCCGCTTGTCGACATGCCCGCCCAAGTGCTCGCCGACATGGAGACATCGCATGTCTCAATATTTGCCGTCCAGGTGCAGCCCAATGAATTGCACTCCCGCATGCAGATGACCGATGTCGTCAATCGTCGGCGCATGCGTCATGCCCACATGGTCAACATCTCTGCTGAAATAATGTGCCAGGGAATGCGTGCCGATTTTAACCTCGTCGATCGCCTGTCGCAGCAGGTGCTGGACCGGGTTCGTAAGGCCACCCGCATTCGCGCGACGACCGCCGCCGGAACTGACATCATCGCCGACATGAATCCTGGCTACAAGTGGTTCAAAACCTCAGGCATCATCTCCCCTGAGAAGTGGGGTAATTTGCCGGGCGGCGAATGTTTTACATCGCCTGGCGAGGTGAATGGGACATTTGTTGTGGACGGCGTAGTGGGCGATTGGCTCTGTCATCGGTATGGCCTGCTCGCTGCGATGCCGCTCACGATCGAGATCGCAGGCAACCGCATCGTCACCTGCTCCAGCAGTAACAAACAACTCGAAGCGGATTTCTGGACGTACACGCACACCGATGAAAACTCCGATCGCGTCGGAGAGTTCGCTATTGGGACCAACCTTGGCGTCGATCGTGTCATTGGCAACATCCTGCAGGATGAAAAATTCCCCGGCATTCATATCGCATTTGGCAATCCATATGGCGAACACACAGGTGCGCCGTGGCGCTCGGGCACACACATCGACGTGGTCGGATTGGGCTTTAACATTTGGCTCGAATCCGAAGCCGGTCAGGAACAAATCATGCGGGAAGGACGATTTCTTATTACGGCATGACTTCCCAAGTGAAACCCGCTTTCTCGCGTCATTTTCACTTTCTCCCATGAATCTGAAACTGCGCGGCGCCCGCCTCATCTAAATTCTTGAGATGACAAACACTCGGTCGCAAGCCCTTCGCACACTTGGAAACTCTGATTTGAATTTGACACCTATCGGCTTTGGCGCATGGGCCATCGGCGGAGGCAACTGGGAATTCGCCTGGGGTCCTCAGGACGACAACGAATCCATCGAAGCAATTCGTCGCGCCCTCGACCTCGGAATAAACTGGATCGATACCGCAGCCATTTACGGGCTGGGGCACTCTGAAGAAATCGTGGCGCGCGCTATCAAAACGACGAGCCACAAGCCTTATCTCTTCACCAAATGCTCAATGCGATGGCACGAGGATCGCACGATCTACCGATCGCTCAAGGCCGCGTCACTGGCTGAGGAATTGGAAGCCTCTCTGCGCAGATTGGGCGTTGAGACCATCGATCTTTATCAGATTCACTGGCCCAACCCGGCGACCGAGATCGAAGAGGGCTGGGAAGCATTGGCTCGCTTTAAGGAGCAGGGCAAGATCCGCTGGATCGGTGTTTCAAACTTTACAGTCGAGCAAATGAAACGGGCCCATAAAATAGCGCCGATCACGAGCCTTCAGCCGCCCTATTCCATGCTACGGCGAGTAATGGAAGAGGAAATCCTTCCCTTTGCCCAGGCTAACGGAATCGGTGTAATCAATTATTCGCCAATGGTGTCAGGGCTTCTCACAGGAAAAATGACGGCGGAGCGTGTTGCCGCATTGCCTGCCGATGATTGGCGTCGCAAGGCGGCCGAATTCAAAGAGCCGCGACTCAGCCGGAATTTGAAGTTGGTGGAGTTGCTGCGCGAAATTGGGAACGGACACGATGTTGCTCCGGGAGTGGTGGCCGTGGCATGGACGCTTCATCATCCCGCGATCACCGGTGCGATCGTTGGGGGGCGCAGTGCTGAGCAGGTTGAAGGGCTGGCGCCGGCTCTTGAGTTCCGGCTGAGCGATGACGAGTACAAGCGCATCAACGACTTTCTGACTGCTATGTCTGCGGCATGATGCGGATACTCGGCAATTAAAAACCCCGGCCATGGCCGGGGTTTTTAATTGCGCTATTGGGCGTATTACATTGCAGCGACAAAGTCAGGGACGAGTACAGCAGCATTTTCTTGTAGTAGTTGCATCATCCGAGCTGCCATACCGGTGTACATCGAGGCGGCGCGGAAAGCGTTGACCCGTACGCCTTCGCTTGCCTGGCTAAATCCATATTGTGCAAGAGCCATCAGTACACATACCCGAATTTGCATTGCGTCGCTGCGTAGCGTTTCAAGCAGGACACGGTCAACGGATTCGCCATTTCTAGCAGCATAGTCCGCCATTTCGAGCATTACGCGAGCATTCTGATACATAACCCACAGCCCATGCGGGCCTTCCATTTTGGTCCATGTATCTTCAGGGGTCGCGTTCAGGCCCTCTTTCCAGAGGAACTGATCGCTGAGTTCGCGGGCACTCCAGTCAGGACGGAGGCGCAGCAAAAGCGATTCCCAAGTGTGGGAATTGCGTCGCCGTACGCCTAATCTCCACTTCACGAAATAGAGAGTGACCAAGACAAGTGCAGCGATTTGCAACATCGGAAAAATCATTGGACCTCTGTCCGGAGTCGGTAACCGGTTACTGGCAACATCGAAATACCAACCCAGTATCTCGCTGTTCCTTCTACTTGTACCAGAAAACTATGCTTTGTCGTCAGAATTCTCGTCATTTTTCGCGTCTTTTCAATTACTACTAATCGAAAGGACATGCCCCATAAGTAACTTAAGGTAACCTTTGCGCTGTGTAAATGACACCTTCTGGTAACTATCATCGACAACAAACTAATTACCTTTCCCAGTTAAGTTAATAGAATGTTGCATTTATAGAAGCCTGGGGTAAAGGCTTGGAAGGACCGTAAGAAATAGCTTCTCGCAAAAAAGAGCTCCCGCAAAGGCACTATTTGCGCCTTTTTATTTCAGGAGAGTCGTCCAGCGCTATGCGTGCGCTTCGGGCGTTACCAGCCACCGCCAACAGAAAGTTCTGCATTTGCGGGGTAAATTCGCGCCTCTCGGGGACCTTCTGCGCAAAACTCGCGAGCAAATAAACAAAAGAAAGTAGGTAACTCCCGGCGACAAGTTGGTCGAGAGCGTGGTACTGGATCGTTCCTATGGTTTGACTTGTATGCAGCAACGAAACCGACATTCCCACAATGGAA
>JANXYB010000075.1 GCA_025350325.1 Acidobacteriaceae bacterium
TGCGCGGCGTGGATTTTGTGTTTCACGCAGCGGCGCTCAAGCAGGTCCCTTCATGCGAGTTCTTTCCCATTGAAGCGGTGCAGACCAATACGCTGGGCGCAGAGAATGTGATGAAGGCGGCACTCGCCTGCGACGTGAGCAAGATGATCGTGTTGAGCACCGACAAGGCGGTGTATCCCGTAAACGCCATGGGCATGTCAAAGGCGCTGATGGAAAAGTGCATGGTGGCAAAGGCACGCATGTACAAGGACAGTTCAACTATTTTTTGCGGCACCCGCTATGGGAATGTTATGGCTTCGCGAGGCTCGGTCATTCCGCTCTTCCTGACGCAGATACAGGCCGGACAGCCGCTGACGGTGACCGATCCGCACATGACTCGCTTCATGATGACCATCGAGGGCGCAGTTGACCTGGTGCTTTACGCTTTCGCACACGGCGCGCCGGGAGATGTTTTTGTGCAGAAGGCTCCGTCGGCGACTATCGGTACGCTGGCGGCGGCGTTGTTGAAGCTGCTCGATGCGGAAAATGAAATTCATGTGATCGGCACGCGGCACGGGGAAAAGCTTTATGAGACGCTGCTAAACCGCGAAGAGATGGCACAAGCTGAAGATCTGGGCGACTATTATCGCGTGCCGGCAGATGTGAGAGACCTCAATTATTCGAGCTTCTTTAGCAGCGGAAAAGCCGAAGTGTCGGAAGCGAATGATTACAATTCTCATAACGCGGAGTTGCTCGATGTGGATGGGATGATGGACCTGCTGCTCAAGCTGCAGTGTGTACGCGATGCCGTGAAGGGTAAGGCGGTGCTGGCTTGAGGAATGTCTTGATCACGGGCGGTCACGGTTTCTTGGGTCGCAACCTGGCGACGCATCTGTCTGTGCGTCAGGACTGCTCGGTTGCAATTTTTGATCAGGGCGACACGGTGCAGGACCTGACAAACTGGGCGCTCGAGGCTGATGTCATTTTCCATCTTGCAGGGACTAATCGCCCACTCGATCCGGCAGAATTTGATAGCGGCAATGCCGGCCTCACCGATGAGCTATGCGCATTACTGCGCGCGGGCGGACGTTCGCCAAAAATAGTCTTCAGTTCCTCCATTCAAGCGGCAGAGGATAATCCGTACGGAGTGAGCAAGGCGAAGGCGGAGAAAATTCTGCGCCAGTTTTCGTCAGATACCGGGGCTTGCGTTCGAATCTATCGGCTGGCGAATCTTTTTGGGAAGTGGTGCCGCCCCAATTACAACTCAGTTACAGCGACATTTTGTTACAACATCGCGAATGATCTGCCGATTGTAGTTTCAGATCCCAAGCGAGAAGTTGAGTTGGTCTATGTCGATGATGTCGTCGCGGCATTCATTGCCGAGATTGACGCAGAAACAAATACGGGCGCAGCGGGCGCAGACTTGCCCACGTACAAAATTAGCCTCGGCGATCTGGCGGGCAGAATTCAGGCCTTTCACGAGATGAGGAGCACGCTGACACTCCCCGACTTTTCAGAGCGGTTTAATCAAGCGCTTTATGCGACTTATCTGTCGCATGTGCCGCCTGCCGCACGTGAACACACGCTTCAGATTAAATCCGATGATCGAGGCAGCCTGGCGGAATTTATCAAGCAGAGGAATTTCGGGCAGATATTCGTGTCACGAACCAAGCCGGGAGTCACCCGGGGAAACCATTACCACCACACCAAGACGGAGAAGTTTTTTGTGGTGGAGGGCGATGGTTTGATTCGGATGCGAGCCTTGGATGGCGGCCCAGTGCAGGAATATTCCGTGTCGGGGCGCGATTACCAGGTGATCGATATTCCGCCCGGGTTCACTCATTCAATCACCAATGTGGGTGAGCGGGAGATGGTCACGCTTTTCTGGTCGAGCGAGATATTCAATCCAGATCGCCCTGACACATATTTTTTAGCGGTTGATTTCGAGGCGCGACGGCACCCTGTGTTGGTGGAGACAAAATGAAAGTGGCAACAGTGCTGGGAACCAGGCCGGAGATTATCCGGTTGTCGCGCGTGATTGCGGCACTAGATCGCCATACCGATCACATCCTGATTCACACTGGCCAGAACTATGACTATGAGCTCAACCAAGTCTTCTTTGAAGATCTGGAGTTACGGCAGCCTGATCACTTTCTCAAAGCTGCCGGGAAGAACGCAGCTGACACAATTGGCCAGGTTATTTCTAAGTCGAGCGACTTACTCGCTGAGCTGAAACCCGACGCTGTCCTCATCCTTGGAGATACGAATAGTTGCCTGGCAGCGTTGGCGGCAAAGAGATTGAAGATTCCGGTATTTCACATGGAAGCGGGAAATCGGTGCTTCGATGAGCGGGTTCCAGAAGAAATTAACCGGAAGATCGTAGATCATATCAGCGATATAAACCTGCCCTACAGTGCGATCTCTCGCGAATATTTGCTGCGCGAGGGAATCGCGCCAGACCGGATCATCAAGACGGGTAGCCCGATGTACGAAGTGCTCACCTACTATCGCAACAAGATAGATCGCTCTGACGCCAGCAAAACGTTAGGCCTGGAAGAAAATAACTTTTTCATGGTGAGTGCACACCGCGAAGAAAACATCGATTCACCGGTGCAGTTTCAAAACCTTGTCAGTGTTCTTGAGAGCGTCGCATCGACATATGAACTTCCCTTAATCGTTTCTGTGCATCCGCGAACGCAGAAGAGAATTGATGCCGAAGGCATTCGCTTTTCGGAAGGCATTCGCCTATTGAAGCCGATGGGAATGTCCGATTACGTTCACCTGATGATGAAGGCGCGCGCGACCTTGTCGGATAGCGGGACCATATCAGAAGAATCATCGATCTTGAACTTCAGAGCACTCAACATTCGCGAAGCTCACGAGCGTCCCGAAGGAATGGAAGAGGGAGCCGTGATGATGACCGGCCTCGATCCGGAACGCGTGCTGGCGGCATTGAAGGTGCTGGAGACACAACCAACAGGCGAACAGCGAGCTTTGCAAATTGTTTCAGACTATAACGTTGCCAACGTGTCGGAAAAGATTGTAAGGATTATCTATAGTTATGTGGATTATATAAATCGGGTAGTGTGGCGTAAGTCTTAAGGGCACGTTAGCCTCCCGGACATGCGCGATCGCATTCTTAGTTTCAGGATTTCACTTCAAGTCATGAAAATTCTCATTTTGACTCAGTGGTTCGAGCCCGAAGGAACATTCAAGGGATTGCTGTTTGCCAAGCAACTGAAGTCGCGCGGCCATGATGTTGAGGTACTGACTGGATTTCCAAATTACCCCGGCGGAAAGTTATACCCCGGCTATCGGATCCGGCCGTGGATGCGGGAGACACTCGACGGCATCAACGTGCTGCGTGTTGCGCTCTACCCGAGCCACGATAAATCGGGTTTACACAGAGCGCTTAACTATCTCAGTTTTTGCCTTTCAGCAGCAATATTCGGTACCGCATTGGTGCGGAAGCCTGACTTGATTTACGTCTATCATCCCCCAATTACGGTTGGCTTCGCAGCGGCGGCAATTAGTTTTTTCCGGAGGACGCCGTTTGTTTACGACATTCAAGATCTGTGGCCAGATACAGTTGCTGTCTCCGGGATGATGTCAAATCGTGCGGCCCTTAACATATTAGGCAAAGTATGCAAGTTCGTTTACGCGCGAGCTACTCATATCACCGTGCTTTCACCAGGGTTTAAGAATGCGCTGACGCTTCGTGGGATCGCACCGGAAAAGATCACCGTAATCTACAACTGGTGTGATGAAACTTCATTGAAGACCCCGGGGCTAATCGCGACGCCACTTGGTAGGCCTGGTCGCTTTGGATTATTGTTTGCGGGCATGATGGGCATTGCACAGGGCTTGGATAGCGTGCTGAACGCTGCGAAAATCTGCCAAACTACAGTGCCGATCGCGGAGTTTCTCTTCATTGGCGGCGGAGTGGATCGGGCTCGACTCGAGGCTAAGGCGAATGAGATGCATCTCGATAACGTGCGATTTTTTCCCAGCCAGCCGATGCACGCTATGGGTCCTATCCTTGCAGGCGCCGATGCTCTGCTTGTGCATCTGAAAGATGACCCTCTGTTCCGCATTACGATCCCATCGAAGACGCAGGCATATCTGGCCGCAGGAAGGCCAGTTCTAATGGCAGTTCACGGCGATGCCGCAGAGTTGGTTAAGAGCGCTGAATCTGGGATCATATGTGAGCCAGACGATCCTCAAAGTATCGCAAATGCCGTTAGGAAACTCGTCGATGCCGGGCCGGAGCGTCTTGCGGCTATGGGGTTCGCAGGCAGAGATTTCTATGACAAGAATCTATCGGTTGCTATTGGCACCCAGAAATTTGCCCAGGTCTTCGATAGAGTCGCGAAATCGACGGTCAGCGAGCGACGTCGACAAGCTGGACCGCGCCTTTGGATCAAGATGTGTCTTGACCGAGCTGTGGCGTTGGGCGGACTCATTATTTTTTCGCCGTTTTTTCTTCTTGCCACCTTTCTGGTCTGGATAACGATGGGGCGTCCCATCCTATTTCGCCAGGTTCGGCCGGGGCGATTTGGGAAGCCGTTTACGCTGCTGAAGTTTCGCACTATGTCGAACCGATGCGATGACAATGGCAATTTGTTACCCGACGCTCACCGCCTAACCCGGGTAGGACAGTTCTTGCGAAGCACAAGTCTCGATGAATTGCCGCAATTGTGGAATGTGCTTCGTGGTGACATTAGTCTTGTGGGACCCAGACCCCTGCTGATGGAGTATTTGCCGCGCTATTCAACTAAGCAGGCGAGCCGTCACGATGTAATGCCGGGAATAACTGGGTGGGCCCAGATTAATGGCCGCAACTCGCTAAGCTGGGACGAAAAATTTTTTCTCGATATTTGGTATGTGGAGCATTGGAGCCTGACGCTCGATATATCGATTTTGTTGAAGACAATGCTCGCAGTTTTGAAGCGCACAGGAATTGCAAGCGCCGAGCACGCGACAATGCCCAAGTTCACCGGAAGCAAAGTGCCAGTCAGCTTCTCCGACGAGAATGCTTCCAATTCCACTGGGTACTCCCATCCATCCAAGTCGAGAATCTAACCTCAATTTAATTCGACCAGTGCCGATGCTTCGCCGAGTGGGATTGTGCGTGGCGAGGCTCGGCTCCTCAACTAACTAGCTGGCGAAGGAAGAATTATGCCTACGAAACTTACCGTGACCTGCCCTGCAGATTTCATCGAATTCCGCAAAGCTTCGGTGCTGCAGGGAATTCACAATCGAATTGAAGAGCAGGTTCAACTTTATCCAGCGAAGACCGCTCTGATATCCGGAGAGTTGACCTACACCTACACGGAGTTGAATGCTCACGCCAACTCGATTGCGTTCGCAATTCTTACGCTTTGCGGCGAGGGCTTGGCGCAGGTCGCTCTATTGCTGCCGAATACGCCTGAACTGATCTTCGGGATGCTCGGTTCGCTCAAGGCGCACAAAGCCTATATTCCGCTGGACTGCAACTATCCGGTCGAGAGGTTGCGCGCCATGTTTGAGGATGCTAAGCCTTCAGTTGTGCTGACGGACGACGCTCACCTGGCCCTTGCCGAGGAACTTTCCGGTAATCGGATACCGATTCTCAACACCTCAAAGATGAGTTATTTTCCAGATGCACCAAATCCGAAGATCGTCTGCGATCCGCTTGATCGAGCTTATATTCTTTACACTTCCGGCAGTACTGGGCGTCCTAAGGGCATCGTTTTTTTGCATCGTAATTTGTTACACACAACGATGTGTTTGACTAATGAACTTTTTTTCTCGCCTAGTGATCGAGTCACGTGGCTACACTCCCCAAGCTTCGGCTCTTCAGTAGTCGATATTTATTGTTGCCTGACAAATGGAGGATCGCTTTATCCATGGGATCCGAAGGTGCAGGGCTTCACCGGCATGGCGCAATGGCTTATCGACCAGCGACTAACCACATTGCAGTGGATCCCGAGTGCGTTCAGGCAATTTGCGAGAACCATTCCTGATGATCTTTGTTTCCGCGACCTTCGAATCGCGATCATGGCGGGGGAAACGCTTACGATGCGCGATGTTGAGATTTTCAGGCAACATTTTCCCGTCGGCAGCCACTTGGTCAATCAGGCAGGTACTGCCGAGTCTTATAACTACTACCTATATCGGGTTGATCACGAGATTCCCATTGAGTCTGCAAACGTGGCTTGCGGATATCCCGTTTCACCGGATCGCCAGTTGCTCATCCTCGATGATGCACAAACCGAAGCACCGCAGGGCTCTATCGGTGAGATAGCAATCAAGAGCGACTACATGTCGGGCGGGTACTGGGGCGACGACGCATTGACGCGTGCAAAGTTCATTCGTGTCGGCGGGGACGATGTGCCCGTCTACTTGACTGGCGACCTGGGCAAAATCGAGCCGGACGGGTGCCTCATCCATCTTGGCCGAAAGGACTTTCAGTTCAAAATTCGCGGATGTCGAATCGAGCCGTCTGAGGTAGAGTATGTTCTCAATCGCGCGCCCGGAATTTCTGATTGTGCGTGCTGGTTTGCAAAGAACAGGCTCGGCGAGGACCAACTGGTGGGGTACGTCGTGCTCAAGACACCGGGACAGTTTAATCAGCCTGATGTCGAAAGTTATTTGACCCAACAGTTGCCCGGCTACATGGTGCCTAAGACGTATGTGTTCATGGAGAGCTTGCCATCTCTCCCCAACGGCAAGGCTAACCGAAAGGCTCTGCCTAATCCGTTTGAAACAGCCGTGGAACCGAAGAGTTTCGAGCCAGTTAGCCTCGCGCCCGTCGAGCAAAAGCTTTTGAGCATATTCGGCGAAATATTGAGCCTCGATCACGTCACTGCAGAAACGGACTTCCTCGATGCTGGGGGCGATTCTCTCTCGGCCGCTGTTCTGAGGCATTGTATTAATGAGAGCTTTGGTATAGATATCCCGATGGAGAACCATCTCGGATCGTTAACGCCCGCGCGGCTCTCTGTCGTAATCGCGTCTGGCTCAGGCAAGACTCAAGCCGCGCAGCGCGATCAACCGGCGTTTGCCGCGAAATCTTCCAACGGGATTTCGCGATCATCATCGACACCGGACACCGTGAGATCGACAGTCGCGGTGAGTGCGCCACGGCGGCGGTCTCTATCACTAACGTCAGAACTGGTGGGTGAAAAGAACGTCATAATTATCGGCGCCGGACAGTCAGGTCGGGAGATATTTACATGGGCAGCGCAGGCTATCTCTGCGGGCAGTCATTTGCGCATCAAAGGATTTCTCGACGACAAGAGCGACGCGCTCCGAGGATATGACTATGAGCCGGGTATTCTCGGCGACGTTGCCAGTTATGAGATTCAGGAAAAAGATGTCTTTGTCTGCGCGATCGGCAATCCGATCACAAAAGCGAAGTGTTGCAATCTCATTGAAGAACGAGGCGGACGATTCATCAACATAATCCATCCGCTGGCTAATATTGGCTTCAATATAGATCTCGGTGTTGGAGTAATTTTGGGGCCATTCACTTCAGTAACTTCCGACATCAAGATCGGAAGCCATGTATCGATAGGCGCGCTGAGCAACGTCGGCCATGACACTGTGGTAGGCGACTGGTCTCAAATCAGCAGTCACTGCGGGCTCAATGGATGCGCTACGCTCGGCGAGGGCGTGTTTCTAGGAAGTCATGCCTGCATACTTCCCAGGGTGAAGATCGGAGATTGGGCATTCGTTGGCGCTGGCAGCATCGTGGTCAGAGACGTTGACGCACGAGTTAAAGTCTTTGGTAATCCAGCGAAGGCGATTGGCACCGTAAACGGCCCTACTCTAGATGCTTTAATCGCTGGCAATAAGGCGACCGGCCAGTAACGAATCATTGTAACTAATTCAATAGGACGGATAAGTAATGGGATGGAAACGACAATGTTGTCTAAATGCAGGTTCAATTCTGCCGAGGAGTTTAGTGACCAAAGGCCTTGCCTTGGCCGAGGCACTGGAAATGGGAGGTTGGCTGCGTGCGTCTGGTTATGCGGGCAAGCCGCTTTCACAGAATCGAGATAAGTTGTTTGAGGCGGTCGCGCAACAGGTTGGAAAAAGTGTTGTGCTCTACCTCGAATTTGGGGTTTGGCAGGGTGCATCGATAATGGCGTGGTCGGGGCTCCTCGAGAACCCTAACAGCAGACTGCATGGATTCGATAGCTTCATTGGGCTTCCGGAGGATTGGATTCCCGGCTTCAAAAAAGGGCACTTCACCACGGATGGCAATACGCCGGATACCGTGGATCCGAGGATGAAATTCTTCAAAGGCTGGTTCCACGAGACCTTACCTACCTATGTGCTACCGCCTCACGATGTGCTGATTGTTAACATTGATTCAGACCTGTATCTTCCCGCGCGTTACGTACTTGATTTTTTAGGAGCGCAATTCCGCCCCGGTGACTTCATCTACTTCGATGAATTTCATATTCCGCACGATGAGGTCCGAGCCTTTCGTGAGTTCACCCGTAATACTGGCTTGGTTTTCTCTCTGTTCGGCGCTACGATTGGTTTTGCCGGTGCAGTTTTTAAATGCGAGGCATTGCCGCCTTCTCTTCGGTCTGTGAATAATTGACAATCGCCTTACTGTTCAAGAGCGTAAGGAACCCGCCATCCAACAGCGGAGAATGGCAAGATGAGTAAACCGAGAAGCATGGAAATAGATTCAGAAGCGATAGCTATTGAAGGTAACTTGCCGTCCCATTTCATTTTGACTGATCAGGGTGCATGGCCCTATTTTGCGGACGATGAAATCGAAGCGGCGGTTCGCGTCTTGCGTTCTGGGAAGGTGAATTACTGGACCGGACAAGAAGGCCGTCAATTTGAAACTGAGTTCGCGGCGAGCACCGGTTGCAAGTATGCCGTTGCGTTGGCCAATGGCACCGCTGCATTGGAGTGCGCGCTCAAGGCATTGGCTGTTGGAGCAGGCGACGATGTTATTACTACCAGCCGCACATTTATCGCCTCTGCAAGTTGCGCGGTCATGCTTGGTGCGCGCCCAATCTTCGCGGATATTGACGCCAACAGCCAGAACATCACGGCAGAGAATATCGCTCGCGTGTTGACCCCACAAACCAAGGCTATTGTCGCCGTTCATCTGGCGGGATGGCCTTGTGAGATGGACGCGATTGTCGCCCTTGCACATGAGCGCGGGATCAAGGTCGTAGAAGATTGCGCGCAAGCACAAGGGGCGACCTATAAAGGCAAGGCTATCGGATCATTGGGGGACGTGGCTGCATTCTCCTTTTGCCAGGACAAGATCATGACGACCGCCGGTGAAGGAGGGATGGTCACGACAAATTCGACCGCGCTATGGAACTCGATGTGGTCTTTGAAGGACCATGGCAAGAGCTACGACACGGTCTATCATCGCGAGCATGCCCCGGGCTTTCGATGGCTGCATGAATCATTCGGAACTAACTGGAGACTGACAGAAGTGCAGTCGGCGATTGGTCGGATTGCGCTTAGAAAGCTTCCTGAATGGATTTTGACCCGCCGCAGATACGCCCAGATATTGAATGAGGAGTTTGCCTCTTTAGCTGGATTGCGTATCACTCTGCCCCCGCCACATATCGAACACGCCTACTACAAGTACTACGCCTTTTTGCGGCCAGAGATGCTTCGCCCTGACTGGACACGCGAGCGAATCATTGAGGCGATTAACGCCGAAGGTATCAAATGCTTTGGTGGGAGTTGTAGCGAAGTCTATCTCGAAAAAGCATTTCCGCCGGAGTGGGTTCCGCAGCCGCGGCTGCCAATTGCGCGCGAGCTCGGCGAGACAAGCCTGATGTTCCTCGTACATCCGACCTTGGACGAGGCGTACATACGTCGCACGTGTGCGGTGGTTGAGAGGATCGTTTCGGCCGCAACGCAGGTATAAGTGCCAGCATAGATAAGATAGGGAATACGGTGTCCGCAGGGTTTCGCTATGCCGATGCGGTCACGCTCGTTTATATGTGCAATGCAAGTTTGAAATCGTTTTGTGACGCGAAGACACGATTGTTGCAATGCATACCGTCAGGCTCACTTAAATAGAACGCCAATCATATGCCTGATGACACGCCGTCGAATCTCTATCCGTATTTGAAATGACAAAATGACTTTGAGCAAAACGGGAATCGTAACAAGATTGATGTACATCGGAACGGTATCAGCAGGGCTCGTTTTAATCGCTGCTGCTAACACTGGGTTGGCTCAAGGTCAGGTACAAATCGGATCGCGCCAGTTCGATTCTGATCTTGATTCTCAGACCTGCAAGGCTTCTCCGTACATCCCGCTGGACAGTTGGATTTACCCAGCAGTCATGCGTCTGAGTGCGATGGGCTATGGCAAAGACGTTTACCTGGGAATGCGCCCGTGGACGCGCGCCAGCGTGAGTCGCATGCTTGAAGAGACAAGCGCGGAGATAGAGCAAGCCGATCTATATAGCGATGTAACCACGGGTGAAGCGCAGCAGCTTTACGAAGCGCTTAAAAGAGAATTGGACGTCGAGATGAGCGGTACCTGCAACGCAAGTCGTGGTGAGGCCCGCGTGGAATCGTCGTACACGGTGCTGCGCGGCATCAGTGGCACGCCACTCGAAGACAGCTATCATCTCGGCTCAACCATCGTTAATGACTACGGACGCCCTTTTGAACGCGGTTTTAATAACTATTCAGGGCTGAGCGGTCACGCGACCGCTGGGCGCTTTGTGCTTTTTGCACGCGGCGAGTTTCAGCACGCACCATCTGCTGCCGGCTACTCAACTGCCCTGGCTGAACAACTCTCAAACGCCGATAACTCTCCATTTCTCAATCCGGCGACGGGAATTCCGTTCAACCAGGCGACCATCCCCCTGGGCCCTATCGCCGCATCGCAAAAGGGGCGGCTGATTGAAGCCTACGCCGCTGTCAATTTGCTAAACCACGTGATCTCGATCGGCAAGCAGGACGATTGGTTGGGGCCGGGCGTGGGCTCCGGCATGGCATACTCAAACAACGCTGAAAATATATATTCTTTTCGCATAAACCGCATCGAACCGCTGCACATTCCACTGCTCTCAAAGGTGCTTGGCCCTTTTCGTTACGACTTTTTGGTGGGATCGCTCCAGGGGCACACCGCCCCGAATCATCCTTGGGTTCATCTTGAAAAGGTCAGCTTCAAGCCAACGCGCGACCTCGAGTTTGGCTTTGAACGCACTGTCATCTGGGGAGGCAAAAATCATGAGCCCGTCACCTTGCATACATTTCTTCAGAGCTTCTTCAGCTTTGATTCCGTAAACGCGACTACGAAATTTAGCACCAAAGATCCCGGAGCTCGCTTCGGAGCCTTCGATTTCGCCTATCGACTGCCGTTTCCTCGCAACTGGCTTACTGTTTATGCAGACCTCGAAGCTCACGATACAGTCAGTCCGCTCTTTAAGCCGCGGCATGGCGGTTACAGGCCCGGGCTCTATCTCTCGCACTTTCCCGGCATCCCAAAACTTGATATGCGGGCTGAAGCAGTCAACACCGACTCGTCCTATCCCACGAGTCTTGGCGGACATTACCAATACTTCGAAGTGGTGCAGGTACAGGGCTATACAAATAAGGGGCAATTATTTGGCGACTGGATTGGACGCGAAGGCAAGGGCGGCCAGGGGTGGGTTACTTATCATTTGAGTGGAAACGAATGGATTCAGTTGAGCATGCGCAACCAGAAGGCTGCAAAAGACTTTATACCGGGCGGCACAACCATCAACGACATCGATTTCCAAGTGGTCAAGCGTATCGGACGGGACGTTGAGATCAACGGCAATTTCAGTTATGAACGATATAAAGCGCCCGTGTATCTCCCCGGCAAGCAAACAGTAAGTACCACCACCGTTCAGCTAACCTGGTATCCAAAGACAAAGATTAGTTTCTAACTCGTTTTACAAATGTAGTTAGTACGAAGAGGCTGCCTGCGGCAGCCTCTTCGTGCGTCTGGGCAGAGCGTCGCTTTAACACCATGCGATCCCAGCGATGCCTCGTAATCTCGGATTCTCACGTGCGAACGCGTCTCACTTGCTCGCCGCTGATCCACAACCTAATATGTTTCGAGTAGAATGCGATGGCGATTCGGAATGACTGAACACATCGATGACACCAGCTATTGAGTGCGCGTGCTGTAGCCTCAAGTGTGTCTCAAAAGGGCGAACGGGAACAAAGGAGAAAAGCATGCGTGCATTGATCCTATTTACGGCAGTGTCTCTTGGCTTGGTAACAAACGTAGCAGCGCAAGAGCAGCAATACGATCAGCCGTATCGCCCGCAGATACATTTTTCTCCGCAAAAGAATTGGACGAATGATCCCAATGGCCTGGTGTACTTCGATGGTGAGTATCACGTCTTCTTCCAATACAACCCGTTTGGCGATCAGTGGGGACACATGAGTTGGGGCCACGCAGTGAGCCGCGATTTACTACACTGGCAGGAACTGCCTGTCGCCATTCCAGAAGAAAACGGGGTCATGATTTTTACGGGCAGCATAGTGATTGATCACGAAAATGCAAGTCGGCTTTGCAGGCCTAAAAAAGAATGCATGGTTGCGATCTATACAGGGCACAGTCAAAATCCACAGTTGCAAAATCAAAACCTCGCCTACAGTCTTGACCGAGGCCGCACGTGGGTGAAGTATCGCAACAATCCAGTACTCGATTTGCATCTTTCGGATTTTCGCGATCCGAGCGTCTCGTGGGATGAGAAAGCGCATCGCTGGGTGATGGCGGTTTCGCTGCCGAAAGAACACACGGTGCGCTTTTACGCATCGTCGAATCTCAAGGACTGGAAGCAACTCAGCGACTTCGGTCCGGCTGGTGATACAGCAGGCGATTGGGAGTGCCCTGACCTGCTGCGTATACCTGCTGTGAATAAAACTGGAAGCATCTGGGCATTGAAAGTCGGTCTCAACCCGGGTGCACCGCAGGGGGGCTCAGGCGAGCAATATTTTCTAGGCGACTTTGATGGGACGACTTTCAAGCTCAGCGAAGAGCCGGGAGCGCAAGGCTGGACGAATTATGGAAAGGATGACTATTGCGCGATAAGTTTTAATAACTTGCCGCGGGAGCAGCAGCCGATCCTGCTTGGGTGGATGAGTAATTGGCAATATGCTGCAAAGCTGCCGACGTCGCCATGGCGGGGACAGATGAGTCTTCCACGGAAGTTGGCGTACGTCCGTGACAAGGCCGGGATGGCACTGACACAAGAGCCAATCGTGGCTGGTCTTCGCGGCCCGCGGGTCGCGCTCCCATTGGCAGGGACAAACCCTAAATCAGCACTCAAGCACGATGGGCTCGTACCCCCTTATGAGCTCGACTTAGATTTCGAGAGCAGCACTGAGGATGTATTTGGTGTGCGGCTGCACTCAGACGAGCAGCACTACACAGAGATTGGGTTCGACAGATCGAAGCAGCAGTTTTACATAGATCGCACCCGTGCGGGCGCGACTATCAGCACGGACTTTGCCTCAAAGACAACGGCGCACACGGTGCCAAGCCGGCGATATAACGTCCGAATTATCGTGGATAGGTCGTCGGTTGAGACCTATGCGCAAGACGGAACAATCGCCATGACCGACCTGATATTCCCAGCGAACGGTAAGAATCGAGTCGAAATATTCCCGCCTTCACAAGACTCGGTTAAGGTTACCGGTCAAATGTGGCAACTGAAATCAATCTGGGCGAGTGGTGCCGGATCTAACGCGGCGGATGCGCATGTTGATTCCGTTCGGCGCAAGAAAGCGGCCGACAAGTAGTTCAATCTATTTAGACCCTCTCGTACGACCAGTCGAACCAGATTCCGCGAGCACTCCTGGGCGCTCTTATCTTCATTTTGAGCGGTAGTTCTGAACCGTGTATTGCTGCCGCGCCGAATTTTCGTACTAGCTAAACTTGGCATTATTGGCAATATCTGAGCGCATTCCCAGCGTTCGCACTGGAACGCCGCCCTGGTCCATCGCGTATCACTAACAATCGGATTAATAATTCTGCTGTTGCAGCGTCATCTCTATGAACAGTGAAGAAGGTGTGACCGTGGCCGTCGGCAGCGCAACCTTGCCTTTGATCCAAACCGGTGACAACCTCTCGCGGCTCTTCAGAGAGCATTATCGGCGCATTCTCACTGCTGCCTATCGCATCACGGGGAGCATGGCCGATGCAGAGGACGTGAGCCAAGCCGTCTTTTTGCGCCTCGCAAACGGCGGTGCTTTGCCCGTCACCAACGAGGGCAGCTATCTTTACCGCGCCGCG
>JANXYB010000092.1 GCA_025350325.1 Acidobacteriaceae bacterium
TCAAGGTTATTTTTCCCTATCTTGTGAGAACGCAAAACTGACGAGTCGAATGCATCCCCATGCGTGCAC
Source organism: Acidobacteriaceae bacterium (assembly GCA_025350325.1). Taxonomy (GTDB): domain Bacteria; phylum Acidobacteriota; class Terriglobia; order Terriglobales; family Acidobacteriaceae; genus Telmatobacter. The sequence goes on from JANXYB010000092.1 coordinate 70, forward strand.
TCAAGAAGGCTTCAATTTCCGGCCCGCTAAGCCTCGCTCAGACGGCCATCCCCTTAGCCGTCGCTCCGACCACAAACGAGCTATTTCCCCAGTTGCTTCACAAAAAAATCAGCCATGGTGTGATTCGCCTCGATCGCCTCAGGCAGCTGCGGATCGTACCAGAACGCATGCGGCAGCGCGTCAAACACCACCAGCCGCGCGTCCACGCCCGCATTCAGATACGCGCGGTGCAAATTGACCGTACCGCTGAGCAGCAGGTCGCGACCGCTGGTCACAAACAGCGTCGGCGGCATTCCGTGCAGGTCGCCGTAGATCGGCGAAAGCACCGTGTCCTTCACGTCAGTTGATGCCACGTAGGATGCGTCGTGCTTCGCGGGGTCAGGCGGATCGAGATGCCCCGCAAGCCCGCGCAGCGCATACATCGCAATCGAGTCGCCCGGCCGCGCAAAGTCTCCCATGCCGCTGAAAATCCCCATCGCTGCCGGCATAGGCATGCCCGTCTTCTTCAATCGCGCCGCCACTTCTGCCGTGAGAATCGCTCCCGCCGACGTGCCGTAAATAACGATGTGTTCCGGCTGGTAGGTTTTTAGCAGTTCCTTGTACACAGCGACCGAGTCATCGACAGCCGCGGGAAATGGAGACTCAGGCGACAGCCTGTACAGCACCGCAACGACCTTGATTCCGGTGTAACTCGCAATCGGTATCGACTCTGTATACGATCCCGAATCTGAATCGAACCCGCCTCCGTGCAAATTCAGCAGCACCTTGTTGCGATTCGCTTCAGGCATGCCGTCTGGTGTAACGATGCGCACGGAGACGCCCGCAATTTTATCTTCCACAATTTGATTCGGGCAGAGCTTCGTCCAGGCCACCCGCGCACGCGCCGTATACGCGTCGGTCATTTTCCGGCGCTCCGTTAGAGGCTGCGGCGGACCCTGGTCCGGTTCCGCACGGCCAATCGAAAGCTGCGCCTGGCTGCTCACCGTCTGCGGCACTGGAACCACGCGCGTCACGTGCGCCGTTCCCTTGTCGTCGATGAAGCTGGTGTCGCGCATCGGCGCATCTGTCGCCATCGTCGGCTTTACCTGCGGCGCAGCCTGCTGCGCAATCATTGCGTATGCAGTCGGCGTGAAAAGAAATGCGACGAGACCGATAAGCACCGTACGCTCAATAAACAGTTGATCCAGCATTTGCATAGATTAGTTCCTTCACTGATGAATGAATTAGATCGCGTTCAAGTACGGCCACCTGGACCCGATCACCATAACAGACCGCCGGCGGTGTAGTTGCGCCAAAATCCTGCTGTTCGCGGCCTGCCCATTGCGATACATTGAAGACTCAAATGACCGCCATCCCTTCCCCCACCATTCGCAACTTCATCGGTGGCAAGTGGCTCACACCCACTAGCCCCGCCGGCATTGCGCTCACCAACCCAGCTACCGGCGAGCTTCTCGGTCAGACTCCCGCCGGGTCCGCCGCGGAGGTTGATGCAGCCGTCAAATCCGCACAGGCAGCCTTTCCATCGTGGCGCGCAACTCCTGCTGCCGACCGCGTGCAATATCTTTTCAAGCTCAAAGTGCTTTTGGAACAACACATCGGCGAGCTCGCCAGCCTCATCACCATCGAGAATGGCAAAACTCTCGCCGAGTCCACTGGGGAACTGCGTCGCGGCATTGAAAACGTCGAGGTCGCCTGTGGCATTCCCGTGCTCATGCAGGGCTACTCCCTTGAAGACGTTGCGCCCGGCATCGATGAATTCATGGTCCGTCAGCCGCTCGGCGTCGCAGCCATCATCACGCCCTTCAATTTTCCGCTGATGATTCCGCTATGGTTTCTGCCCTACGCCATCGCGACCGGCAACACTGTAGTCCTCAAGCCCAGCGATCGCGTCCCGTTCTCTGTGGCGCGTCTCGTCGAACTGATTCAGGAAACCGGATTGCCCGATGGCGTCGTTAATCTCGTCAATGGCGGCAAGCCCGCGGTCGATACGCTGCTCGATCATCCTCTGGTGCGCGCCATCAGCTTCGTTGGATCGACCCCCGTCGCCAAATACGTCTACACGCGCGGATCAGCCAGCGGCAAGCGCGTTCAGTGCCAGGGGGGCGCCAAGAATCACGTCGTCGTTCTTCCCGATGCCGATCAGGAAACGACAACAAAAATCATTGCCGACTCTGCCTTTGGCTGCGCTGGACAACGCTGTCTAGCGGTCAGCGTTACGGTCACCATCGGCGAAGCTAGCCGGTGGTTTCCTGCGTCAATTGCCGCCGCCGCATCTTCACTCAAGATCGGCGACGGCCTCGATCCAGCAACGCAGATGGGTCCAGTGATCACCACCGCGAGCCGCGACCGCGTTGTATCTCTCATCGGCCAGGGCGCCGATCAGGGGGCGAAGGCCATCATCGATGGACGCGCCAACACTGGCGATCGCGCGGGTTTCTTCGTTGGACCAACTGTGCTCGATGGTTTACCCGCGCAGAGCCCGTTGATGCAAACGGAAATCTTCGGCCCCGTGCTCTCGGTCATTCACGCCCAGACCGTAGAAGAGGCGATGGAGATCATCGACCGCTCCGCCTACGGCAATGCCAGTTCAATCTTCACTGCGTCGGGCGCTGCCGCGCGCAAGTTCCGCAACGCTGTCTCCACCGGCAACGTCGGCATCAACATCGGCGTGCCTGCGCCCATGGCCTACTTCCCTTTTTCCGGTTGGAAAGGAAGCTTCTTCGGCGTCATGCACGCGCAGGGCCGCGACGCCATTGAATTCTTCACCGACAAAAAAGTGATTGTGGAGCGCTGGCCCCGCGAGTGGTCGCGCAAGTTCTAAGCACTCACTTCTCATGCGCGCGGAATTAATCGGTGCAGCATCCGGTTAAATCGACAACACTCCGCGCCCCGATGTTTCCCTTGCAAGCTACTTAACGATGCTCCGAGTGATACAAATGTCCACTGCATCGACCGATGCAAGCAATCGTCTTCGTCTGCCGTCTGCAGATAGTGTCCACCGGCATGAACTTGAACCGCAGGCCATGACGACGATGCTCCTGAAGCCGTTTTTTCACTTTGAGCGTAAGCGGTAGCGGCGAGAAGAACGACACGCAGACACGCGACTGCGATACTTGCTCTTCGCGTCATCCTATCCGTGTGAGTAGTATGCACGGCCTTTGATTTTCATTTGCGCAATGAGTGACGAAACTCCTTCTCACTGAATCTGCGATGGTGTGGCTTAGCGTATGTTCTTGGTCTTGGCCGCAAAGACTTTTTTATCGCCCTTACTTTTCCGTTGAGACCGGTTGTACGCAATCGCGGCCTTAACTAACCGGCGCAGCGCCGCCTCGTCCAGCCGGTCCGTCTCGAAGAAGTCGATAGCCCGCCAGAGGTTCCCTTCAAGGCCAGCGTTGAACAGGTGGTCGTCGTCGGCTAAGTGTGCACCTTTGGCGAAGGTCCACTTCACCTTCCCGCGGTGCGGGTTGGCTGAGCAGACCATCCCGTCGCAGTACCAGACGGGCGTTCCCATCCACTTCCAATCCTCTGTGACGCCGGGGTCGGCCTCCTGCATGATCCGTCGGATAGCGGCGAGCACCTTGCCCCGCCAGTCGGGAATGCTGGCGATGTGGCGATCTATTTGCTCCGAGGGCGTCAAGCGAGTTTTTGGAGCTTCAGCGTTTGCGCCAATGCCTTTTGCCAAAGCAGGCCTGAGGGGCAGCAATTTCTCTTTCTCAGGCCCCGCAGGCTTACGCCCTTCTTTTTCCGCGTTTTTTGCCCGCATGATTCTCTCCTCTAGGCGATGTTTGCTGCTGTCATGTGGGGGTTGGCCCGGAATTGTGCAATTTGCGCAACACCGCCGCTCATAAAAAATGCGACGAGTATGGTGGTAGTCCAATAAGCAGTGGGTTTTGCTTTCATGGTCAGTCCAGCCCCTCGCCGACACGATCCAGGACCCGCTCCAGACCGCCGAAGAATTTTTGCCAACCGTACTTTGCTCCCTGATAAGCTGCCTGCTGATCGGGGCCGAACCCGGACTGCTCCATACGCACGTGAGTGCCGCCCACCGTTGGAGTCAATGTCCAGAGCACTACCCATTGCAACCCCCCGGCGGCATCGCCAACACCCCAGTTATAGGACAGGCGTCGGAATGGGTCGACGACGAGCACCTCGCAGTCCACGATTCCATTCCAGTTCGGCATAGGCTCCGCCCGGAATTGGAACTTCCGCCCGACCACTGGTTCGAAGTCGTTGTTCATCATCCATTGCGCGAGGAGCCGGCCCTCTGTAAGCGCTCGCCATAGCTTCTCGGGCGGGTGCAGGAATACCCTCTCAATCACAAGACTACGGGGATTTTCTGCTGGATTCGTCGTTGGTTCCGGGCTCATGGGTCCACCCTTTTCAGTAGGTTTTCGAGTTGATCAAATTGGTCGCGCCAGAAGGCTCCGTAGAGATTGAGCCAATCCACCATCGGCGCCAGCGCCTCGGGCTGCGCGCGATAGTGGGTTTCGCGTCCCTCGCGGCGATGTCGTACCAGCTTTGCCCGCTTCAGTACCGTGAGGTGTTTTGAGACAGCAGGCTGGGACACGCCTGCATAGTGAGTCAGTGCGTGAACGGTCTGTTCGCCCTGCCGGGTCAATTGCTCGAAAATGGCCCTGCGCGTGGGGTCGGAAAGAGCACGAAAAACGAAATGGGCGTTGGCCGGCGTCACCCAAAAAACCATAACCGTACGGTGATGGTTTGTTAAGCGGGTTCGACAATTAACTCCCGGGGATCGGTGGCATCCCGGCCAACAGTGTGTCGCATCTAATCGCCGCAGTCGTCAAAAACGGCTGAGGGGATCTATGTCTTCGGGCAAAGAAAAATTTCATGGATCGACGGATGCAGACCGCATCAACCTTGAGTTAGACGTTGCCAAGGCGAAGCCTATGGCTGTGAACGCCGGGGCCGAGTGGCCAGTGTCGCGCCGCGAATTCATCAAGGGCGTAGGCGTCACCGTAGGCGGGTCGGTGGTAGTGCCGGCAGTTGCGCAACGAAAAGGCGATGCAGTGGCGCTAGTCCCATCGGCCAATCCTATCCCGCTGACGCTGACGATTAACGGCGAGAAAAAAGAGTTCCACGTCGATCCACGCACGTCGCTGCTCGATCTGCTGCGTGAAGACATGGGTCTCACCGGTACGAAAAAGGGCTGCGACCATGGCCAGTGCGGTGCCTGCACCGTGCTCGCCGGTGAACGCCGCATCAACAGCTGCCTCGCCCTGGCTCTCTCCTATGACGGCGAAGAAATCACCACCATTGAAGGGCTTGCGCAAGGCGAACAACTCCACTTTGTGCAGCAGGCGTTCCTCGATAACGACGGCCTTCAGTGTGGATATTGCACGCCCGGTCAGATCATTTCAGCGATCGGGTTGCTCAGCGAGGCAAAGAAAGGCGCGCCGAGCGTTGTCACGCATGACCTAAGCCGTGAAGGTCCGATTGAGCTCACTGAAACTGAGATCAAAGAACGCATGAGCGGAAATATTTGCCGGTGCGGGGCATACCCCGGCATTGTAGCGGCGGTTCGAATGGCTTCGCGAACGGGACAATTGAAGGCAGCGTCTCCTTCATCCGAAGGGAGACAGACCGATGCAGCCCTTTGAATATCAGCGTCCCCAAAATGCGCAGGAAGCTGTGAACGGAGTCGATGCGGCGCACGCAAAGTTTCTCGCCGGCGGTACCAACCTGATCGATCTAATGAAGCAGCAGGTTGAACTGCCCACGCGGCTGATCGACATCAAGCGATTGGAACTGGCGAAGATTGAAGAGATGCCCGGTGGGGGATTGCGACTCGGCGCGCTGGCGACGAACGCCGATACAGCGGGTCATACGCTGGTGAGACAGCGCTATCCGATGCTTGCGCAGGCTATCCTGGCAGGCGCATCGCCGCAGCTTCGCAATATGGCGACCAATGGCGGCAACCTGCTGCAACGCACGCGCTGCTACTACTTTTACGATCCTGCTTACGAGCATTGCAACAAGCGCAAGCCCGGTTCAGGATGCGCGGCGATTGAGGGCTTCAATCGCATTCACGCCATCCTCGGAACCAGCACCGCATGCATCGCGACCCATCCGTCGGATATGTGCGTGGCATTAGCAGCGCTCGGCGCGCGCGTTAGAGTGCAAGGCAAGGGTGGCGAAAGAGTCATCGAATTCGCAGATTTTCATAGGCTCCCTGGCCGCACTCCAGAAATTGACACTAACCTGCGAGCAGATGAATTGATCCTTTCGATTGACCTGCCGGCCGGCCCTTACGCTGCCCACTCCGCATACGTAAAGGTGCGCGACCGTGCCAGCTATGCTTTCGCACTGGTATCGGCCGCGGCCGCGCTTGAGCTTGACAACGGAACGATCCGCAGCGCGCGTCTAGCGTTGGGCGGCGTTGCACATAAGCCCTGGCGATCTGATCGAGCCGAGGCAATGCTGGCAGGCAAACCCGCCAGCCAGCAATCTTATGTTGTTGCAGCAAATGCAGCCCTCGAAGGGGCGAAACCATTCGAGCACAACGCGTTTAAAGTGGAAATGGCAAAAGCTACGATAGTGCGAGCCTTCTCGTTAGCTGCGGCCGGCGGAGACAAAGCATGACGGCAATTGGGGATCCGATTACACGCGTCGATGGCCACGCAAAAGTTACCGGCAAGGCAAAGTATGCAGCCGAATTCGCCGTACCGCATCTCACCTACGCGGTGATGGTGACCAGCACCATCGGCAGTGGACGCATCCTCAGTATGGGTACGTCGGATGCGCAGCATGCGCCTGGCGTGCTCACGGTAATGACCCCGGCCAACGCTCCGAAGCTTCCGCAAGGTGGGAAGGCGGCGGTGCATCCACCCGCAGGCCGCGTCTTGTCTCTGCTGCAAGACAACCTGGTGCATTACAACAATCAGCCCATCGCTGTCGTGGTCGCCGAGACGCTGAATCAAGCGCTCTATGCAAGTTCGCTTGTCACCGTTCGTTATCAACGGGAAAATCCGCATTTGAATTTTGAGGGAGGCTTCGCAACGGCTCATCCCGGCAGTCATGGGAAAGATCCTGCGGACAAATCGATCGGCAATCTCGAGCAGGGGATGGCTGAGGGCGAAGTCAAAGTTGACCAGGTGTATACAACACCACTTGAGAATCACAACCCGATGGAGCCGCATGTCACGATCGCCGAGTGGGAAGGTGAAAAGCTCACCCTGCACGATGCGACGCAATACATCTCCGGCGTCAAGCAGACCGTTGCCAAATCGTTCGGCATTCCGGATGAGAACGTGCGCGTTCTTTGCCCCTACACCGGCGGCGGCTTTGGATGCAAAGGGTCTACATGGTCGCATGTTTTGCTGGCGGCGATGGCGGCAAAAGTCGTTCAGCGCCCGGTGAAGTTAGTGCTGGAAAGACCGCAGATGTTTGGCCCTGTTGGCGGCAGGCCGCGCACGCACCAGCATGTCGTGCTGGCGGCGAAACGCGATGGCACGCTGACCGCCATGCAGCACGATGTGCACTCTCATACCTCTGAGATCGAAGACTTCACCGAGCCGTCAAGCAGTGTGACGCGCACGCTCTATGCATGTCCTGCGATCAAGACTTCGCAGCGACTTGTGCCTCTCAGCTTAGCCACACCTACATTTCAACGTGCGCCGGGAGAGTCCACCGGCACCTTTGCGCTTGAAATCGCAATGGACGAATTGGCTTACAAGCTCAACATGGATCCCATTCAACTGCGGCTCAAAAACTACGCTGAAAAAGATCCGATCGAGAATAAGCCTTTCTCAAGCAAGCACCTTCGTGAATGCTATGAACAAGGCGCGGCGCGTTTCGGATGGGCTAAGCGCAATCCAGCACCGCGCTCGATGAAGCGTGGTCACGACTTGATCGGCTGGGGCATGGCAACTGCAACTTATCCAGCCAACCGGTCATCCGCATCGGTGAACGTGCAGTTTGAGCCCAACGGTCGTGTCACTGTTACTTGCGGCTCGCAGGATTTAGGAACCGGCACGTACACGATCATGGCGCAGGTGGCTGCAGCGACGCTTAAACTGCCCATCGAATTGGTCAATGCTGAACTCGGGGACTCTGCGATGCCGAAAAGCCCCGTCTCCGGCGGATCACAAACCGCGGCCAGCGTGACTCCCGCGGTGCAGGCAGCGGCCAAGCAGGCGCAGTTGGCGTTGTTTGCCCTGGCGGCGGCAGACAAAGATTCGCTTTTTCACGAAGTAGCGCCGCAGGATCTTGATTTTGAGAATGGCAAGGTAGTGCGCAAAGGAAAGTCAGGCGGCGAGGACTTTAAAGAGCTACTTGCGCGGAATGGAAACAAGCCCATCGGTGCGACGGCTTCCGCCGAGCCCGAACAAGATTCAGAACAATATTCGAAGCATTCTTTCGGCGCAGTGTTTGCAGAAGTTTCGGTGGATGAGAGTCTCGGCATGCCACACGTGCAGCGCGTGGTGGGCGTATACGATGTCGGAACCCTACTCAACGAGAAGACCGGAAAGAGTCAACTGATCGGTGGAATCGTATGGGGGGTGAGTTTAGCTCTACATGAAGAGGCCCACATCGACAACGCGAGCGGAAGAATTGTGAACAATAACCTTGCTGAGTACCATGTGCCGGTGAATGCGGACATTGGCGAGATAGAAGTTTTTGCGCTCAATTTTCCAGACACGAAGTTCAATCCTCTGGGCGCACGCGGCATCGGTGAGATAGGAATCACGGGGGCAGGAGCAGCGATTGCAAATGCAATCTACCATGCCACCGGCAAGCGGATCAGAAGCGCTCCCATCACACCTGACATGCTGCTCACATAACGAGGCCGTTAACGAGTCGGTTTACGCGAGCACGAGCAAGGACCGGCCAAGGAGTCGCGGCGCAACAACTAGACGCCGTAAGCTCCGCGCGACGACGTTCTGGTTTGCCAAGCCAAAAAGACACAGGGAAAGTTAGATAACCCGCCTGTGTGTCGCCTCATCCAAGTGCGTATGCAGGCCAAGCGGCTTCTCAACAGCCCGTTAAAAACCACACCCGATATCTTTATCAACATAGACGGAGCACAAACCCCAGCCGTTTCAGGTGAGCCTCTTGTTGAAACGGTCAACCGTGCTTTTCCCAAGCGCAAGCTTCCGCAGGTTTGCTATCACCAGCAGATGGGGCCGATCGAGACCTGCGATTGCTGCATGGTCGAGGTCGACGGAAAGCTCCTACGCGCGTGCTCGACGCCAGCCTCTGCAGGGATGACTGTCGTTACCGAAAGCGCGACAGCCGACGGTGCGCAGCGCGACGCGTTTGATCTTCTTCTCAAAAACCACGACCTGTATTGCACGGTCTGCGACAACAATAATGGCAATTGCACAATTCACAACACCACCGGTGACTTAGACGTAAAGCATCAGGCGCGCCCCTTCACCCCCAAGCCGTACGAACAGGATCTTTCTAATCCCTTCTACCGATACGATCCCGACCAGTGCATATTGTGCGGGCGCTGCGTCGAAGCCTGCCAGAATGTGCAAGTCAATGAGACGTTAACCATCAATTGGGAGTCAGAGCATCCCCGCGTCCTGTGGGATGGAGGAGAACAAATTGCTGGATCATCCTGTGTTTCCTGCGGGCATTGTGTCACGGTATGTCCGTGCAATGCGCTAATGGAAAAGAGCATGATCGGCCACGCCGGCTATCTCACCAATCTGCCGACCGATGTGCTCAACACCATGATCAAAATTGTTAAGGACATCGAGCCGGAAACGGGCTACGGCCCAATCCTCGCACTGTCTGGGGCCGAAGCAGCAATGCGCGAGCATCGTGTCAAACGCACCAAGACCGTCTGTACTTATTGTGGCGTCGGCTGCTCGTTTGATATCTGGACACGCGACAGGCACATCCTCAAGATCGAACCCGCGCACGGGCCGGCCAATGGAATCTCAACATGTATTAAAGGCAAGTTTGCGTGGGACTACGTCAACGCCCCTGACCGTCTCACGACGCCGCTCATCCGCACCGAGACTCCGCAGGGAACAGACACCTTCCGCGAGGCAACGTGGGAAGAGGCGCTGACACTCATTGCAGACAAGTTCACCAAAATTAAGAAGTCTCATGGTCCCGATGCCCTCGCATTCATCGCGTCTTCAAAATGCACGAATGAAGAAAGCTATCTGATGCAGAAGCTGGCACGCGCAGTTATCGGAACCAACAACATCGACAACTGCTCGCGATATTGTCAGGCTCCAGCTACGATGGGTCTCAACCGCACGGTTGGCTACGGCGGCGATTCAGGATCGATTGAAGACATCGAGAAAGCCGCCCTGGTTGTTATCGTGGGTTCGAATACTTGCGAAAGCCACCCGGTGCTGGCGACGCGCATCAAGCGCTCGCACAAGCATCGTGGTCAACGGCTCATCGTCTCCGATCTGCGCAGGCACGAGATGGCGAGCCGCGCAGATGTCTTCCTGCGTCCAAAGCCCTCTACAGACCTGATCTGGATCAATGCGGTCGCAAAACACATACTCGACCAGGGATGGCACAAGCAGGCGTTCGTCGATAAGTGGGTGAACGGCTTTGAAGATTACAAGAAGTCTCTGCAAACTTTCACGCTCGACTTCGCTGTAAATCGAACCGGGATCTCGCGGGAAGTGCTGGTGCAGGTTGCGCACGAGATCGCACACGCAGAAACCGTCTGCATCCTGTGGGCGATGGGCGTCACGCAACATTGCGGCGGATCAGATACCTCTACCTCGATCTCGAACCTGCTCCTGCTTACGGGTAACTACATGCGTCCCGGAACGGGCGCGTATCCGCTGCGTGGTCACAACAATGTGCAGGGCGCGAGTGATTTTGGGTCCATGCCGAATGTCTACTCCGGCTATCAGAAGGTCGAAGAAGATAGGGTCCGTGAAAAATTCGAAGCCGCATGGAAGGTCAAGCTTCCCAAGAAGAATGGCCTCGATAATCACGAGATGATTCGAGCCATCCACCAACACAAGCTGAAAGCCATGTATATCAAGGGTGAAGATACGATAACCTCCGACTCCAATGCCGGTGATGTTACAAAGGCACTTTCAGACTTAGAGTTTCTTGTTATTCAGGAAGTGAATTTCTCTGAGACGGCGCGGTTCGCCGATGTGATACTTCCCGCTTCGCCATCGCTGGAGAAAGAAGGCACGTTCGTAAGCACCGAGCGCCGCATCCAGAGACTTTACAAAGCGTTTGAGCCTCTGGGTCAATCGAAGCCTGATTGGGAGATCATTCAGCTCATTGCCAACAAACTCGGCGCAGGCTGGGCCTACAAGCATCCATCCGATGTGATGGATGAAGTTGCCTCGCTGACGCCCATCTTCGAGGGCGTAAATTACGAACGGCTGGAGGGCTACAAATCACTCCAATGGCCCGTCGATAAAAACGGTAAGGATTCTCCTGTACTCTTTACTGAGAAATTTTCGCTGCCAGACGGCAAGGCTACCTTTTATCCCGTGGAGTGGGTTGACCCATGCGAGGAGGTCTCTACCCAATACACTCATCACCTCAATAACGGGCGCTTGCTCGAACATTTCGAGCAAGGATCAATGACCGAACGCACTGACGGCATCAAGCGCATGACGCCTACGAATTTTGTCGAAGTATCCCCTGAGCTTGCACATGAAAAGGGTCTCTCAGATGGCAGCGTTGTGCGGCTTAAGAGTTCGAACGGACAAGCCGACGTGGCGGTCGTAGTAACGGATCGAGTGGCTGGCTCTCAACTCTACATGTCACTCAATTCCACTGAGCAGCCGGTTAACAAATTGACCGGACCACATGTTGATCGAGTCACGCACACACCAGCATATAAAGAGGTTTCTGTGCAGATGACCGTGTTGCCTGAGATGCGGTCAAATCCGCTGCCACCGGAGAACTTTCGCCATGGCCACCCCACTCCACAGTCTGGTGTAGAGGTTGAGCGCAAGTGGAAGCGCGCCGATTACTCGCTGCCCGGAACACGTAGCGAAGAGAAACTTGTGCAGATAACCACAAACATTTGATCTAGCGAAAAGGCTGATACATGGCGAAGCCGATCGAATTCAAAACAAAGTCCGTCGACCCTAAGCTGGAACTACAGAACCGTCTGGCAGCAGCTCCCGATCAGCACGCCGAGGCCTTGCTTGTCGCCTACGATTTGCTCGGCGAGGCGCACCGCCAGGGCGTCCTCGATGCGCTGCACGGGGCGATTGGAGCAAAAGATACGATTGTCGCCAGCCTGGCAAAATATTCTGCTGAGCCGTTGAGCGTGAACGCGCTGCGGAATCTGATTTCATTCGGCAAGCTTCTAGGAACCCTCGATCCGGAGCCTCTCTCGCATTTCTCAAAGGAAACGTTAACGGCGATGGACACCCATCGACAGGAAGAGAATCCGCCCACGCTTTGGCAACTCTTCAAGCGTATTCGCCAGCCTGAAACCCGTCGCGGCCTTTCTCTTCTCACGCTTTTGCTCGGGGCCCTCGGGCGCGCAAACAAATAGCAGGGACACTATGCAACATCTTAGAAAGACAAGTCAGGGCAGCGCTGAAGTTGCAGCCGATCGCTTCGACGGCTTGAGTTCAAAGGCCGTGATAGAGCGCCTTGCAGTCGAAGAGCCGCTCGAAATCCGTCTCGGGTTCGGACCCGCCGCTGCGCGCAGACAACAGGCTATCTCGGTCACCATGCGCACGCCCGGCAACGACGCCGAATTGGCGGCAGGATTTCTTTTCACAGAGGGCGTCATCCGCGATGCATGCGACATCGATTCTGTCTCCGCAATGGATAGCAAAGACCAGGGCAGCAACAGTATCTGCGTGGAATTGTCGCCCAACGTAGAAGTAAGAATCGGCTCACTGCAACGGAATTTTTATACGACGTCTAGTTGCGGCATTTGCGGTAAGGCATCGTTGCTTGCGCTTAGAACGGTATGTCCGCCGCGGGCCAATAACATTTTCGTAACAAGCGCAGCCATGCTTTACAAGCTGCCGCGTAGCTTGCGCCGCGTCCAGAGCATGTTTCAGGAAACAGGTGGACTGCACGCTGCTGCTCTGTTCGATGCGGACGGCGATTTGGATTCGATGCGCGAAGATGTGGGACGCCACAATGCGGTCGATAAGCTCATTGGCGCGGCATTGCTCGCAGACCGCGTCCCTTTGCGAGATCGTTTGCTCCTGCTGTCGGGTCGCGCGAGTTTCGAGTTGCTACAAAAGGCAGTCATGGCGGGCATACCAATGGTGGCGTCTGTGGGCGCACCCTCCAGTCTGGCAGTGCAGGTGGCCAAGGAATTCGATATCACCTTGATAGGCTTTTTGCGCGAAGATCATTTCAATGTCTATCACGGTTCGGCGCACGTTGTGGGCACTGCAAACCGTCACACAGTTGCCGCGACATCTGCGTAGATCCCTCATCGCGTGTTTCTGCATTTCTCATAATCTTGAGCGAAAATAGAATCATGAAGCGTTCCGGTACAGCCGATCTTCCCCTCCATGGTGGCCGCGTTCCACCTTGGCTCGCGGAACGCATGACGCAGCTGGGAACCGCGATTGTTGAGCAGATTGTTCAGTCGTACGGACCGTCGGAATTCCTGACTCGATTGAGCGACCCGCTCTGGTTTCAAGCTTTGGGTTGCGTAATGGGGATGGACTGGCATTCCTCTGGCATCACAACCTCGGTCATGGGTGCGCTGAAGCGGGGTCTCAATCCACAATTCTCCGAACTGGGCTACGCAATCTGCGGCGGGCGCGGTCGTCACTCGACGCGGACGCCGGACGAACTGCGAGACTTCTCAAGCCGCACCGGCCTCGACGGTAATGAATTGGCGCGCGCCAGCAGGCTGACGGCACGCATCGACAATAACGCAATCGCCGACGGCTTCCAGCTTTACCTGCATTCCTTTGTGATTCACAAGTCTGGCGAATGGGCGGTTGTGCAGCAAGGCATGAATCCGGCGAGTCATCTTGCGCGCCGGTATCATTGGCACTCAACCAATGTCCGCGATTTTGTTTCCGATCCGCATACTGCGATTGTCGGCCAAACCCAAGGCACGATTTTAAATCTTGTCGACTCGCGAGCTACCAACGCGCAACAGGCGATGCTCACCATCGCCTCCGAGCCCGTCGAAACTTCGCTGCAAGAGGCTCGCAAGCTGGTCATGCCCGCCCATCACGATGTTCGCGCGGCTGACGTCGACCTCAAGCGCCTCGGCGCCGTGCTCGCAGTCGCGCACGAAAAGGAATTGAGGGATTTTGCTTCCCTGCTCCTGGTCGAAGGCCTCGGACCGCGCACTCTGCAATCACTCGCGCTGATTGCTGAAGTGGTGCATGGCGCTCCGTCGCGTTTTGCCGACCCCGCTCGATTTTCCTTTGCGCATGGAGGCAAGGACGGCCACCCCTTCCCTGTTCCGCTCAAAATGTACGATGAATCGTTGACTGTTTTGCGCCGCGCACTCGATGCAGCGCACCTGGGACAAACGGAAAAAATCGAAGGCTTTCGTAGGCTCGATCGCTTGACCCGAGCCGTTGAAGCAGATCGGCAGCCTCTGGCGGACTTCAGCGCAGCCATCGATCACGAACGTAAAATATCACCGTCTGTCGGTGGCAGAACGGTCTTTGGCGATGCACCTCAGCTCAAGAAGAAAAAGGCCGATGCTCAACTCTCGCTGTTCGCAAAATGATTGCCAAGGCTCGAATCATCGCGCCGTTTACGAACGGGAGTTCGGCGCATCGAGCGAGTTGTGCTTCGCTTCCATCTTAAGTATCCTTAGGCAACTCGAGCCCACATAATGCGTAAGTCACCGCAAGTCCACCTCACTCTTCTTGCAGCGATCGCTCTGTCTATGACGGCGTGCCGCAATGAACGGCGCGATTGCGTCGATGCAACCAGCCACCTCCAATCCAGTTCCGCATGCCAGGCCAGAACGCCCGGTTCGCACTACATTTACGGCGGGGCAAGCGGAGGTCATTATGGCGACTACGTAATTGGCGGCAGCAGCGTGTCTCGCGGAGGCTTCGGCGGCACGGGTGGTTACGGCGGAGACGGGGGAGAATAGATGCGTCGCCTTACACTAACGCCGCGCCATGATTGGCAGACTCAGGTTGAGAAAGTCGGCCTCACCTATCACACGCTTGCAAGTGGCGCGCCGTATTGGGACGAGACTGCCTACTGGGAATTTTCAGCGGCCGAGATCGATCGGCTTGAGGCTGCTACGGCTGAGGTGCAACGCCTGGCGCTCGCTGCCGGTGACGCTATTCTCAATCAAGACAGGCTCGCGCAAATGGGATTTCCGGCCAGCGCTGTTCCAGCCATTCGCGCCGCGTGGAACAGCGAGCCACCTGCACTTTATGGACGCCTGGACCTCTCGTACGACGGCACCACTATCAAATTGCTGGAGTATAACGCGGACACGCCCACAGGACTGGTTGAGGCGGCTGTGGTGCAGTGGTACTGGCTCAAAGATTGCTTCCCGGATGCCGACCAGTTCAACTCGTTGCACGAAAAGCTAATCGCGAAATGGAAGGACCTGAAGGATTACACGACGAGCCCGGTCTACTTTGCTGACGGTGGCAGCGAAGAAGATCGCATGACTGTCAGCTATCTGCGCGACACCGCGGAGCAGGCAGGCATGCGCACGCGTCATATTGCGATGCACGAGATCGGCTGGGACGCGAAGCATTCCAGCTTTGTGGATTTAGACAATCACTGCATCGGAACGCTATTCAAGCTCTATCCATGGGAGTGGATGCTTAACGAACCGTTTGCTCAAAACGCTCTCGCCACACTGCCACCCGCCTCGGCATTGCGCGCATACGGTCCACGCAAAGACCCGCGCATGTGGGGTTCGATGCTTTGGATCGAGCCGATTTGGAAGATGCTCTGGTCGAATAAAGCTCTACTGGCGATTCTCTGGGAGTTAAACCCCGGGCACGAGTTGCTGCTGCCTGCGTATCTTGGCGGGCCACGGGAACTTAGTTCCTACGTAAGGAAGCCGCTGCTCGGACGTGAGGGATCTGGCATCGCGGTCATTCGCGATGGGGTTGCGGTTGAGGGTTCAATGACCGGCGACAATGCGGAGGGCTATGTCTACCAGGCACTGGCACCGATGGCAACAGCCGGGGGCAAGGTAGCGGTATTCGGATCGTGGCTGGTGGATGGAGAACCGTGTGGGATGGGAATTCGCGAGAGTGCAGGCCTCGTCACAAACAATACAAGCTGCTTTGTGCCGCACTTGTTCCGTTAGCGCCGAACGAAACCTCTAACAATTTATTTTGTGCATGATTTCTATTTATTCTCAAGGAAGGTCAACAAGCTCGGGTGGACTTTGATGGTGCCGTTGTAATCGATATAACCAAGCTCTCTGAATCGGTTCATAAAGTAGCTGACCCTTGACCGCGTCGTACCCACCATCTCCGCAAGTATCTCCTGATTCACCTTGAGTACGACTGGCGCGGGTTGCAATTTCTTTTGGAAGCCTGGCGAGTAGCAGCAGTATTCGAGCCAGGCGCTTCTCGCTCGAGCTGAAAATCTGGTCGACAAATTCGTCTTCGATCCGTTCTAAACGGAGCAGCAGATGCGCAACCAGGAGCTTGGCAAAAGCAGGCTCCTGAAGCCGATGGGTGATGTTAGCGCGGGTCACTCTTGCGATTGTGCAAGGCTCTATTGCTGTGGCGCTCGACATGCGCGAAGACGCTTTGGTAATGCATCCCTCACCAAAGAAATCTCCCGCCCGCAGAATCGCGACGATCGCCTTCTTGCCGCCTTTTGATTTAACCGTAAGCTTCACATAGCCGCTGCGGATGTAAAACAAAGCGTCGGCTCTGTCGCCTTGACTAAAAATAGCTTGTTTGTCCTGATAATCGCGTGTGATTGTGCGTGTGTCGATACGGTCGAAGAGATCGAGTAGAGCTGAAGGTGCGTGCATCAGTGTTGCCAATGGGCTCTGCTCCGTAGGCGCATAGACCTACTAAGCACGCAGCATAGCCCAGTACCGGATAGAACACTGATCAATTTAGCTCGACTCAGGCTAGGCAGACGGCTCGTCGCGTTTTGGTTTTCAGGGCCAATGTATTCCTTCGCGGGCAATGACAATCGACGGTCAGCGCTCCCAGGGGCTATACAGCGGCCAGCTTGGATACAGAGCCATTCAAAGGGACGAAAGGCGATTTGAGCCGTGCCTGCGGCGCTAGCGCGCATAACCGCGCGTTCAGTCGTGCAACACAACGCTGACCAAAGAACTGTGCACGTGCATTCCGCCTCCGTTGTAATCGATGAAACCGAGTTCGCGAAAGCGATTTAAAAAGAAGCTGACCCGCGAACGGGTCGTGCCGACCATCTCAGCTAAAGTCTCCTGGCTCATTTTGGCAATCACCGGGATGGGTTTCGACTCGTGACCAAAATTCGCCATCAGCAACAGCAGCCGCGCCAAACGCTTTTCACTTGAATTGAAGAGGTGATCGACCAGGTCGGCTTCCATCCGAATGTTGCGCGAAAGCATGTGTGTGAGGAACTGCTCGGCGAACTCCGGCTCGCGAAGCAGAAGGTCGACCATGGCCGGCTTTTCAACGCGCACAATCGTGCTGCTCTGAAGCGCACTGGCAGTTGCCATGCGCACAGGCTGGCCACCGAGACATCCCTCGCCAAAAAAACTTCCCTCAAGCAGTATGGCGATCACCGCCTCTTTGCCACTTTTTGAGACCACCGTCAATTTAATTTTGCCGCTCTGAATAAAGAAGACCGCATTGGCGGTGTCACCCTGCGAGAAGACTGCTTCCTCGGCCCCGTACTCGCGTCGCGATTCCCCTTCGGACAGCTTGGCGAGCAAACGATTCGCGTCAAAGGCATGCGCGGCACTCGTAATCTCGTGTGGGAAGAGTGCCGCCTCGCGCATTTTGCGCACCTCAACCAGGCGCGAAGGCGTACGTGGACGTCGAGCACCAGGTTTGTGCTTCTCCGATGTCACGGAGCGTTTAATCGGCAATTTTCACCCGCCTTGCGACCTTAAGTTCACACGCTACAGCAGAAGGATATCTCGTAAATCGGCGGCAAAGTAGTCAATTTTGATCAATTTATAACTCGTCTGAATACAGCGAGTTTCGGGCTTCGACCCCCCGCTCGTTCAAGCCGCAGCCCGATAAACCTCGATCCACCTCCCCAACAAAGCCATTTGACATCCTCACTTCCCAGGCATTCTGTCTATTCTTTCTCGAGGCATACTGAGCGAATCTGCTCAACACCCTATCACGTCTCGCCATTTGACACGCAGGACTCGTGTCACCCGTCGCTTCGCTGCGAACTCAACGGAGGCAGAAATGCTTGGACGATATTCGTGGTTATCTTGGTTCTGTGGCGCTTTTGGGATTCAGCTTACACATTGCTGGCAGCCTCATTCACCTCCTGCTGGTTGTAGCAGTGGTGGTGTTGATCTTCAACTTGATTTCAGGATGCAGGGCGCTCTGAGGAATAAAATCTCTTCAAACGGCGCATAATAGGATTGCAACCCGAGGCGTGACGACTCCCGTCGCGCCTCTTCCTTTACCCAGGAGCTCAATGACAGATGAAGCGATCACTTGGCCGGCGTGGCTTCCGCATGTGCTCTTTATGCGAAAATGCCCGCGCTGTCGCTCCGATCAATTCAAGCCCGCAGAGACGCGCCCCTACGACGCACTGCTCGCCCTATTTGGGTTGCGCCCCGTGCGATGCAAATTTTGCTGGCGACGCTATTATTGGGTTTCATTGAAAGACGTGGAATAGTTCGCGTCTTTTGAGTTGAAGACAATCTCCCATTGCTTCCGCAAACGACCCCGCATTTTGGCACCAACGCCGTATTATCATTGCCCATGTTGAGGTTGCGCATTCCTACCTTTTTCGCCCTCGCCCTGGTATTCGGGGTTATCTCGACACCTGCCATCGTCGGCGCGCAGAGCCCTGCCAGGAGTACTCCACTCGACGTGTTTCATGCGCGTTTTGACTCAGTGCTCGCCCAGCATGGGGTGGTCGGCGGAGGGTTCGCCTTTGTCAATGGACCAGCTCCGACCCAGGCCTCTTTCTATGGCTACGCAAACAA
>JANXYB010000099.1 GCA_025350325.1 Acidobacteriaceae bacterium
TGCCACAGAGTGTGGTAGACAGGGAACTGAAAGCGATCTACGCGCTGCAATAGTTGCGTTGCTTTGGTGTGGGGCATCCGGTCTGTCAGCCGGGCCCCGCACTCTCATTTGAATGGGACGCATCGCGATGTGTCCTGCTAACTCGCAAAGAGTAGAATTCCAGCCGGGAAAATATTCTACTCAAGGACGCTGCGAATGCGATGTGTATGGGCTGGTCTGTGCCTCCTTCTAATTTTGTTTTTGTGCATCGGTGCAGGGGCGCAGTCGGCGACCTCTCCCTACGACTCGGTTGACCCAATTATCGGGACAGAAGGTGGCGGTAATACGTTCCCGGGCGCAACGCTGCCTTTTGGAATGGTGCAGTGGAGTCCCGACACCAACACGGACGCCTGGTATCACCACAAGGAAAACCAGCTTTACGGATTCAGCCTGACGCACATCAGCGGCGCTGGCTGTCCAGTGTATGGCGATTTCGCGGTACTGCCGACTGCGGGTGAACTCACTAAGAGCCCCGGGACAAAGTTCGAACCTGAAGCAATTGATTTCACGGCGGGAAATGAGCAGGCCCATCCTGGATATTACGCAGTTACGTTGCCCAGTGGCGTACGCGTGGAGCTGACGGTCACGGATCGCGCAGGGATGGCGCGATTTATTTTTCCGGAGGGTGCGGACGCGCGGTTGCTGGTGAACGCGGGCAGCAGTGCCGATCCGATTGCAAAGCAGGCCGCGACACGACGCGATCACGATCAATGGGGAAACAGGATTGAGTTGAAAGACGGCGATGCGTTCGTTGAGGCGGTTACGGCGGGTGCGTTCTGCTCTTCAGAGTCGCACTATAAGCTCTACGCGAAGGGACAGTTCAACAAGCCATACAAGACGACGGCGCTGTGGCGGGATGACGCAATTCTCAGCGGCGCGGCGTCGGCGGAAGGAAAACACACCGGCGCATGGCTCGACTTTGGCAAGACACATGAAGTGTTGTTGAAGGTGGGCATCTCGTTTGTGAGCGAGGCGGGCGCGGCAGCGAATCTGGAGAAGGAAATTGGCGGCTGGGACTTTGATCGTGTTCACGAGGAGGCGCACGGAGTGTGGAGCAGCTTGCTCGATCGAGTGGCAATCAACGGCGGCACGACTGAGCAACGCAAAATTTTTTACACCGGGGTATATCACTCGTTTCTCTCCCCGAATGTCTTCAGCGATGGGGATGGGCACTACATCGGGTTTGACGGTAAGGCGCATGCGCTGAAGGGGACGAATCAGAAGGCGCAGTACGCGAATTTCTCCGATTGGGATATTTATCGCAACACCGTGCAGTGGCAAGCGCTGTTTGAGCCTGAGCGCGAAAGCGACATGATGCAGTCGCTGGTGAATGATGCGGTCGAGAGTGGATGGTATCCGCGCTGGCCGGCGGCCAATGATGTGACGTACGTGATGGGCGGCGATTCGCCGGTTGCACTGGTTTCGTCAGCGTATGCATTTGGAGCGCACAACTTCGATGTAGATACTGCGCTGAAGTACATGGTGCAGGCAGGAACGCAGCCAGGCATTGGTCCCCACAATGTTGCAGAAAGGCCCTTTTTAGCGGACTATCTCAAGCTCGGCTATTCGCCGGTGGACAAGGATCACATCGCGGTTTCGCGCACGCTTGAATATGCGAGTGACGATTTCGCGATCGCGCAATTTGCCCGCGCGACGGGCCATGCCGCGGAATACAAAGCTTTCGTCAAGCAATCTGAAAAGTGGCAGAACCTGTTTGATCCGGAAACTCGATGGATTCGGCCGCGTAATTCGGATGGAACGTGGCAGGCGGGATTTGAGGCCGAGCGTTCACAGCCCAAGCGCGTTGACGCTTCAGTTTCGACTGACCAGGAGGGATATGAAGAGGGCAATACATATCAGTATTCCTTCATGGTTCCTTTTGATTATCCGGTCCTGTTTGCGGCTATGGGTGGCGACGCGCAGGTCGCGGCGCGGCTGGATAAGTTTTTCTTGAAACTGCGCTGCTGGGGCGAGCCGTGCTTCAACATTGAAAACGAGCCTGACTTCGT
>JANXYB010000107.1 GCA_025350325.1 Acidobacteriaceae bacterium
CGTGGATGCTCAACACTCGGCCTAGAAAAACCCTGGGATGGAAAGCTCCCGCTGAACTGTTCCTCCCCGATGGCGCTTTCGACTTCGTTCAGCACTGGTCAGATAAAATCGTACCCGTTGCACTTGGAACCTGAATCCGCCCACCCCTTTCACCGCAAGGAACTTGAGGTAGACCTGCACGACCTCATCTCCTGCCATTTTGCCCGTGTTCGTGACCGTTACATCGGCTCCAACAGGCTGTCCCGCGGGCACCGCCGGCAAGGGAACACTAAGGTCGCTGTACTTGAAGGTCGTGTAGCTCAATCCATAGCCAAATGGATAGAGCGGCTTTTCATTGAAGTAGCGATAGGTCCGGTTAGCCATGCCATAGTCTTCGAAGTTTGGTAACTGGCTGACGCCAGTATAGAAAGTAACCGGCAGCCTACCTGCGGGATTATTCTTTCCGCTTAGCGTCTCTGCTGCTGCCGCTCCTCCCTCTTCCCCGGGGTACCAGGCGTCGAGGATGGCATTGGCATGCTCGTTCATCCAGTTGACAGACAGGGCACTGCCGTTCATGAGAACTACGGCGAGGGGTTTGCCGGTGGCTGCCACAGCTTCAACCAAGTCTTCTTCCGGTTGAGGAAGATCGATGCTGGTTCGATCTCCGCCGAGGAATCCCGGCTCAGTCAGCGGCATTTCTTCGCCTTCGAGTTGGCTGGTAATTACCACAACGGCGATAACAGCATCGGCATTCTTTGCGGCGGTAATAGCTTCCTGCGAAGGAGCGCCATTGTACTTAGCCCAGATCAGCTCCGCATGGGGCTTGCTGTTTCTGGTTCCATAAGAGATCTTGGAGTCTCGGCGATCAATTCATGTTTAGCCCTGCCATTATGGTCAACCCGGTGCTCAAAGCCAACGTGATAAAGCGGAGCGTCTATTTGCCTGCGGCTGCCGCGTGGTACGACTTCTGGACCGGCAAGTCTCTCGCTGGCGGCCACGAAATCGAAGCCGATGCGCCTCTCGATCGCATGCCGCTCTTCGTGCGCGCCGGTTCCATCCTTCCCTTGGGCCCACAAATCGAATATGCCTCCGAAAACCCAGGCGGCCCCATCGAGCTACGTATCTATCGCGGTGCCGATGGCAAATTCGATTTGTATGAAGATGCGGGCGACGGTTACGAGTATGAGAAGGGCGAGCATTCGGTCATCCCGATCCGCTGGAACGATCGCGCAGGCACAATTACAATCGGCACTCGCGAGGGGTCCTTTAAGGGAATGGTAGAACACCGCCGATTTCGTGTCGTCTTAGTCAGCAGTGGGCACGGAGTCGGCGCCGAAGTCACAGGCTCGGCAAACGCCGAGATCACCTTCGACGGCAAAGAGATTCAAACAACGGTTCAGTAGCGTTGCTACGCACCTTCTGGAACCGGTTTGTTTACGTGAAGAAAGGCTCCTATGAAGCATTCGATGATGATTCTCCTCGCCATCGCTGCCAGTACGGTGACAGTTGCAGAAGCTCAATCTCCTGGCTCATGTGCGAATCTCACAGGCCTCAAGTTCGAGCGTGTTGAAATCATCAAGGCAGAACTCGTTCCCGCCGGCACGACCGTCCCGCCGCCGTACCCCGATGCCCCCGCGATCGGTCCGCTTCCCGCGCATTGTCGTGTCGACGGCATCATCAACCGCCGCAAAGGTATCGACGGCCAGGAGTTCGGCATCGGCTTTGCACTCGCTCTGCCCGACAAGGCTGCGTGGAACGGCGACTTTATGATGCAAGGCGGCGGCGGGGGTAACGGTATCGTTGCTTATCCTGCCGGCGCGAACTATTCCGGCGATAGACCCGCTCTTTCGCGCGGGTTTTCCGTAGCAAGCACCGATACAGGACACAAAGCAAAAACTGGAGCATTCGACTTCTCGTTCATGCAAGATCAGCAAGCCTATCTCGACTTCGCTTTTATTGCTAACGCCGAGGTCGCTGGAGTGGCAAAACAGATCATCGCGGAATACTACACAAAACCCGCGGTCTTCTCCTACTTCGTCGGCTGTTCCACAGGCGGCCGTGAAGGCATGATCCTCTCGCAGCGCTATCCCACCGTATTCAACGGGATCGTGTCCGGCGATCCGGCCATGCGGACCGGACTGTCTAACCTTGCCATCGCTCAATGGATACCTGTCGCCTACAACCAGGCATCACCGAAAGACGCCACAGGCAAACCTCAGATAGACAAGTTTCTCACCGACTCCGATCGCAAGCTCTTCATGGACGCGCTCATGAATCAATGCGACGCGAAGGACGGCGTTGCTGATGGCATGATCTCCGATCCTCTCGGCTGCGACTTCGATCCCAGCGTCCTCGCCTGCAAGGCCGGCCAGAATGATGCCTGCATCGCGCCAGAGAAGATTGTTGGTATCAAGAAGGCATTCGTCGGACCGAAGAATGGCTACGGCACGCAAGTCTACCCCGGCTTCCTTTATGACGCCGGCATCGTGGCCAGGGGATTTGCTCCGGGACTATTGGCACTCGGACCCAACGGCCTCTTTGGTCCCTATACCACTGCGACCGAAATCGATGTCGACAAGGTCGCCCTCCACGTCTCTGATCCGCTCGTCGAGCCCGCGTCCACCAACCTCTCCACGTTCTCGCTTAACGGCGGCAAGCTTATTTTCTTCCATGGCGTCAGCGATCCGTGGTTCTCGCCTCTCGATACACTCGGCTATTACAAATCCCTGGATGAAACCAACGGGGGCGCCGACAAGGTCACTGCGTGGAGCCGTTTCTTCCTCGTGCCTGGTATGGCTCATTGCGGCGGCGGCCCGTCTCTCGATCATTTCGACATGCTCAGCGCTGTCGTTGACTGGGTCGAGAAGGGCACAGCGCCCGATCCCGTTATAGCCACAGGCCAGGCATTCCCCGGCCGCAGTCGCCCACTCTGTGCTTATCCAAAACACGCCCAATACATCGGGTCCGGTGACACCCAGGACGCCCGAAACTTCCGTTGCCAGGGCCCCGCACGCTGATGTTGGCGAGGTTTCGAGTCATGAGTTTCAAACCCGCTCAACGCGCATCGATTGCCGCCGGTCTATTGCTTGCCGCGAGCGTTGCTGCATTCGCGCAGCCTACACCCGGCCAGGCCACACCGAGCGCGACCGCTAAGCCGCTCCCTTTCGTTAGCCCCCTCTTCGCCGACAATATGGTGCTCCAGCGCGGCAAGCCCGACGCTCTATGGGGCTGGTCTGATCCCGGAGACAATATCCGCGTGCAGATCGGCGAGAACACCGCAACTGGCACTGCCGGCGCAGATCGCCGCTGGGTCGTCAGAATTCAGCCACCGGCGACCGGTGGCCCTTACACCGTTACGATCACCGGCCATCAAACGATTGAACTGCACAACGTCCTCTTCGGCGACGTCTGGCTCTGCGGCGGCCAGTCGAACATGGGCTTGCCACTTCGATTCACAAAAAACGCCGACGACGAAATCAAGGCCGCGAACTATCCCGAAATCCGCTTCTTCGCCGTTGGCGGTCATTTCGCCTATCACCACGTCGATGTGATTGATGGCAACTGGCGCGTCGTCTCGCCCCAGACGGCAAGCTCGGTCTCGGCGGTCGGCTACTACTTCGCCCGCAAGGTGCAGCAGGAGATCCACGTGCCGATCGGCCTCGTCATCGACTCGGTCGGGGGCACTCCTGCTGAAGCATGGGCCAGTGCAGCAGCCCTTCGCCCGCTCCACGATTTCGACGTCCCGCTCGCCGAACTTGACCGCCTTCAAGCCGCGAACGTTCCCGAGTACGGCAACTACGTCATGCACTGGTACGACCAGTACGATATTGGTCAGAAAGCCCATTGGGCTGCTCCAGATATTGACGACACCACATGGAAATCCGTCCAGGTACCCGGGGGATTCGCCGAACTTGGCCTTCCAGATACGCCAGCTCTCGTCTGGTTCCGCAAAGACGTCAACTTGCCCGATCCTCTGCCCAAGCCCTCCACGCAAGCGGATGTTAGCCAGTCTCCTCGCGGCGGCAACATGCTTTCGCTTGGCGAGATTGAGCGCATGGATACCGCCTACGTCAACGGAACCGAAGTCGGCGGCAGCGCCTGGGTCGAAAATCCGCGCAGGTATATCATCAGCGACGGCATATTAAAGCCAGGTCGCAACGTAATCGCCATTCGTGTTCTCAAAACCAAACCCGACGGAGGCTTCCTCTCCAAACCCGAAGATCTCCTTCTCACACTTGGCGGTCAGAGCAGCATCCCCCTCGCGGGGCACTGGAAAGCGAAGCTGAGTGTGGACGCTCGTCCGCCACAACCGCTTCCCATGGCCTATGAAAACTGGCCGGTTATGCCGACTGTTCTTTACGAAGGTATGCTCGCACCCATCGCTCCGCTCTCGCTCAGCTTGTTCTGCTCGGCGGCGAGATCGAGCGTGGATAGATCTGAGTTCTCCGCCTCCCACTGATACACGAACACGATCGCGACGTCGGCCTGCTTTGCCGCTGCCTGCCGCTGTGGCAGGATCGTCGCCTGAAATGTAACTTATCTTTGCATCCGGCAACTTCTGGGTCAAAGCGCGCAGAGGGGAACTCCGTATCCAGACAGGTCGGATAAACGCAGCCAGGGGGTCCTTTGACGGCGGCGGAGCAACCGGGGAGCCGCCCGGCGCTTCAACCTGTGCGGAGCCGCCGCCGCTCAGCACGCCTACGTCAGCGTGGCCGCCGATCACCACCAAGGTGCGAACGCGATTCAACGGTAGAATACCCTGCTTTTTTTGAGCAGGACGATGCTCTTCTCGGCGATGTTCTGCGACAATTCAGCCCCCTGCTCCGCATCGGGAACCTGCATCCTCACTGGGTTATCGAAAAGTCCGACCGCAAAGATGGTGCGCAGAACGCGGTGAACGTGGTCGTTTAACTCATCCTGCGATACCTCGCCGCTTCCCACTGCCTTCTTCAACTCCTCCCCGTACAGGTAATCGCCGGGTTGCTCCTGATCGAGTCCCGCATGGGAGGCCTTGGCAGCCGAGTGCGTTCCACCCCAATCCGACAGCACGAACCCCTTGAATTTGAAGTCTTTCTTGAGAACATCTCTCAGCAGATATTGGTTCTCGCAAGCATAGTCGCCATTCACGCGGTTGTACGAACACATCACGCCACCAGCGTCGGAGATGCCGAGTGCAATCTCAAAAGCACGCAGATCGGTCTCGCGCATGGAGCGTTTATCGACGTTTACGTTCACCGCATCGCGACCGCTCTCCTGGTCATTCATTGCGTAATGCTTCAGATCGCCGATGATGTTCTGCGACTGCACGCCTTTGGCGAAGTTGCCGGCCAGAGTGCCCGCCAGCAGAGGGTCCTCGCCCTGGTATTCAAAGGTGCGGCCGTTGCGTGGTTCGCGTGTGAGGTTCACTCCCCCACCCAGCGACATGCTGTAACCTTCTGCGCGCAGTTCGCGCCCTATCAGCGCCCCATATTCAAACGCAGCCTGCGGATCCCACGATGACGCCGCCGCCAGATTGTTGGGCAATGCGGTCGAGTAGCGCCCTCGCCCCGCCCCCTGCGTTACTCCGTATGCCGAGTCCGCCATCTGAATTGCCGGGATTGCCAGTCGCGAAATTGACTTGGTGAACCCCGCACCGCCATTTGACTCCGCCGGTCCAGCGGTGAAGAATGCAAGGCCCTGCCCGTGCAGCAGCGAAATCTTCTCATCTAGAGTCATCTCCTTGATCACCATGTC
>JANXYB010000111.1 GCA_025350325.1 Acidobacteriaceae bacterium
GCGAAGGTTGGTCGGAGCTAAAAATCTGACTCTAAGCGGGTTATTCGCAGAAATTTGATTCTAAAGGGGTTATGAATCATGGGGCTGAGTTTTTATCGAGCGTTGTAGCTCTTTGTAATCTTCACGGGGATGAAGCCTTAAAATCATTGTGCTCCCAAGGACTATAAATATCGGCAAATCGGGACGTGCCGAAAGTAGCAGCGATCTGGACCCCTCTGCTAGCCATTGCCGTGCGTTTCAGACCTTACCTTCGCCAGTAAATCGAGATACGCGTGTGCGGTCTCGGTAATGGTTTCAGGATGTCCGGCGTCGACTGCGGCAAGGTCAACGAGGTCGCCGCCAACGCCCAAAGCTCGCGCACCGTTGCGGAAAAAGCCCTCCGCGGTTTGCAGGGTCACTCCGCCGGTGGGGATCAGCTTTAAAAATGGAAAGGGCGCCAGCAGCGCCTTAAGGTAGCTCGCGCCGCCCATCGCGGAGCATGGAAAGATCTTGACGTAATCCGCGCCCGCCCGCCAGGCCGCAATGACTTCGGTAGGCGTCAGTGCGCCGGGAATCGAAAGCTTGCCTAGTGCTCGTGTGTGCGCCACAACTTCCGGGTGAAAGCTGGGGCTTACCACGAATTCCGCGCCCGCGTCGATGGTGGCTGCGACCTCATCGGCGGTGGTCACGGTGCCCGAACCGAGCAGCAGATCCGATCCGTACTCCCGCTTAAGTTCCTTGAGCAGATCGACAGCGCCGGGAACCGTCATAGTCACCTCGACAATGGTTACACCGCCAGCCAGCATCGCCCGCACCACGGCATGAGCCTGTCGCACGCTGCGAGCGCGCAAGACGGGAACCAAACCTACGCGCTCGATGGTTTCCGCTGTAGTCTCTGCCATCTTTATCCTCTAGCGAGCAATGCGGGCTGAGCCGCCCTTCATAGCTCGCTCAACCTCAGCGAGCGTTGCCATGCTGGTGTCACCGGGAGTCGTCATTGCCAGAGCACCATGCGCAACGCCACAGCGGACTGACCACTCGATAGGCTGGCTCGCAAGCAGTCCGTAAATGAGGCCAGAGGCGAAGCTGTCGCCGCCTCCTACACGGTCGAAGATATCGATCTCGCGCGGCGGCAGGTAAATAATTTGATCCTGATACAAAGCGATGGCGCCCCAGGCGTTGCGGCTCGCTGTTTGCGCGATGCGCAGAGTGCTTACGACGAGCTTCACGTTTGGATACATCGAAGCAACTTCGCGCAACATTTCTTCGTAACCGGCGATGGGGAGTTCGGCAAAATCTTCACCGACGCCTTTAATCGCAATGCCGAGCATGGCGGAAAAGTCTTCTTCATTACCGAGCAGCAGATCGACTTTACCGACAAGCTCGCGGTTCACTTGTTGTGCCTTCTGCTTGCCGCCGATGGATTTCCAGAGTGAATCGCGGTAGTTCAAGTCATAAGAAACGGGCGTGCCGAAGCGGTGCGCTGCGTCGATGGCTTCGTCGGCAACTGCGGCTGTCGAAGTTGAGAGTGCCGCAAATATGCCGCCGGTGTGAAACCAGCGCGACCCGTTTGCAGCGCCAAAAATTGTCTCCCAATCGAAATCGCCCGGCTGTACCTGGCTAATGGCCGTATGGCCGCGATCGCTGCATCCTGCGGCGGCGCGCAAGCCAAAACCGCGCTCTGTGAAGTTGAGTCCGTTGCGGACGGTACGCCCTACTCCATCGAAAGCGACCCACTTGAGCAGGGACGTATCGACGCCGCCCTGCAAAATCATATCTTCGACCAGCCGGCCTACGGAGTTATCTGCAAGCGCCGTGACGATCGCTGTACGCAATCCGAAACACCGGCGCAGCCCGCGGGCTACGTTGTACTCACCGCCGCCCTCCCAAGCCTTGAATTGTCGCGTGGTGTGAATGCGGCCCTCGCCGGGGTCGAGGCGCAGCATCACCTCGCCGAGACTCAAGCAGTCCCAGTGCCGCGCGTTTTCCGGAAGCAGAATCGGGTCCATGGATTCCTGTGAATCGTTCAATGACACTGTACCGCATTGGGTCGGCATACGCGGGAGGGATTGGCTGGCGATGCGGAGCGCATGAGTAAATCGCCTTAGGTGATAAATTGCTTGGGTCGGTTGATTCTCAAAAAACATCCGCACCAATCAATGCCGCCGCCTATCAGGCCGGATGAGACAAGGACACAATCATGAGCATGAATCTATTTGATCTGAGCGGCAGGGTGGCCGTGGTGACAGGCGGCACGACCGGCCTGGGGCACGCCATCGCGTTAGGTCTGGCCGGCGCAGGAGCTGAAGTTGTATCGAGTTCTCGGCGCATCGAGCAGGTAGAGAAAACCGCCTCAGAGATCGAAGCACTCGGACGCCGCACGTTGCGTGTTGCGAGCGATGTACTTGACAGGGCATCTTTGCAAGCTCTGCATGATGCGGTGATAAAGGAATTCGGCAAGGTCGACATCCTCGTAAACGCTGCGGGAGTGACACACAAATCCCGCACCCTCGATGTTGAAGAAGCGGATTGGGCGAGAGTGATTGAAACGAATTTGACCGGTACGCTGCGCGCTTGCCAGATCTTCGGCAAGACCATGGTTGAGGCTGGCTACGGCCGGATCGTGAATATTGCTTCGCTCACCACGTTTGTTGGCTTTTACCAGGTTGCAGCGTACTCAGCATCGAAGGCGGCCGTTGGATCGCTGACCAAAGTGCTGGCAGTCGAGTTGGCCAAGACAGGCGTGAACGTGAATGCCATCGCGCCGGGTATGTTTCCAACCGACTTGAACGCAAAACTGATCACCGGCACGCCGCGCGGCGAAGAACTGCACATGCGCGTCCCGATGGGACGCTTTGGCAACGCCAACGAATTGGCCGGCGCTGCGATATTTCTATCTTCCGAAGCAGCCTCGTATATCACCGGCGAGATCGTCGCCGTCGATGGCGGATTTCTAGCGAGCGGAGTCAATCAATGAGGGACCGCACGCTGACAGACTGGTAGCCGCATGAACGATCAGATAGATGAAGAACGATCGATGGGGCAGGCTGAGGCTTTGGCCGATCCTGCAGCGCTGCCCGGTCGCTGGACTGTCTGCGCGATGCTGTTCGTGGCGACCTCAATTAACTACATGGATCGACAGGTGCTCTCGATCCTGAAGCCAGTATTGCAAGGCGGTACGCTTCACCTGCAGCCGTTTTTTCATGGATGGCCCACGGTTGAGCGATCCATCAGCCTGAATGAAATTCAATATGGAAACATCGTTTGGTGTTTTCAAATTGCCTATGCGCTCGGTGTAATTTTTGCCGGTCGTCTGGTTGACCGACTGGGCTGCAGGCGCGGCTATCCTATCGTCACGGGCCTTTGGAGCGTCGCGGCGATGGGGCATGCGTTGGTCACGTCTGTCTTCGGTTTTGGAGTTGCACGATTTTTCCTGGGATTGGGAGAGAGCGGCAACTTTCCCGCTGCGATCAAAGCCACGGCGGAGTGGTTCCCGCCTAAAGAACGAGCGCTGGCTACCGGCATTTTCAACTCCGGCGCGAGTGTCGGAGCCATTCTTGCGCCCTTCATCGTTCCCTGGGTGGCACTGCACTTCGGCTGGCGCGCGGCTTTTCTCGTCACGGGTTTTTTCAGTGCCACGTGGATCGTGTGGTGGTCGGTCAAATATCGCAAACCGCGCGAAGCAATGGATTGGAGTCGCGGCGTCGCCGTAGCAGTGCCGTCGGGCGCGCTGCTGCCTTGGTGGCGGCTGCTGGGCTACCGTCAGACCTGGGGTTTTGTGCTCGGCAAGTTTCTTACCGATCCGGTGTGGTGGTTCTATCTATTCTGGCTGCCCGGCTATTTCAGTTCACGGTTCAAACTTGACCTCTCGCATATTGGATTGCCCTTGATCGTGGTCTATGTCCTCTCAACGGTCGGAAGCGTGTTTGGCGGTTGGCTGCCCAAGGGATACGTGCGTCTTGGAATGACGCTCAAACAGGCTCGCCTCACCGCCATGCTTACCTGCGCGTGCCTGGTCGTACCCATTTCGCTGGCTGGAGGATTGCAGTCTGAATGGACGGCCGTGGCCCTGCTTAGCCTGGCCGCAAGCGCGCATCAGGGCTGGTCGGCAAACATATTTACCACCGTATCCGATATGTTTCCCACCGAATATGTCGGAACTGTAGTGAGTTTTGGGCAGGTCGGCGGAGCGCTCGGCGGCGCAATTTTCGCCTTGGTCGCTGGGCACATTCTGCAACTGACGCACAGTTATGTTCCGCTGTTTATCTACTCGGGTTCCGCGTATCTGGTAGCTCTTCTGGTTGTGCGCACCTTGGCTCCAGGACTGAAGCGGGCCCTGCCTGAGCATGCGTTAAGTGCATAGGAAATTGAGACAGATTAGCCAGCACAAAAATCGCTGACTGCAAGTGAGAGGGATTCATGGCACAAGGGCGCAAACTAAGAATGGGAATGGTCGGAGGTGGCCCCGGTGCATTCATTGGCCCGGTGCACCGCATGGCCGCGGAACTGGACGGCCGCATCGAGCTTGTAGCCGGGGCCTTTTCGCAGACAGCAGAACACTCGCGCGCAGCCGGTGAAGCTTATCGCATCGATAGCGCCAGAGCGTACGCAAACTATGTCGAAATGCTCGATGCGGAGGGGAAACGACCCGATCCGATTGACTTCGTTGCTATCGTCACTCCTAATCATCTTCATTTGCCGGTAGCGCTCGCGGCTCTTGAAGCCGGCTTTCCAGTGATGAGCGATAAGCCTGCGACAGCCACGTACGCAGAGGTGTTGCAACTGGAAAAAGCTGTCGCGAAAAGCCAACTGCCGTACGGGCTGACGCACACCTACGCGGGCTATTCAATGGTTCGGGAGGCTCGCTCGATCTGCGCCAGCAGGCGGCTTGGAACCATCCGCAAAGTGGCCGTTGAGTATCTGCAAGGGTGGCTCAGCGCGCCGCTCGAGACAACCGGCCAGAAGCAGGCAACATGGCGTTCGGATCCTGCTCTGAACGGTCCCGGAGGCTGCATCGGCGATATCGGAGTTCATGCTTTTCACCTGCTCGAATATGTGACTGCGCTCAGTGTCGAGAGCCTCAATGCTGCGCTGCGCTCTGTGGTGCCGGGGCGACGGCTCGATGACGACTGTACAGCACTGTTGCGCATGGACAACGGCGCCACGGGAGTGTTGATGGCCTCGCAAATTGCTGCGGGCGAGTTGAATGGGCTGCGACTACGGGTCTACGGGGAGAAAGGGTCCATCGATTGGCGCCAGGAAGATCCTAATCGCCTGCGTGTGAAGTGGCTTGACGGTCCGGAAGAAATTCGCCACGCTGCGGGTGGCTATCTAAGCGACGACGCACGTGTAGTCACGCGCCTTCCGGGCGGCCATCCTGAAGGCTACGTCGAAGCGTTTGCGGTGCTCTATCGCGAGTTTGCAGATGCGCTTGTTGCATGGCACCAGAAGAAGCCAAACTCGCTACCCGCCACGCTGCCGGGGATCAGGGCCGCAGTGCGCGGCATGCGCTTTATCGATCGCGCAATTGAGAGCAGCAAAAGTGGTCGATGGATTAATTTTTAACAGAACGGTGCAAGCAGGAGTGAGACATGAAGACGATCAAAGGGCCGGCCATCTTTCTGGCGCAGTTTGCGGGCGATGAAGCACCTTTCAACACGCTGGAGGGAATGGCGCATTGGGCGGCGCAGCTCGGGTTTGTTGGGGTGCAAATTCCCTCGTGGGACCGACGTCTTTTTGATCTCAGCCTGGCTGCAGAGAGTCAGGATTACTGCGATGAGGTGCTGGGCATACTGAGCGGAGCGGGGCTCGCGCTCACAGAACTTTCAACTCATCTGCAAGGTCAATTGGTTGCAAGCAGTCCCGCGTTCAACGTAATGCTTGATGGATTTGCGCCGCCGGAACTTGCAGGTAATTCTGCCGAACAACAGCGTTGGGCGGTGCAGCAATTGCAATGGGCTGCCGAGGCCAGCCGCAAGCTCGGGCTCACAGCGCATGCTACGTTTTCTGGTGCTCTGGCGTGGCCATTTTTCTATCCGTGGCCGCAGCGACCGGCAGGGCTTATCGACGAAGCGTTCGCTGAATTGGGCAAGCGGTGGTTGCCAATACTTGATGTGTTTGACGAGGCCGGGGTTGACCTCTGCTACGAGTTGCATCCCGGCGAAGACTTGCATGACGGCGTCACGTTTGAACGATTTCTCTCAGTCGTTGGAAATCATGCGCGCGCAAATATTCTTTACGACCCGAGCCACATGGTTTTACAGCAGATGGATTATCTCGCATTTCTCGATCTCTATCATGAACGTGTTCGCGCATTCCATGTGAAAGATGCGGAATTCAGACCAAATGGGCGGTCGGGAGTTTATGGGGGCTATCAGGATTGGATAGATCGTCCCGGACGCTTCCGGTCCCTGGGCGACGGGCAGATAGATTTCAAGTCGATCTTCAGCAAGTTGGCACAATACGATTATCCGGGGTGGGCGGTGCTTGAGTGGGAGTGTTGCATCAAGCATCCCAAAGCTGGAGCAGCAGAGGGCGCAGTTTTCATTCGCGATCACATCATTCGCGTAACTGATCGTGCGTTTGATGACTTTGCCGGTTCTGGCGCGGACCTCAAAAAGAATCGCAGCATCCTGGGCTTGGTGCAGCAACCGGATTCGCTACCGGAATTCACGATCGAGAAGAAATAGTAAGCAATAAACGAATCAGCGCACGATCGCGTCAGCGGCGGCGGGCGGGCTTCTTCGTCACTGTAGTTAGCTTGCCGAGCACAGCATATTTTCTGTGTTCCACTGGCGATGAAAGGACAAGGCTAGTGACCGGATTGCCGTAAGGGAGCAACGCCTCGATCAGCGCTTCAAGATCAGCCATGTTGGTGGTGGTGATCTTGAGCAGGAAGTCATCGCCGCCGGTCAAGTGATGACATTCCCGTACTTCCTCGAGGGTGTGTATGTACTCAAGCAGGCGGTAGTAGTTTTGGCCTCCGCAACTCATGCGGATGAAGGCCATCACTTCGAGTCCTAAGGCTTCGCGATCAATCTCGACCGTGAATCCGCGCACGATTCCGGCCTCCTCCATTTGCTTGAGTCGCTCGGTGGTCGCGGTGGGTGAGAGGCCGACGCGGCGTCCTAGTTCAGCAAGGCTAAGCCGGGCATTCCGTTGAAGCTGGTCTAGAAGTTTTCGCCCGTACGAATCTAAAAGCGCCGTGGAATCCATTGCCATTGATTCAAATTATAAGCTATTCGATTGCGCTATCGCGGTTCTTCCGTCGAATCTGTCTGTACCGCCACTACCGCACCTTCTACCATCGGCTTCATGCAAACTGTCATTCTCAACGGGCAGGCTCTCGCTTTGGCTGAGATCGAAGCCGTCTCCATCGCTGCCTGTCCTGTCGCGATAGATCCGGCGGCTCTCGTGCGTGTTTCTAAAAGTCGCAAGCTCATCGAACAGATTCTCGCTGCAGGCCAGATTGTCTACGGAGTAAATACTGGCTTCGGGAAATTGTCTGACGTTCGCATCCCTCACGAGAAGCTGGCTGAGCTGCAGATCAACCTCGTACGCAGCCACGCGGGTGGGGTTGGCCAACCGCTCTCAGAGGCGGAGTCGCGCGCCATGGTGCTGTTACGCGCTAACGTGCTGGCCAGGGGATGTAGCGGCGTTCGCCCGGAATTGTTGCAACTGCTTGTCGATCTCCTCAACGCAGGCGTACATCCCGTCATTCCCGAGAAGGGGTCAGTAGGAGCAAGCGGGGACCTCGCGCCCCTGGCGCATCTGGCTTTGGTCGTCATCGGTGAGGGTGAATCTTATTACCGCGGGCAGCGAGTGCAAGGTGGCGAAGCATTGCGTCGCGCTGGTCTCGAACCGTTGCAGCTTGCCGCGAAAGAAGGTCTGGCACTGCTCAACGGTACGCAAGCCATGACCGCGGTCGGAGCGCTAGCCGTTGCCCGCGGCCGTCGCGTTGTGCGTTTGTGCGATCTTGCTGGAGCGATGTCGCTTGAGGCGCTAATGGGCACGCCCGCTGCCTTCGATCCGAAAATCCACGAGGTCCGACCGCATGCTGGCCAAGTCGCGTCTGCGTCTCATTTGATGGCCCTGCTGGAAGGTTCCGAGATTCGCGAATCGCATCGCCAGCGCGACTCACGCGTGCAAGATGCCTACTGCCTGCGCTGCATGCCGCAGGTGCACGGCGCCGTTCGTGGCGTGCTCGAGCACGTGACAGGCGTGCTTGAAATCGAAGCCGGTTCTGCGACCGACAATCCTCTTGTATTTCCGACGTCAGATTCGGGGGGACAAAATGGCTCAGTCGAGGGTGATGTGATTTCAGGAGGGAATTTTCACGGTGCGCCGTTGGCCTACGCTTTCGATTACGCCGCGCTCGCAATCACGGATCTTGCCGGTATCACCGAGCGTCGCATCGACCGCCTGTTGAATCCCGACATCAATGAAGGCCTGCCGGCGTTTCTTTCAAATGATCCCGGTCTGTCGTCGGGTTTTATGATTGCGCAAATTGTTGCCGCAGCTCTCATCAACGAGTGCCAGGTGCTCTCTCATCCTTCATCGACGGGCAACATTCCAACCGATGGAGGAAAAGAAGATCACGTTTCGATGGGTATGACCGGCGCGCTCAAGCTGCGCCAGATTGTCGAGCATGCCGAGCGAATCGTGGCCATTGAGTTAATGTGTGCAGCGCAGGCACTGGAGTTTCGACGGCCATTGCAGTCAAGCCCCGATATCGAGGCCGCGCATGCAGCGGTGCGTGAAATTGTTCCGCGCCTTGAGAAAGATCGTGTGCTCGCGCCGGACATCGAAGCGCTCGCGAAGGCGGTCAGGGCAGGGAAGTTCGACGCATGGTGTGGGTGATTGCCGACACCGCCATCGCACCACAAGTCTATCGCCGCATTTACCATGGAATGCAAGCTATGGAGGCCGGAAATCCCGTGAGACTCTACCGCACCCAAGCCGGCAATTTCGCTGAAGAAAGTGGACAACACTTCCCAATTAGCCTCTCGTGGGACGCACTACTGGCGCGCGAAGACTTGCCCGAATTCCTGGCGAAGCTGGTATCAACAACAGCACCGGCTGAGCACTTTGATACAGTGCAATTGCTCGCGCCTATCGGGCAGCAGGAAGTATGGGCCGCAGGCGTAACTTACTACCGGAGCCGCGGGGCGCGCATGGAAGAGGCGAAGGACGCGGGCGGCGGCACGTTTTACGATCGCGTTTATTCTGCAGAGCGTCCGGAATTGTTTTTCAAG
>JANXYB010000122.1 GCA_025350325.1 Acidobacteriaceae bacterium
CAAAGGAACTGCCGGGGCGAGATCCGTTTGCAATCGCGAAAAGGCGTTCCTTTGTCGGTCAATCTCTCATTGAATCCACTCCGCCTCAGCAGCGCGCGGGCTGTCTGCTGATCGCTTCGGACCTGTCCGACATGAAGCGCGCCGAGCAGTCATTGCGATCTTCAAGCGAGCAGTTCCGAAATCTTGCCGCGCACCTGTTGTCCATTCGAGAAGAGGAGCGCACCAGAATCTCTCGGGAAGTTCACGATGAACTGGGCCAGTCATTGACCGCTGTGAAAATGGATCTAGCCTAGCTGGCTGAGCGGTTGCCGCGCGGAAACGGCGATAGGCTCAAACGGATTCGCGTTACGGGGCAGTTGGCCGACAGCATTATCCAATCCGTGCGCAGAATCTCGACCGAGCTACGACCGGCTGTTGCCCGCTCAGTAAAGACAGGGTGACGCGTGGGTTTGACGCCTACTCTCACCAGCTACGCGGAGGGTTACCGATCGAAGGTCTGTAGCCCTTTTTCGCGACTCATCACGATCCACTAAGTTTTGAACCTCGCTGCTCATGAGTTGAAATAGCCTTCGGGGGAGGTTACATGGTCACTGTCGAAAAGAACACCTCTATATATTACGCAGCCTCTTTTCTTTCTCAAGCGGGCCTTGGCAAGACAGTCATCGAATTGAAGCCGAAGCAAGCGTTTTTCACCCAGGGCGATCCCGCTGACTCCGTCTTCTACCTTCGGACGGGTCGCGCAAGACTAACCGTGGTTTCACAGAACGGCAATGAGGCCACAATCACGCTTCTTTCCGCCGGCGACTTCGTGGGAGAGGAATCCCTCGCGGAAGTGCTTGGCCTGCGCCAGGCAACGGCCACCGCCGAAGTCCCCTGCACCGCGCTGAAATTCAAGACGGAAGAGATGATTCGCAAGCTGCATGACGATCCTCCGTTCGCCGACATCTTTCTGAAATTCTTGCTGGCGCGCAGCATGAGAACGCAGGCCGATCTGATCGACCAGCTTTTCAATTCTTCCGAGAAGCGCCTCGCGCGCATTCCCTTGTTGATGGCGGAGTTTGACAAAGCCGCGGAACCAGAGACTTTCATCCCTGCCGTTACGCAGCAAACCCTGGCCGACATGATTGGCACCACACGGTCTCGTGTCAGCTTTTTCATGAATCGCTTTCGCAAGCTAGGCTTCATCGACTACAACGGCCGCATCCAGGTGCACAAGTCGCTGCTCAATGTACTCCTGCTCGATCAATTGCCCGAGCGGAACTCGGAACAACCACGCATCACAATCGTTAAAACAGATCCGTCAAAATTGGTCGGCGTCACAGGCCTTCGCACCCCGACACGCTCTAAAACAAAGCGACGGCTCTCCGAGGCGTCCTTGGTTGGCCTTGCGCCGAGGGACAAAATCGACGATTCCCCCCGGCTGGTGAGAGCGAACGGCGGTTGATTTGGTTGGCAAGGATCGTGGCAGCAATTGAGCGCGCGAAAGGTGATCCCTACGCCTCACTGCAATGTCGCCAACCTTGTAACCGGGGCTGGTACTCCTGTTACTTTGCTTGACTTGGTTCCACTTGAGCAGGTCTCTCCCAAGAGATCTGCTCAAGTTCTTTCAACTGCATTTCCTCCGCTAGCGTTTCTTTGATAGTTGCGAGAATCCGCCATTAAAAGTCCACCGCGTTGCTGTGACAGTACGCGGCTGTTTCGAGTGCCCCACGCCCTCCATAGAATCCCCTCAGATCCCATCGTTCGTGTAGAAGCTGATTGTCTGCGAACCCGCTTAGCGGACTAACAAACGGCGCCGCGGGCTAACGGGTAGAGTTTCGCAAACAACTCAATCCCTTGCCGTGATCTATGTCAAGACAGTTCTGGTGAAGGCAGGGGCGCCTGGCAGGAACTCATGCCCGCCGGTGTGGTCCTTCCCTTAGGTACGCCGCACCTGAAACCAGGCCGTTCGTAGTTACGCTTCTCGGCAAACAACGAATCTTCGAGGTTGCAATTGATGGGTTCTATCTAAGTGGAGCATTGGCTGCGTCGCCGTGGCACCGGCCCTAACTCAATCTAGTTGCTTTATCGCAAACTGATAGTCGCAATAATTATCAATAAGTCTGAGTCTCGGGGGATGGACTCGAAGCGCAAGACATACCAAATTGCGCAATGTCTACATCAAGCCGAGACCGCCCTTGCGAGCCGTCTCGGTTTGGTGTTAGGGAGCAGGTACATTGATGACTGTGTTCACCATGGTTACCGGTCCAGTCAACACCAGCGCTCTGCCGTTGATTGTGGTTATCGCGTCAACGCCAGCCGTCGAGATGGATACACCATCCTGAGAAATGATGGTCCCTTGCATCGTCCCGCCTCCCAGAATGCCGTTAATGGTCGCGGCGCTTCCAACTTGCCAGAAGACGTTCTTG
>JANXYB010000151.1 GCA_025350325.1 Acidobacteriaceae bacterium
TTATGTTACCTTGGAATTGAGCGAAGAAGCTTATACGGAAATTCGCAGGAAGCTTTTAGCAGCTGGATATCACCATTGCTTCGAAAACAAAGACAAGGGAATAGGCCCAATAGACATGCATGGATTAGCTGTTGTTCCACCAGAAGGTTTTAAGGGGTAGAATTAGATTAGCCCGGATGGCGAAATTGGCAGACGCAGCGGACTTAAAATCCGCAGGCCGCAAGGCTGTGGGGGTTCAAGTCCCCCTCCGGGCACCAATTTGACTGATTAACTTACTTTGCAAGCAGTCATTTCAAAGACGTGGGCTCATTTTAGCTGGTGGCAGTTCCGATGGCACATGGTCGGAGGCTACTTGCATGCTACGTGATGCTGGAAATGCGATCGACAACGCCCTGGTTGTGAGTGGGACTTAAATGGGAATATTTCGCAGCCATCGGCACCGTCTTGTGTCCCGCCGCCACTTGAATCTCCTAGATCGATGCTCCGTTCATCGCATAGCGCTCGCTGCATATTCACATCCGATGTGGCAGTTCCACTTATTTTCCGAACTGAGCGACGACAACCGTCCTTCAGCTTTTCAAACTCGTGGCCTCGCAGGTTGCTTGCATACGGTTGGACCGTATTCACTTATTGCCCCCATTCCCGTGGGCTGCTAGCAGGTCCGTGAGCATCACCACTTCTGCCGCAACGAGTGAACGAAGGGTTGGTTCGAGTTCGGGAAACCATTGTGGGGAGTGAAGATCGGGAACTTTAGCGCCGCTTGCCAGCCTTGCCGGGTTCACCGCTCCGATGTGCAGGAGCACGGCGCGTACGCCAGCACGGCCATATTCCGAAAAGTCTTCAGATGTCATTTGTGCAGGCATCTCAACCACGCTTTCGTCCCCCAGATGCTGGCGTAGCGCATCCACCAGGCGCGCAGTTAGTTGAGGATCGTTGTAGACGGCTTCAGCACCCGGAATGACATTGATCGACGGGGGAGACGGTGCGTCGGCCGCCACGGCTTCTGCATCCAGCTGGCGTTTGATCGACGCAAGAAGGTGTTTTCGTACCTTTTCGTCGTAGCTTCGTACAGACATCAGCATCCTGACTTCGTCGGGGATCACGTTGCCCTTGGTGCCCCCGTGGATGGAGCCAATGGTGACGACGGCCGGGGACAGCGGATCTGACTCGCGCGACACGATTGTCTGAATGCCAAGAATGGCTCGGGCCGCGAGGACAATGGGGTCGACGGTCAATTGGGGCCGAGCACCATGTCCACCACGACCAAAGATCGTCACGTCGACCGAATCTGAAGACGCGCGAAAAAATCCAGAATGGAAACCAACCTTACCGGATGGTAGAGAGGGCTCGTCATGCATCGCGATCGCAAAATCGGGTTTCTGAAATCGAGTAAAAAGACCGTCTGCCAACATGGCAGCCGCCCCCCCATTGATCTCCTCAGCAGGCTGGCCAACCAGCATCAACGTGCCATGCCACTTGGCGCGGCGGCGTGCCATGATCGTGGCAGCACCATACCAGCCGGTCATGTGCAAGTCGTGGCCACATGCGTGCGCGACCGGGACCACTTTCCCTTCAGAGTCGAGTCCCTTGGCTTTGCTTGCGAAAGGAAGCCCCGTCTTCTCCTCGATGGGTAGTGCGTCGAGTTCCGTACGCAGCATGACGACCGGCCCGGGGCCGTTGCGCAAGATAGCGACCAGGCCGGTGCCGCCCACCTGGGTGGTTACTTCGAAGCCAAGTGCCTTGAGGCGATCGGCGAGTGCGGCGGCCGTTCTCTGCTCATGAAATGCGAGTTCCGGGCGCTCATGCAAGTCTCGATAAAGACTCTCAAGCTCTGGTTCAAGCGCGGCGATCTCCGGCACGGCCTGATTGATGCCTCGAGCTTGTTCCGCAATAGCAGCGCTACCATTTGCAATGATCAAAGCAATCAGGATCCACACACAGTAACCAAACATTATTTCTCCTTATGCTTCTTCGGCGAATGCCGTTTTTTGAACGCAGGCCGGCAGAGATCAGCGAATCGAAGTCTTCATAATAGTGTGGCATAGACCTTAGATTGAATTGGCCAAGGTTCCTTGTTTGGGTTCGGCCGGTGTCGTCGTCTGACCCAAAGCGACCGGCTTCCACGGCAAGTCAGCCTTGGAAAATCGGCCAGTGATCAACAGTCCGCCGACCGCTTGATCAATCGGCGAGACAGATCAATACGCGTTTACACCTCAAATTAACTCGAAAGGCTACTCGGCGATTACGCAGCAGTCCCGACTCGTTGCTGTGACAAAAGGCTTCGAAAAACCCACCTTGTAAATCCCCTTTAATCAATAGCCGGATCCCTGCGGTCCGGCCGTGTCAAAAGGTGTGCCTTAAGAGACGCACGAGGATGTCTATTTTATGATCGCGGGATTACGAACGAGTGGTCGGCTGTGCATTGTTTGGCTCTCAAGCTTCGCATTCAGAGTATGATCAGGCTCACTCAACGGCTGATTCGAGAGGTTACACGGTGTACAACCCCGTCTTGCACGAGATACCTCGGCGCATCGAGATCGAAGACCGCGGAGGAATAGTCTGCGCTCATAGGGTTCGTTTGGGAACCAGTCTCATGAGGTCTTTGCCTTTTGCAATCACCTTGGCTGTCGCGTGTGCCTCGGCAACCTGGGCTTCTCAACCTGCGACGCTCAATTCGCTTCATGCCGTCCGTAGTTTGACCAAAGCAGAGGCCCGAGCCGGTTTGCCGGTTGCCTTTGAGGGTACGGTTACCTATTACAACAAGACCGACATTGACCTCTTTGTTCAGGATGGCAACGAAGCAATTTATGTTGAGACGAAGGCAAATGAAAATTTCGTGCTTGGCGATCGCATCCTGATACAGGGAAAGACGCGGGATAGCTTCAACACGGACGTTATCAGTGAGAGCGTAACCGTTGTTCAGCACGGTCCTCTTCCGAAGCCAGTCCGCGCTGACTTTCAGCAGTTGATCGGCGCAAAACGCGATTGCATGCGCGTATCAGTTCGGGCCATAGTACGCAGCGCGGACATCGTCAACTTCGGACCCATGCACGGCATTTACCTGAGGCTGCTCATGGAAGGAGGCCCCATAGAAGCTACCATCGTCGAAACCGACGCGACCAAGCTCAAAGGGCTACTCGACACCACGGTAGAAGTCACCGGAGTGGTATCAGGGAAATTCGACAGCAAGATGCAACTGATCGGCATCCTCCTCGAAGTCCCCTCGCTTGAAGACGTGAGGATTCTGAAGCATGCCGAAACAAGTTACGATTCGCTTCCGATTACGCCAATGAACGAGGTTCTGACGAGTTCCTACGTACAAGATGTGACGCAGAGAGTGCGAGTCAAAGGAACCCTGACCTACTACCAGCCAGGGTCGGCTGTCGTTCTGCAAGATGGAGACAAGAGTCTGTGGATCTGGACTCGCTCAAGTATTCCGTTGCGGATCGGAGACGTTGCGGTAGCAACGGGCTTTGCGGACGCTCATGAGGGCTTCCTTGCACTGAATGACGGCGAAATCGAGGACACCAACATCTATGATCCCCTTGAGCCGCAAATCGCCACGTGGCATCAACTGGCTTCCTGGAATAATGGAAGCCCGAACGGCCATCAAAATGACCTCGTCTCTTTTGAAGGGGAAGTGGTGGCGGCGGTTCGAGAAGACTCACAGGATGAATTCGTGGTGTCATCCCGTGGCAAGCTCTTTACCGCAATCTATCGCCATCCCCCCGCCGGCCGGCCACTTCGACGAATGTGGCAGATTCCTACAGGAAGTAGAATTCGAGTCACCGGCATTTGCATGGTCGTGCAAGCCAATTCCATCGACCCGACCGAATTAGAGGTCCCCTTCAATATTCTGCTGCGCTCTTTCGACGATATCTCGGTCATCGCCCCCCCGTCATTGCTAAGCGTTCGCAATCTTGGTCTTATCGTTGGCATTTTGCTCGTCTTGCTGTTTGCCGCTGGCGCCAGGGGCTGGTTCATTGAGCGCAAAGTGCGCCGCGAAAACGCTTCAATGGCCTACGTTGAGCGTGGAAGAAGCCGCATTCTTGAAGACATCAATGGTTCTCGCCCCCTCGCTCAGATCATTGAACAAATCACCGAGCTTGTGTCGTACAAGCTGCGCGGTTCTCCGTGCTGGTGTCAGATCGCCGATGGAGCACAACTTGGCAACTGCCCGTCGAACCTCACTTCGTTCCGCATCGTCCAAGAGCCGATACCGGCCCATACTGGTCCGGCACTGGGGAAGATGTATGCCGCGTTCGATCCCCTCGCCACGCACCCGGCCCTTGACGCAGAAACTCTGCCCGCGGCTGCCGCACTGGCCAGCCTTGCCATCGAAACCCGACGGCTTTATTCCGACCTGGTTCGCCGCTCGGAGTTCGACTTGCTCACTGATATCCACAATCGCTTTTCACTGGAAAATTACCTGGATAAGCAGATCGAACAGGCGCGCCTGGATGCAAGCGTCTTCGGATTGGTCTACATCGACCTGAACGACTTTAAGCTGGTGAATGACGTTTACGGTCACCAGGTCGGCGACCTCTACTTGCAGGAGGTTGCCAATCACATGAAACAGCAGCTTCGATCCGTCGATATGCTCGCCCGGCTTGGTGGGGATGAGTTCGCTGTGCTTCTGCCTAAGATTCGTACTCGTGCGGAGGTCGAAGAGATCGGGCTACGCCTGGAACGCTGTTTTGACGTGCCATTCGTTGCAGAAGGTTACGTTGTCCATGGCTCGGCCAGCATTGGTATCGCA
The DNA here is from genome assembly GCA_025350325.1 of Acidobacteriaceae bacterium. Taxonomy (GTDB): domain Bacteria; phylum Acidobacteriota; class Terriglobia; order Terriglobales; family Acidobacteriaceae; genus Telmatobacter. The sequence continues at coordinate 4,760 of JANXYB010000151.1, forward strand.
CTCTACCCCGAGGATGGTACGACCAAAGACAGCCTTCTAAGATCCGCAGATGCAGCTATGTATGTAAACAAGCACATTAGCCGGCAGAGTCGAGAAAGTTCGGCCAACCGGCAAACCCCTGATTAATACACCGCGCATGAAGGATCCGCTTTTCCCCCGATCCCAAGACATCGAAATCGACATCGTCGATCACAAGGTAAACCACCTGACGATGTTACTGCCCTCCCAAATCAAAAGCGGCCCGTCCCGGGGGTCACCCTCATTTTTCGCTAAAAGGTGGCAGACCCTACATTCCGAGTGGCGTCGATTGATGGGAAAATGTGCGCTCCGCCTGCTTTGAGGAACGCGCATGTCGAGCGGGCTTCCAGGGTCTTAACGATTTCACAGGTACGGGCGAACGAGGCCGTCCCGCGCAGTGCTTTGAGCCACGGGTCCCGCGCCTTCCTGACGGTACTCCAGGAACCCTCTTCCACCGATTGAAGGAGAAGCTCATTGCCCAGGTCTACGGCTCCAAGTCTTGCCGCCTGGCGGGCCAGGTAGAAGCGGGATTCTGGATCGCGAAATTGGGCCTGGCTTGCTGCCCGGAGCACGGCCACGCCTCGTTCGTGGTCTTTCAACAGGTACGCATCTAGAGCATTCATCTGAGAAGGCATGGCTTTGAAATTCTTTTTACGAGTCCACAGTAGTGCCGATGCCTCTTGTTCTCTGCCCATGGACGCCAGGGCAACGACGTCCATATACAAAGCAGTTCCATGGCCATACCAATAGATGGCTTTCTCATAGTCAGCCATCGCGAAGTATGTATGGGCTACGCTGGTGCGCACATTGGGATCAAGTGAGATCGCGATTCGATGGGCCTCCAGCGATGCATCGAGCTGGCCGCAATACCTACAAGCGTGCACTAGGGCGACAAAGACTTGCGGGTCATTGTCGTGCGACTCCGCCCTCCGCAGCAGTCGCACCATCGCGCTTTCCGCCTGGCCCATATCTGCCTGGATGGGTGTGCAGACGTTATGGGCAATTGCGGAATTCGGATTTAAGACAAAGGCCCGTTCAATTGCGCTCAGCGCCAGTTGTCCGTCCACCGGGGAGCCCGGTTGGAATTTCTCAAGAAGCCGATAACATCGGCCCAGCTGCGCCCAGGCTGGGGCATAATTTGAATCTTTCTCTGTGCAGGCCAGGTAGAGGTCGCGCGCCAGCGCTACCTTAACAGGGTCGCTGCTATCGATCGCAAGCTGGTTCGCCCGGAGATAGAGTTCGTATGTTTCCGGATTGCTCGGCGCATCGATCGTCACGCCAAGGGTCCCATCCTCACAAGCACCGCGGACCAGACTCCGCACGAGCAAATGGACAACTGCTTGTTGGAATCTGAACAGGTCCGTTTCGTTCACTTCCCAGAATTTAGACCACAGCAGTGTGCCTTTCGCGGCGTCTACCAGATGCGTGACGACATGGAAACCGGTTTCCCCGTGTTGATCCAAGCTCCCGCCGAGAATCACGTCTACGTCGGCCTCTTTCCCAACCTGCAACGGATCCCAGTGCATAGGGTCGAAACGCATCGCAACTTGAATAGACCTGATCGTGAAGACATTCATTTCGGCGAGAGTAGTCGATATAGCTTCGGGCAGACTGTAGGCGAGATATTCCAGATTGGACGAACCCCTGCCATAACGAAAGGGGAAGATAAGAATCCGAATCGCACGCTTGCGAGGATCGTGACGCGATGTCTGCATATCGCGGTCTTCAGTGGGCGCACTGCTGGCCGCCGCTACGAAACGATATCCAAGCTTCGGAACAGTTTGGATGTATCTTGACACCGTCGGCGAATCACCAAGTGTTTTCCGCAGCAATGCTACTAAATTCGAGAGGTTTGCTTCTTCCACGAATGTGTTGGGCCAAAGAGCCTGCATCAAGCGATCTTTCTCGAAGAGCCGCCCTCTTTGTCTCACCAACAAGCAGAGTAAATCGAAACACTTTGGCGGTAACGCGATCGGTTCACCGTTACGTGTAAGCAAATGTTGATCGCAGACGAGGTTGAATGGACCAAACGTGTAGTCACCACCAGGCTCGTTCATTCCCCACTCTTTTCGTGACTTATCGAGTCGTTGGAAAAAACCTGGACTTTCCTTAAGACTGGATCTCCAGGCTTCCGTCAATATGATCTTGCAGCAGCGCAACTGACATCAAAAACCTGCTCAAGGGTAGCAGGAAAGCGATGGACAGTTAGGCCTAAACCTGCGCTCGAGGTGTGCCTCGGGCGAAGCTGGAGTAAACCTCTTCAAATCCATCGTCAAGGAGAATTCAATGGTCAAGTTTTTGTTCGCGTTCGTCATCGCCGTTTCGTGTATGGCCGCTCAAGCTCAGGACGATTGCCATCGGGTTAGCGGCTCGATTTCGACAAACTTCCTTAATCCGAACACGACATTCGGCTCCGCGACGGGAGATCTCGCGGGCGGAATTGGCGTCACAGTTCTAAGCCTGAAAGATGGCCCAGCAGGGGTTCTTACTCTTCACAATCAGCACCATTGGGTCACCATAACAGGGGACACGATCAACGCCGATCCAGCGGATGCGGTTGCGTACCCGAGCGGTATTGCGGGCTTGTATGCGGCCAGCTATCCGGACGGAGTGCCGATCAAGGGCGGTACCGGCAAGTTCCGGAATGCTACCGGCAAGATCTTTGCCTGGGGTGCCATTGATACCAGCAAGAATGAGGTGGTGCTTCGCTATGAGGGAAAAGTCTGTTTCATGCACGGAAATGATTAGCCATCGTTTCAGGCTAATTTTGGACTATTCCGAGTGGGGCTTTGGA
>JANXYB010000007.1 GCA_025350325.1 Acidobacteriaceae bacterium
GTGGATTGGCCACATGCTTGGCCTTGACGTCGCGAAGAATGACGGCAGCCTCAATGTACTCGCCGGCACCTTGCGCGACGGCGGTGCAGAGCCTGAAAAACCTGAGCCGGCCCACACTGACCCAGTGCACTAAAGGAGAACAGCAGATGACCCTGGTGTTGGGCATTGATGGCGGGGGAACACGCACGCGCGCCTCTATCGTTGCGGGTGACAAGGTATTGGCCTTTGCCGAGAATGGCTCAATCAAGCGCCTGCGCGTCGGCGCTGAAGTAGCCGAAACCAACTTGCGTGCTCTTCTCAAGGAAGTCTTCGCTAACGCTGGTGTTTCTAGCGTCAAGGCGGCCTCAGCGGGCGTGGCCAGCGCCACCATGCCGGGCGTGGCCGAGTGGATCACGGCAGTCTTTCGCGATTTTGGCATTCAGCATTCCGAAGTGGTTGGCGATGAGGTAATCGCCCTCGATGCGTCGTTCCGTGGGGGGCCGGGAATTCTGCAAATCGCCGGAACCGGCACCAATTGCATCGGACGCGCACCGGACGGCTCCCGCGAAAGCGCCGGTGGTTGGAGTTCGCGGCTGGGCGATGAAGGTTCCGGTTACTGGATCGGCCTGCACGCAGTGCGGCGCGCCCTCAATGCCTACGATCGCGAACAGCCGACACGCATTCTCGAGACGGTCGGCCGCATCTGGGGTACCAGCACCATTGAGGAACTGGTCAACCTTGGCGACGGCACGCCCGGACCGGATTTTGCTGCACTTGCGCCAGCCATTGGCCAACTCGCAGAGGAGGGAGACGTGGTCGCGGCAGGGGTAATGGAGCAGGCTGCCACCGATCTCGTTGAGACTGTGCTTCTGGTCCGCAGCAAACTGCGTCGCAAACACAATCTCACTGCGGAAGTTCCAGTTGCGTGGATTGGGAGTGTCATAGGTAAGGCGCGGCTGGTGCGCGAGCCCTTTTTTACGGGACTTCGGGCCGCCGCACCCGCTATGCCCATCATGCAAGAGGAAACCGTGGGGATTGAGGGAGCTGTGTGGCGGGCGCAGCGGCTCGCCGACGCGGCAGGTTAGGCGCTTACTGCACTAATTGCCCGCCTACCATCGACGCCAGCAACCGACCGGCCGAGTCGACCGCTACGAGGTTGGCTGGGCGCCCAACTGCCAGCGCGCCAGCCCACTCTCCCATGCCCGTCATGGCTGCGGGATTTGTGGTCAGGCAGCGTAGTCCGTTCTCAACCGTAGTGCCGGTGTATTGTACGAAGTTGATCAACGCGCGATCGAGAGTCAGCACGCTTCCGGCGAGCACTCCCCGTGCCGTGGCACGCCCATTTGAGACCTGCACTGGAAACCCGCCCAGCGTGTATTCCCCATCAGGCATTCCGGCCGCGCTCATCGCATCGGTTACGAGAATCGCGCGCTCAGGCCCCTTGGCTCGCCACCATAACTGAACCATTTCGGGCGCAGTATGGATGCCATCGCAAATCAGTTCGGCGTAAAGCGCGTCGTTTGTCAGCACCGTGCCCAGGATGCCCGGCTCGCGGTGATCGAGTGGCCGCATAGCGTTGAAAGTATGTGTAGCGTTGATCGCGCCTGCAGTAATTGCGGCGATGGTGTCTGCGGCGGTGGCGTCGGAGTGGCCCAGCGAAACGCGCACACCGCGCTTGGTGGCGTGGCGTATCAGTTCGGCGGCGCCGGGAAGCTCTGGAGCTATGGTCATCAGTTGTACGTGACCTTCTCCGGCATCGAAGAGGCGGTCGAAAACGTCGATGCTCGGTTCGAGCATGTGTTCCACAGGCTGCACACCGCATTTGCTATGCGACAAAAACGGCCCTTCAAGATGAATTCCGATGGGGCGTGCCAAACTGGCCTTGGGAGCCTTCGAGAGCAGACGCGCGAGCCCTGTGAGAGCGCGCAGAGTCGCGTCGAGTGGAGCGGTCACCGTAGTTGCGAGAAAGCTTCCCGTGCCGCGCGACGCCAGGAAGCTGCCCACGGCATCGAGCGCTTGCGGCGTCGCCTCCATCACGTCGTGGCCCGCGGCGCCGTGAATATGCACATCGAAGAAGGAAGGCGCCAGCGTTGCGCCGGGAAAGTCGAGAATACGACCGTCTTTGGGCATTTCGGCCGAAGGACGGCTGGCGATTGAACTGATCTGCGTGCCGTCCACGACAATCAGCGGGTGGTCATGCAGAATACTTCCGTCCCAGAGTTTCTCCGCCGTGATCACCGTTTGCATACCCGCGATTATTGCAGGCTCGCCGGGCTGCGGTCGAAGGGGCGCACAACATACAACTATTTCCAAATCAAACTG
>JANXYB010000005.1 GCA_025350325.1 Acidobacteriaceae bacterium
GCCAGTGAATTGGCGTGCTCTTCACATAGGGCGCAAGCGTGTAATCGTACGCACCACCGCCGCCGAAGATCGGCTTCCAACGCGCGCCGCCATCTGTCGAACGAAAGATGTCTTCGCCGCCAGCCGAACCCGGCCTGCCAAATGAACTCGCAATCAGAGTCTGCGGATGATGCGCGTCGACCGACACCGCGGCGTATCCAAATTCCTTGCCCCCTGCGGTTGGATGATCGGGTGTAACGTCACTCCATGCGCCCGTTCGGGTGCTCAATTTCCACACTGCTCCATCGGTCATGCGTGATGGCCCAGGCGCATTTCCATAAGCAATGTACAGAGAGCCATCGGTCGAGAGCGCGGCACGCGTGGGCCTATACTTCGTAGGCTCCCCAGCCACATCGTGCCAGTGAACGCCTGCGTCGCTGGAGACAAAAAGATTAGTGCGCCCCATCAGCGATACGCCTACATAAATCTCCTCTGCGTTTTCATTCCCCGCTGCTGCGCTCGGCACGAATTTCACAAACACTATGCCGCTTCCGCGCACCGGCATGCGTCGCCAATGCTGTTCCTGCGTTTCGCCTGGAACCGGAACCGGCATCGGGGGCACAGCTTCCTGCACATCTGGGAAACTGCTTACCCGCGCCCACGTCGCTCCGCGATCTTGAGAGCGCCAAAGGCCGTCATGGCGGGTTCCTAGCAGCAGCACGCGCGGATCCTCAGGATCGACCACGAGGCGCTCCCCATTGCCGCGACCATCTTCATTTCCACCAAACTTTAGAGGCAGGTCCGAGCGCTCAAAGGTGCGACCGCCGTCCTGCGAACGAAGAATTGCACCGTTCGGGGTGCGTGCATTGGTGTAGGTTCCACACGCCAAATAGACGCGCTTCGCATCCGCCGGATCAACGGCGATCGATTCGACGCCCATCAGATTCAAATCCTTGTACGGCATCCAGTCGAGCATCGGCTGCCATCGATGGACGCTTTCGTCCCAGCGATAAGCCCCGCCCATATCCGTGCGTGCAAACCGAACGCCCGCTACGTGGGGATGAAAAATTACGCCATCGACGAAGCCGCCGCCGACAATTTGCACGCTCTTCCATTTGTAGTGAGTCTCCGCGGAACGCTGCGCGTACATCGACATCGTAGTGAACAACAACAGCGCAATCGCCGCCTTTACCTGCTTCATTAAGCTTCCCCTCACTACTTGAACTACTCTCCTCGAACTCCACCGATTTCGCAGACCTCTCCCCAGGCTTTTCTTGAAATGCCTGCTCGATCGCTCAGTGAAGCGACGCGAAGATATCAACATGTGTATCTCATAATCCTAATGCCTTACGCGCCCAGCTGCCTTTGAATACTCCGCTCCCCTCCGCATTGCGCCAAACCTCACGGATTATTGCTGATTCAACTGGTTAGCATTTATTCGCCACGCGAGTATGAGATTGACACCGTTCAGGCGCACTGCGATTTCAGCAAAGCATGTGAGCTCTTTTGCACAACTTCCTGGCCTCCGCCATGCCGCTATCCGCAGTTCCAATTGAACCGACCGTGCCTTCGATGATTCCGCCATTGTGCGCACAGTCACGCATGATTACGCACGACGGCTGCGCAGGGATAAAATGGTTATGTCATCAGAAATCCCATTTAGTCAGCGGAAGGAGTTACCCCTTTGAACCATCGTTCACGTGTTCTTGGCTTTGCAATGCTGCTTGTCGTCTTGGTTGCCGTTGCGGGTTGCAAGAAGAAGCACCCGACAACAAGGCCCACCGACACCGCCCCCGCGACCTCACCCGCCCCCACCGCCCAGATCAATGCTTCTCCGACCTCAGTATCGGCCGGCGATCAGGTGACGCTGACCTGGCGCACCACCGATGCGACCAGCGTTAATATCGATGGCGTTGGCGACGTGCCCACCTCAGGAACCAGAAGCGTGACGCCTAGCGCCTCGACCAGTTACCACCTCGTAGCCCGTGGCGACGGCGGCACCGCAGATGCTACGGCGCGCGTTACCGTCAATGCCCCTCCCGCCGTTGAAACTCCCACCAACACCATGTCGGCTGAAGAAGAATTCAAGTCCAACGTCCAGGACATCTTCTTCGATTACGACACCTACGATGTTCGTGGAGACGCGCAGGCCATCCTTTCTAAAGACGCCTCGTACCTGGCCAGCCATCCAAATATCAAGGTAGTCATCGGCGGCTATTGCGATGAGCGTGGCTCCAATGAGTACAACTTGGCTCTCGGCCAAAATCGTGCGGACGGCGCAAAAAATGCGCTGATAACCGCCGGTGTCGCCGCAGGACGTATCCGCGTCGTTAGTTATGGCAAAGAGAAGCCCTTCTGCTCTGAATCTTCGGAGTCTTGCTGGCAGCAAAATCGACGCGCCGGCTTCTCCATCGACAGATAACTGGCCAGCTTCCTTGGGCGGCACGCAAGATAAACTGTGCCGCCCGTTAACGCAGTTGGCGCTCGCTTGCCGCGGTTAAGATCAACCTCGACTACTGACTCTGAAGCCGGGCGAAAAAAATCACGCCGACGTAATTTAAGCGTAGCGTCTTCAATAGAAATATCGCGGTTTCACTCTCTTCCGCCAGGGTTGCCGCTCAGTCTCATTTCATGGGTGATGAATGCACAGAATAATGGCAATACGGAATCTTTTCGTTGCGGCGGCGACCCTTGCCGCCGTTCTCGTCTTTGCACCCGTTCCTGCGCGCGCCGCATCGAAGGAAATCATAGAGCTTCAAACCCAGGTGCAGCAGTTGCTCGACATGGTGCAACGCATGCAGTCGACGTTGGACACCCGCTTTGGCGTTCTGCAGCATCTCGCAGAGCAGACCGCTGACAATGCCAACCAGATGACCGCGGCGGTTAATACCCTGCAGCAGAAGATCAACGCGCAAAACGATGCTATGGGTACCAAGCTCGATGCAACTTCAGGGCAGGCCCAGGCGCTGAACGATTCCGTCGACGAACTCAAATCCCGCATCGCCAAGCTTGATAAATCCATTCAAGATATGCAGGGACAGTTGCAGACCATGCAGAGCGGTGCGCCGCCTGCCGCCGGCGCCCAGCCATCAGGACCAACCGCTCCGCCTCCCGATCCAGGCCCCGGCGGTGCCGCAAACGGACCCATGCCTGGTGTCAACCCAGGTGTTGCCAATCCGGGTTCTGCCAACAGCGCGGCACCGCCCTTAAGAGATACCTTTCAGGCTGGCGTTCGCGATTACAATGCCGCTAAATATCCGGTAGCCACGGGCGAGTTTGAGGATGTCGTCCACTACTATCCCATGGAAGAAATCGCGGGCAGTGCTCATTTCTACCTCGGCGAAATCGCCTACCGTCAGCAAAATTATGCCGATGCCGTCAAGGCCTACAACGCCGTCCTTGAGGGGTTCAGCGGCAACTCCAAGGCACCTGCCGCACAGCTTCACAAGGGGCTCGCGCTGATTCAACTCAACAAAAAAGACGCAGGCATCCACGAGCTTCGCCTATTGATCCAGCGCCACCCGCAAACTCCCGAAGCCGCTCAGGCGCGCACCAAACTGAATACCCTTGGCGTCCGCATCACACCACGCTGATCTCGTCCAAGCACTAATCCGATTCGCGAGCGCGTTCCTGACACAGCTGTCTGGCTAACGAGGCCGTCGCTTGTTTGTGCCACCACCCTTTCGCGGTTAGCCACATACGCCTTCACCGCACAACTTTTCCGTCGTGAATCAACTCCGCCTTCACCCCATCCGGGCTAGATAAAAGACTCTAAAGTTGAAGCCGCCGTGTCGTTCTGTTTAACATCTAAGAATTCACGCCGCAATCGCGTGCAGGAGAAATTGAATGGCTGGCAAATCGTTAGGTGTTTCGTTGGAAGCAGCAAGAAAAATTATTCAAGCGGGCCAGGAGAAGGCAAAAGAGATCGGTGTCCCGATGAACATCGCCGTCGTCGATGCCGGCGCAAATCTAGTCGCCTTTGAACGCATGGAAGGGGCATGGATAGGCAGCATTGACATCGCTATCAACAAGGCTTTCACATCACGCGCATTCGACATTGAGACCAAAGCGCTAGGTGAAAACTCACAGAGTGGCGATCAGTTTTTCGGCATTCACGCCTCAAACCATGGCCGCGTCATGATCTTTGCCGGCGGCGTCCCGCTTAAACAGGCAGGCGAAGTGGTCGGTGCCGTCGGCGTGAGCGGCGGTCTCGGCACGCAGGACCAAGCCGTCGCCGAAGCGGCTGCGGGAGCGTTAGCCAGATAGCACTCCGAGCTTAGTCAAGGCGAAGCATTGCGGTCCCTACTTTGTTCAACGCAACATTTGCAGAGGACCCACCTGACATTTGCAGATTGTTTCCCCGCAATCACTATCCTTAGAAGTGTGAGGAAACCGGCAGCATCTCATTCATGAGCACACCAACAGACCCTCGTTCTGCACTCTCCCATTGAAGGGCGATGTTAACCCTATTATCCAGAGGACTCTGCGGACAACTCTGTTGCTTAGAAGACTTTACAGCGTTAGGCTACAGGCAAGTCGATGAAAAGACAAGACTTCTATCCAGAGTACGGGTGGGGGTGGGTCGGGGACATCGCCCCAGGGTTTAAGTCCGAGAACAAGTTTGTCAGCAGTCTGAAGCCCCGCGGAGGCGGGGCTTTTCGGCTTTCAAATGGCGCTCTCCGATCATTGCAGGCTCGACATCAAGCGATCCAGCGCCTCTTTCGGAGGGCGAGTCATCGATTCAGGCAACGTCGACAACGGCTCATCGACCAGGTTTAACAAATCGGTGAATGTCGGTTTCTCAGTGTTGATGTAAAACACTCCGGTGAGAACTTCGTTCTTCTCCTCGGCCTCCATCAACGTGCGCACCGCGTTCGCCTTATCCGTCGGGTCATAGTCTTCGTGCAATTTGCGCAGTCTGAGGCTCGATCCATCATGCATTTCTACATCGTAAATTTCCCCGGAATTGTAGTCGACAGCGATGTCTTCGAAGCTGGCAACGAAACCAACCTCATTGATTGGCTCATCAAATTCCTGCATGAATTTGTAGCTTTTGGTTGACCCTTCGTGATCGTTGAATGTGACACAAGGGCTTATAACATCGAGCATCACCGTTCCCTTATGAGAAATAGCCGCCTTCAACATTGCGAGCAGTTGCTTCTTGTCGCCGGAGAATGAACGACCCACAAACGTCGCTCCAAGTTGAATCGCGAGAGCACACGTGTCAATCGCCGGCAGATCGTTGATAATGCCAGTCTTGAGTTTCGAGCCGAGATCAGCCGTCGCTGAGAATTGCCCCTTCGTCAAGCCATACACGCCGTTGTCTTCAATGATGTAGATCATTGGAAGGTTGCGCCGCATCAAGTGAACGAACTGACCGACGCCGATCGACGCCGTGTCGCCATCGCCGGAAACACCCAGCATTTGCAATTGGTGATTCGCGAGATGCGCGCCTGTCGAGACCGAGGGCATGCGTCCATGCACACTGTTGAAGCTGTGCGAACGGCTCATGAAGTAGGCCGGACTCTTCGACGAGCAGCCAATACCGCTCATCTTCATCATCCGCTCGGGCTCAACACCCATCTCGAACATTGCATCGATAATGCGCTCTGAGATCGCGTTGTGGCCGCAGCCTGCGCAAAGGGTAGACTTGCCGCCGCGATATTCAATGACCGGCAGACCGATGTGATTCAGCTTGGGGCCCGGCGTTGCGGTTGGAGTTGTCGTTGCCATCAAAGGCCCTCCTTGGTTACGAATTCTTCTGTGATGGTGCGCGCATCAATTGGCAGTCCGTTGTAATGCAGAATGCTGCGCAACTTGACCACTTGCTCTGCCGGCAGATCGAGCTTGAGCAGGCTGGCAAGCTGCGCGTCGCGATCTTGTTCGACAACATACACGCGCTCATGCGAGGCCACGAAGTCGTGAATCTCGTGGGCAAACGGATAGGCCCGAATGCGCATGTAATCCACATCAACGTCGTTTTCTTTCTTCAACTGATCGCGGCTCTCGCGGAGTGCAAAGTCTGTGGTTCCATAAGCCAGAAAGCCGACCTTGGATGAGCCGTCTTTAACCACCACCGGTGCCGGAACCAGCTTGCGCGCATTTTCAAACTTGCGAGCTAGCCGCTCCATCAAAGCGACGTATTCATGCGGCTTTTCGGTGTAGCCCGCCGCATCGTTGTGACCCGAACCGCGCGTAAAGTAAGCGGCCTTCGGATGCCGCGTTCCCGGCAGCGTGCGCCAGCCAATCGCATCGCCGTCCACGTCGCGATAGCGAGCAAAGCTGCCCAATCGCTGCAGGTCTTCGGCGGTCAGCACCTTGCCGCGATCCAGTGGCTTGTCAGGATAATCGAATTGCTCCGACATCCAGTTGTTCATGCCCAGATCGAGGTCGGTAAGCACAAATACCGGGGTCTGCAGGCGTTCACTTAGATCAAATGCCGCGTAGCCGAATTCAAAACATTCCTTCACCGATCCCGGCAGCAGAACCACATGCTTAGTGTCGCCATGCGAGAGGAAGGCCGTCGAAAGTAAATCAGCCTGCGATGTCCGCGTCGGCATGCCGGTAGACGGTCCCGTACGCTGCACATCGAAGATGACCCCAGGAATCTCGGCGAAATATCCCAGCCCCGCAAATTCCGCCATCAGCGAAATCCCAGGCCCTGAGGTCGATGTCATCGAGCGTGCTCCGCCCCATCCCGCGCCGAGCACCATGCCGATGGCAGCCAGTTCGTCTTCCGCCTGAACGACCGCAAAGGTCGCCTTGCCTTCTGGAGTCACGCGAAACTTCTTCAACAGATCGGTTGTGGCCTCTATCAAAGAAGTCGACGGCGTTATGGGATACCACGCCACCACCGTGACGCCCGCAAACACCGCGCCCATGCCGGCCGCCGCATTGCCATCGATGATGATCTTGCCGGCAGTCTCGTCCATTGCCTCGAGCATAAAAGGATCCTGCTTCGGCAACTTCTCCTGCGCGTATTCAAATCCTGCCTTGACCGCTCCAAAGTTTAGCTCGAACACCTTTTGCTTTTTTGCAAACTGCTTGCGCAGGCCGCCTTCTACGACCGTGAGATCAATCGACAGCAGTTGTGCCAGCACGCCGACGTAGACCATGTTCCTGACCAGCTTGCGCAGCTTGGCTTCAGAGCACACGGCAGCCGTGATCTTGTCAAATGGAACCGGGTAGCAGGCCACGTCGTCGCGGTACTGCTTGAGATTCTGGCTCTCTTCGTAGATGGCCACGCCGCCGGTTGGCAGCGCTTCTATGTCCTGCTTGGCGGTTTCAGCATTCAATGCGACCAGGATCTCTGCGTCGCGGGTACGAGCGACATAGCCGTCTTTGCTCGCACGAATGGTGTACCAGGTGGGTAGACCGGCAATGTTCGAAGGAAAAAGGTTTTTCCCGCTGACCGGGATACCCATTCCAAAGATGCTTTTCAGCAGCACGCTATTGGCGGATTGCGAGCCGGAACCGTTCACCGTTGCTACGTTGATGCTGAAGTCGTTAATTATGCGCGCCCGTGCTTTGATTGCGCCCTGTTCTTGCCCCAGGGCCAGGTCTCCAGTCGCCATTTGGCGGGATTCCCTTCCAGTAAATTCTGAAGAAACACTCTCTTCGGTCTCGTGCGATTATAGTCACTTGGATGTCTGAGCGTCCCGATTACAGGCGCGTCCCATCCCTTTAGTACCAGACGCGGCAACCCGCGTTTCGATGTTCGTTTTTATGAATTTAAACTCCCACTCGAAAGTGAGATGCTGGTAAACAGCCGGTGGCTCCCGCGGACCTCTAAATCAATACGATTCAGCGCTGAAGCGCCATTTGTGTGGAGTCCTTTTGCCATCGCAGCAACAGGGTCACCGAAATGACGATCAGGGCCAGTGTTAGCCCCATCCACATCCCGTATATGCCCCACTTCAACACAAAGCAAAGAATCAACCCCAGCGGAAGTCCTAAAACCCAGTATCCGATCAGGTTTGCAATCATCGGAATGCGTGTTTCTCCCAATCCGCGCAATGCGCCCGTGCAGACCGTCTGTATGCCGTCGAAGATTTGAAAGGCGGCCGCAATCCATAACAGCGACGGCCCCACTGCCAGCACCTGCGGATCGCGTGTATAAATCGCGATCAGCGGTACCGGCGCAACGAGAAACACTACCGCCGCCAGCAGCATGAAAGACGTGCCCAGTCCCAGCGCCAGCCAGCCCGCACGACACGCCCGCTCAGGGTCGCCCGCGCCGACCGCATGACCTACGCTTACCGCCGCGGCTGCCGACACACCCATCGGCACCATATAAGAAATACTGGCGTAATTTAATGCAATCGAATGCGTCGCCAATGCCACGGGCGTCAAATATCCCGCCGCAAATGTGCTTAGATTCCACGCGCCGACCTCAAGCACGATCTGTCCCGCCGCGGGCGCTCCCAGCCGTACCAGTGTGCGCAATCGATCAAGCTGCGGCGCTGCCCAATGCTCAAACAGCGGGTGGCCGCGCTGTTTCTCGTAACGCCACGCCAACCACAGTAGGCCTACAGCCATGCCCACTCTTGCGATGCAGGTCGAAATCGCCGATCCATTCACGCCCAATGCCGGCAATCCAAATCTGCCGTCAATCAGCACCCAATTTCCGAACCAGTTCAGCAGGTTTGCCAGCACATAGGTAGCTGTGATGACGCGCACTTCACCTACGCCTTGCAGGTAGCGCCGCGTCCCACCGTAAAGCAGCAGGGGCAGCGTGCTCCAGTTGAGAATGCGCAAATAACCGCCCGACAATACCGCCACTTCAGGGATCACGCCGAAGCGTGGTATTCCATAGCTCAGCCCCGCGATGATCAACATCAGCGGCGGAGTAATGATGCATGCGAGATAAACACCTTGCGCCAGCCAGCGATGGCAGTCCTCGTGGTCCTGGCGTCCGTAGGCCTGTGCGACAAGCGTGTCGAGGCCCAGCAGCAATCCGATGCCAAACAGCGCTGGAGCGTAGTAAGCCGCGTTGCCCAGCGCGACTGCGCCGATCGCAACCGGACCCAGCTTACCCACCATGATGTTGTCTACGACGCCCTGTGCGATCCAGCCCAGTTCGCTCAGCACCACGGGAACTGCCAGCGTGACCATCGCCGCCAGTTCCGTTCTCCACTTGCCGTGCGCCTGGCTCATCTTTCTAATCTAATGTGCGCAATCTATTCTTCGAATTATTCTTGCGCCTGCGCAACTCAACAGCGATGGATTCGCGAGCCGGTCCCGTTCCTGTGCCGAAAAGAATCAGGTTAAACCGCTCCCACGCAACGTTAAGCGGACTTCCGCCGCGCACCCTTTGCCGCAGGCTTCACCAAGCCGATTCCCTTGCTGGCAACAGCCTCTTTCGCGCTTACCACCGGCTTCTTGGTTTGGCGTGCCGCAGAGCTTTCTGCGCCTAGGCTACTGCGTAGTGCATCCATCAAATTAATCACCTTGCCGCTAGACACGCGCTCCGGCTCATCCTTAGGTATAGGTAGATGATTGATCTTCGCATCTACAAGTTCCTTGACCGCAACCTCATAGCCATCTTCAAATTTCCCGATCTCAAATTTCGAAGACATCTTTGTAATCAGCGCTTCCGCTAATTCCAGGTAATCCTGCTTGACCTCGGTCGACTTGATATCGCGAAAGTAATCAGCCTGGTTGCGCAGTTCGTTCTGATACCGCAGCGTGTAACCCATCATGCCGCGCCCGTCCGTGCCCGCCGCGGTAAGCGCAAAAACATGCTCTCGCCCAGAGAACGCAATCTTGCCGATCGCGACTTTGCCTGATTTGATCAGCGCCTGGCGCACCACACCGAATGCCTCAGCCTGGTCATCATTTTCCGGCACTACGAAATAAGGTTTCTCTACGTATTCTGGGTTCAGCTCATTCAAATCGATGAATTGCGAGACCGCGATAGTGTGCTTTGATGGGACGCGCAGGTTATCCAACTCACTCGGCTCGATGATGACGTATTTGCCTTTGCTGTACTCATAGCCTTTGACGATTTCGTCCTGTTGCACCACCTCAGCAGCCTCATCGCTGCGGCTGTCTACGGCACTTTGCAGCACCTTCTGATGGCGCACGCGCTCACCCGTGCTGCGGCTTATCTGGTGAAAACTGATCTGACTCTTGCTTTCGGTAGCGACGTAAAGACTCACGCCCACCGACACCAGCGAAATCTGAACCTGACCTGTCCAGTACGGTCGCGCCATCGATCACCTCTGTTGACTGTTTTGATTCCACGTCAAACTCTAAAGATGTCTTTTACAAACTATGAGTTACCAATTTGACTGCAAGCCCGGTCGCAGGAACACAATAGTACTTTGGCTTTGGAAATCACGCAATGGAAAAGACACTACAATCCGAAAGCATGGAGGCACAATGACGCTCGATCGACTTTTGTCCCGGGCCGCACTCGAGTGCGTTGAGGAGCGGGAGCGCTACCTGGCAATTTTTACCGTCGGTATGAACGGTTACGTGTGTCAGAACAAGTTAGATGTGGACGAGAGCCGCGCCCTCTTCAAAGGCACCTATCGCGAGTGCCAGGTTTGGATCGAACGCCACGGCATAGTAGCAGCACTCCTATTCATCCTCGCCCATAGGAGCGAGGTGCCCGAGCTATCTGCCGGCACCACGACGCCGACTGATCTGTTAACTCTTCTCGCTGTCAATCCACGATAAATGCGAAACCCACGACCCCGCTTCAATCACAACTGGCTGGTACAGATCGCACTCTCTCACACATAAAAGCAACGGTCCACGTCACCTCGTTGACCTGAAGCACTGCTGTCTTCGCCTAATCTTCGCTCTTCGGCTATAATTAGTTATGGATTTTCAGCTTGTCACCAGCTACACGCCGCGCGGAGACCAGCCCCGCGCTATCCGCGAGTTGATGGACGGCTTGGCCGCGGGCGAAAAGCATCAGGTACTCCTCGGCGTTACTGGTTCGGGCAAAACCTTCACCATGGCGAAGGTCATCGAGCAGTCCAATCGGCCAGCCCTCATCCTCGCGCACAACAAGACCCTGGCCGCGCAGCTCTATCACGAATTCAAGCAGTTCTTCCCCGGCAATGCCGTCGAATACTTCGTTAGCTATTACGACTACTACCAGCCCGAGGCCTACATTCCCGCAGGCGACTTGTATATCGAAAAAGAAGCCACCATCAATGAGGAACTAGACAAGCTGCGTCTTTCCGCCACGCGTTCTCTCTTTGAACGCCGCAATGCGATCATCGTCAGCTCCGTAAGCTGTATCTACGGACTCGGTTCGCCTGAAGCCTATTACGGCATGCTCCTACTGCTCGAAAAAGGTCAGCGCATCAGCCGCAAAGACATCACCCGTCGCCTCGTCGAAATTCTTTATGAACGCAACGACGCAGATTTTCGGCGTGGCACATTTCGCGTGCGCGGCGATGTCATTGAGGTTTTTCCTACCTACGACGAAACCGCATACCGCATTGAACTGTTCGGCGACGAGATTGAATCTTTGGCGCAGATCGATCCCCTTTTCGGTACCGTTAAACAGAAGTATGCGCGCCTGCCTATTTACCCCAAGAGCCACTACGTGGTGCAGCCCGAGCGGCGGGCCGAAGCCGTCGATTCCATCGTGAAGGAACTGAACGGCTGGGTTGCTGAGCTCGAATCGCAAGGCCGCATGGTCGAGGCGCAGCGCGTTCATCAGCGTACCCGCTTCGATCTGGAAATGATCAAGTCGATGGGCTTCTGTCACGGCATCGAAAATTATTCGCGCCACTTTTCCGGCCGCCTTCCCGGCGAGGCTCCGCCCACCCTGCTCGATTATTTTCCTCGCGACTTTTTACTCTTCGTCGATGAAAGCCACGCGACCATTCCGCAGGTGCACGGCATGTGGCACGGCGACCGCAGCCGCAAGCAGAATCTGGTCGACTACGGCTTTCGTCTGCCCTCCGCCATGGACAACCGCCCTCTCAAATTCGAGGAGTTTGAAAATCGTGTGCAGCAGGCAATTTATGTTTCCGCCACACCTGGGCCTTACGAGCTCACGCGATCCGCCGGAGTGGTCGTCGAACAGGTCATACGACCTACCGGCCTGATCGATCCTGAGGTAGAAATTCGACCTGTCAAAGGCCAGATCGACGATCTGTTAGCCGAGATTCGCGATCGCGCCAAGCGCAATGAGCGCGTGCTTGTCACCACCCTCACCAAGCGCATGTCAGAAGATCTCGCAGGCTACTACACAGAGGTCGGCGTGCGCTGCCGCTACATGCACTCTGAAATCGAAACCCTGGAGCGCGTCAAGCTTCTCGCAGGTCTGCGTCGCGGCGAATACGACGCTCTCATCGGCATCAACCTTTTGCGCGAAGGACTCGACCTGCCCGAGGTCTCCCTCGTTGCCATTCTCGATGCCGATAAAGAAGGCTTTCTTCGCTCCTCTGGCTCCCTGATTCAGACTATGGGCCGCGCTGCCCGTCACCTCGAGGGCCGCGCCATTCTGTATGCAGATCGCATGACCGATTCAATGAAACAGGCCATCGGCGAGACCGACCGGCGTCGCGCCATCCAGCGCGCGTACAACGAAGAACACGGCATCACGCCCACCTCCATCATCAACACCATGGACATGGGCCTTGCGCAGATTCTCAAGGCCGAATACGGCGAAGTCGAAGAAGAAGCTATGGCGTCTCTTCCCGACTTCGCTTCACAGACGGAGCTCGATGCTTTCATCGCCAAGCTCGAACAAGACATGCGCGAAGCCGCGAAGAGGTTCGAATTTGAAAAGGCAGCCCGCATGCGCGACAACATCAAGGAACTTCGCGAAAAGGAGTTCCTGTTTGGATAGCGCCCAGAGCCTGCAAGCCTACCGACGCGCCACGACCTGATCTTGCACCTTGGCACAGCTGCCTTCGTTCACTCGTACAACGGAATGGGGACCTGTTCGACGATCTCCAGGCCGAATCCTTCGAGGGCGGGGATGTGCATGGGCGTGTTTGAAAGCAGTCGGATGCGCTGGATGCCGAGGTCGGACAGAATCTGTCCTCCCAAGCCGATGGCTCTAAGGATGCGCCCGGTGCGGGCTTGCGAGCCTTCGCGCGTGCGCAGTTCCTGATGGAGCATCAGACGCGGGGCGGCGTATTGGTTTAGATGCGCGCCGACCGCTGTTCCGCTCACTGAGAAGACGGAACTCGAAGCAGAGCCGCGATCGATCTCAAATCCGCGCGAAGTGTTGTGTAAATAAAGGATGACGCCGCAACCTTCCGCAGCAACCATCCGCATGGACTGGTCGAGTATTTCGCGGCAATTGCAGTCGGCAGCAAAGACATCGCCTGCGGTGCAACGCGTATGCACTCGAACCAGAACTGCGTGTGAACAAGGTGGCCGAGTGGTGCGGGAATCGCCGGGTACGTTAGCCGAACCGCCATGGCAGGCCGGACAGGTAGGGCAGAGATCGCCACGGACCAGCGCAATATGACTCTCGCCGCCGTTGACTTCACTCTCGTAAGCGATCATGCGGAATTCGCCGTGCCTGGTCTGAATGCGGCTTTCACCTGCGCGCACTATGTAGCGTTCGTGACGCAGACGGTAGCGAATCAACTCGGCGACTGTGAGGATGCGTAGGCCGTGCTCGGCGCAAAATGGAATTAAGTCGGGAATGCGAGCCATCTCGCCATCGTCGCGCATAATTTCGCATATGACCCCGGCAGGTTGCAGGCCGGCCATACGGGCGAGGTCGACGGAAGCCTCTGTCTGCCCTGCGCGGACCAGCACACCACCTTGACGGGCGCGCAGCGGAAAGATGTGGCCGGGGCGCACAAGATCGCTGTAGGTTGATTCCGGGGCCAACGCAGTGCGAATGGTGTGAGCGCGATCAGCAGCGGAGATGCCGGTGGTGACTCCTTCTCGAGCCTCGATGGTTTCAGTAAAGGCGGTGCCGAAGCGAGAGGAGTTCACTTGGGTCATGGGGAAAAGGCGCAAAAAATCTGCGCGCTCGTCGGTCAGGGTCAGGCAGATGAGGCCGCGTCCGTAGCGGGCCATGAAGTTGATCGCTTCTGGGGTGACGTGCTCGGCGGCGAGGGTAAGGTCCCCTTCATTTTCGCGATCTTCATCGTCGACTACGACCACCATGCGACCGGCACGGATATCCTCGAGCGCGCCGGGCACGTCGGTAAAGGGAGGCTCGAAGGTGCGTACACTTTCTGGCATTGGGAACACCTTATTCTCGCCTATGGTGGTCGCTAAGGGCAAAGAGGTACCTCGAAGTACAGAATATGCTTTGCTAAACGATCAAAGCGCCACCCGAAGGCGGCGCTTTTGTTGTACAGACAGAAGGAGAAACTTAGAGGGTAGACTCGATTTCGAATCCCCAAGCCTCAAGCAGCGCCTCTGGGATGTACTTGGAATTCTTATTCCGGCGGGCCCACTCCCGCAGGCGGGTAGACCGGATGTACTGATCAGGGGTAAGCTTGAACTCCTTAACGATCTGTTCGAAGGAGGTCACAGTGGGCACTACCGGCCCGATGGGCTCCGGTTTGCCCCAATTTGGATTTCCACGACGTTTTGCCATTGGTTGTTGTCCTTATATTTCTGATTGAGATCGTTGTTCAGCATTGAACCGCCGCTGGGGATTTGGGCAGTCCTGTATCAACTCTAGAACATGAGTTTAGCTGTATTTACTTCAAAAATCAAGCGAAAATGCGCCTGATTTGACGATTTAGTGCAGATTTGCGATGTGTGCAATTCGAGCTTGATTCCCTTCTCATACATAATTTGCGAACAGTATGCGGGGGATTGGCGAACCTCAAGCTGTAACTGCATGTACGGCGCATTGGTGGGAAGATATGGCATGTCGACATCATTGCGGATAAAGGCTTGTAGCCTGCTCCTGCTGGCTGTGTGTGCGCCAAGCTGTCGAGCGGTGGAACTGAAGGTGAGCCGCGAAGCCCTGGAGAGGACTTTGAATGAACAGCTTTTCAGCGGACCGAACGGGCGCTACTACCTCAAGGGGACGGCAAAGTCCGCATGCTCGGTTTACGCCGATGAGGCACACCTCACGTTTGCGCAGGATCGAATCGTGGTGCGTATCAAGACGCGAGCGCGGATGGGCAAATCCATGGGCGAATCGTGTGTCGGAATCTCGCTCGCTCCGATCGCCGAGGTTTCGCTGGCGCCGTATGGCGAGGGCGAAACGATCGGGTTCCGAGATGCGCAGCTCATCAGGGTCAGCGATCAGCGCGAGTTGAACTTCCTGCTTGCGCCATTTATGAGCCGTCAGATTCCGTCGAGCCTGAAAGTGAACGCGGCGGGGCTGCTGCGCAAGGCGCTGGAGGGATCGACAGCGACGTCAGGATACAAGGTGACGTTGGAGAAGTTGAAGATCCACTCAGTACAGATTGTGGGCGATGCGCTGGTGCTCGATGTGGACGGGGATATCGTGGTGAAATAGCGGTTGCGACGGGCCAAAGAAAAAGCCCAACGGAAATCGCCGCTGGGCTTTCGTTTCGATAAGTCTAAAGGTCGGGTCTACCACCACTCCATCAAGCGGCTCGACGAAACCTTTGCGCTGCTCTTGGGTTTGGGGGTGCGCATAAGCATCAGGCTGCACGGTGCCAGTTTGACCACCTTCTCGGCGATCGACCCAAACACCATCGGGTACCATCCCGAACGGCCATGGGTTGAAATGACGACCAGATCGATGTTGTCGTGCTCGATGGCTTCGAGGATCGAGCCAGCTACGTCTTCTCCAACATCTACGCGGGTGGTCGCCTTGAGGCCCTTGGCATCGAGAGAGGCTTGCGATTTCGCAAAATGAGCGGTCGCCTCTTTCTTTGCGGCATCAATGATGGCGCTCTCTGAAACAGTCTCGGGAAGCGTGACGGTGGAAAAGGGTGGGATCACATTCAATAGAAAAAGCTCGGCATGAAATTTTTCGGCCAGCTCGGTGGCTGCTTCAAGCGCGGCGTGCGATGACGAACTGAAGTCGATGGGCACAAGAATCTTGGTTGGGACTGCGCTGTTAGCGCCTGCTTCGGACATTCCGGTCTCCTCGCCGAACCACAGGGTGGCCGGCCTCTTATTTTCGTCCCCAATCATAGCAAGGGACCATGCACATCGATACGTGACCGGCAACACACCTAAACGCCGCGGCAGCACACCGGCGCTTGGGCGTTACCGCCGCAGGATGGTGAGATGTTACCGTAATACGCGTATGAGTTCCGCTACCGCTGATGTCTTGGGTGAAATCGGGCTGCCAATGCCCATTCACGACCTTGTAAATCGTACCTGGGACGTGATCGTAGTGGGGGCCGGGCATAACGGCCTGGCGTGTGCGGCCTACCTCGCCCAGGCGGGCCAGCGCGTGCTGGTGATCGAGAGCCGCGACAGGGTGGGCGGGGCATGCACCATCGAGGAGCCGTTCCCCGGCGTCAGCATGTCGCCGTGCGCATATCTTGCAGGGCTGCTGCATCCTTTGGTCGTCGAAGAATTGCAGTTGGCGCGGCGCGGGTTTCAATGGACGCCGGCGGTGAATGGGCTGTTCGTTCCCTTCCTCGATGGATCGAGCATTCAGCTTTGGGATGACGATGAACGCTGCACCGCGGAGGTGCGCGCGTTCGCGCCGCGCGACGTGGATGGATTTAACGCGATGTGCGATGTGATTCGGCGCTTGCGGGACCGGCTGCGGCCTCCGGGCGCTGATGATTTCTGGATCGGCGATGCGCCTACGCGGGATCAAATAGAGGACCGGTTGGGCAACGATGCCGAGGCACGGTCTGTGCTGTTTGATTGGTCGATGGCTGAGTTTGTTGAACGATACATTCAAGACGAACGGCTGCAGATTGCGTATCTCGGGCAGGGTGTGATCGGAACGAATGCGAGCCCATTTGACAAGGGCACAGCCTCGATTCGTTTTCATCATGCGTCGGGGCGTCTGGGCGGCATGCCGGGTATGTGGGGCTACGTGCGCGGCGGCATGGGGATGGTTTCATTTTACTTTTGCGACGCGGCGCGGGACGCCGGGGCGACGGTAGTCTCTGGCGTGCCTGTGGCAGAGATTGTGCCCGGTGAATGCGTAGTGCTTGAAAGCGGCGAGCGCATTGCGGCAGGCGTGATTGTGTCGAATGCGGATCCGCGGCGGACGTTGAAGATGCTTGGGCCGTCGGCCGATGCGGGCTGGCGCAAGCGTATTGAGGACGTGCCGATTGAGGGCTGCACGGTGAAGCTGAATGTGCATTTGAAGGAGCTGCCGAATTTTACCGCCCGGCCAGGAACGAACGAGGCGCATCACTACGGGCAGATCAATGCGCCGCTGACCAAGGCGGAGTGGAAAGATGGATTTGCCGCGGCGCGGCGCGGTGAGTTGCCGGAGCAGCTATGGTGCGAGCTTTATTTTCAAAGCGTGCATGATGCGTCGATCGTGCCTGCAGGCGAACACACCATGAGCGTGTTTGCGCAGTACGTGCCTTACAAATTTGCGCGAGGGACGTGGGACGAGCGGCGCGATGAAGTGCGCAAACTGGCGCTGCAATCGCTGAGGCGGTTTTGTTCAAACCTGGACAGTGCGGTGATCGATGCGCGTGTGCTGGGGCCGCCCGATATCGAGCAGAAGGTAGGGCTGACGGGCGGCCACATCTTTCAAGGGGAATGCCTGCCGCAGTACATGTGGTCGAATCGGCTAAGCGCGCGCACGCCGATGGCGGGGATGTATTTGTGTGGGGCGTGTACGCATCCTGGCGGGAGCGTGATCGGGATCAACGGGCGGAATGCGGCTATGGCAGTGTTGAAGGATTTTGGTGCGAAGTGATGGCTTGCGCCCGCGATGGAGAAGAGCAATCGCAGGGCGTTAGACTTCGCTGCGCTGCGCTCTGGATGACAAGCCTTGATGGCGCTTATCGCATACCTCTTCAGGGTGTGTCAGGCCTCGAGTCTGGAGGCTTCGCAAGATTAAGTTTCATTGGCATCGCGGCTCTGCTATGCTCCGCCGTACATGGCTGCTGCTCCTGCGCTTAAAAGAGGCATCCGGTTTCGCGACCTGGTGTTGTTTTACGTGGTCATTGTGCTCAGCGTGCGCTGGACGGCGACTGCTGCAGCCGCTGGTCCGAGCATCTTTGTCATATGGTTTGCCGCGCTGACCTGCTTCTTCATTCCACTGGCGGCGTCGGTGATGGAGCTGTCATCGCGCTATCCGCAAGAGGGCGGCATTTACGTTTGGACGCGTGAGGCGTTCGGCGACTTCTCTGGCTTCATCTGCGCGTGGACGTACTGGATGAGTAATCTGCCCTACTTTCCCGCAGTGCTTTATTTTGGCGCGGCATCTGTCTTGTTTGCTTTCGGGCCGCATGCGCAGAAACTGAGTGCGAATCCGCTGTACTACATGGCTTTTGCGACGGTTGCGCTGGCGCTGATCACGATACTCAACATCGTCGGGGTCGACGCAGGCAAGTGGCTAAACAATATTGGCGCGTTGGGCAGCCTGCTTCCACTGTCTGTTCTGCTGCTGCTGGCCGCGGTGTCGTACTGGCGATTCGGCGCGGCAACCCACTTCACGAGAGCAAGCATGGTTCCGCAGTGGTCGCTGAACAACGCGGTGTTCTGGTCGGGCGTGTTCTTTGCGTTCAGCGCGATTGAAGCGGTCTCTGCGATGGGCGACGAAATTCAAAATCCGCGCAGAGCGATACCATGGGCGATTCTGGTGGCGGGCTTCATTCTCGCTATCGGCTATATCGGCGGCACCGCCGCGCTGTTGGTGGCGCTGCCTACCGCAGCAGTGGGAGGGCCCGACGGTTTTGTGAACGGCATTCGCATGCTGAGCGAACGGCTGGGCGTGGGATGGATGCTTGCGCCCATGGCGTTGCTGGTCGGGTTGAATGCGGTTGGCGGAGCGGCCGGGAATCTCTCAACAACGGCACGGCTGCCCTTTGTCGCGGGCGTCGATCGCTATCTCCCCTCGGCGTTCGGATCGATTCATCCGCGCTTCCGCACGCCGTGGGTTGCGATTGGCGTGTATGGCGCGGCCGGCATCATCATGGCGATGTTGGGGCAGGCAGGTACCACGGTGCGCGGCGCATATGACGTGCTGGTCAGCATGGGCGTGATTTCGCTGTTTTTGCCTTACTTATTTCTGTTTGCCGCGATGATCCGCATGCAGAGCAGGCCTGCGGGGCCTGAGGTACGGCGCGTGCCGGGCGGTAAGCCCGTAGCGATTGCGCTGGCGTCGGTGGGCCTCGCGAGTACGGCGATCACGATCGTGCTGTCGATGATTCCAGGCAACGAGGAGACCAACAAGCCGCTCGCGGTGGCGAAGGTGCTGGGCGCGACGATGGTGCTGGTGGGTGCGGGCGTGGCCGTCTTCGTTGCGGAGCGGCGCCGGGCGCGATTGCGGAACCGTTCTGTCTGAAAACCCGAAACGTCTTTTGCGGGCCTCGTTGCTGATGGTGTTGTACTTTATTCTTTCGGAACGTATGTTGATGGAGCAGATGAATTACAACGGACTTACAACTAAAACACCCGTTACCCGGAGGAATCAAAAGAATGCGTAAGAAAGTAAGCATTGTCGGTGCCGGCAACGTAGGCGCCACTGCAGCACATTGGATCGCGTCGAAGGAACTCGCCGACGTCGTCCTGATCGATGTTGTCGAGGGGATTCCGCAAGGCAAGGCACTCGACCTGCTTGAGGCCATGCCCATCGAGAAGCGCGACGTCTCTGTTACTGGCTCCAACGACTACGCGGCCTCGGCTAACTCCGACATCGTGGTCATCACGGCCGGCATTCCCCGCAAGCCGGGCATGAGCCGCGACGACCTGCTCCACACCAACTTCAAAATCATGTCGGATGTGGTTCAGAAAGTCGTTGCCCAGTCCCCCGAGTCAATCCTTATCATTGTCTCCAATCCGCTTGACGCCATGGCCCAGGCTGCCTACCGCCAGGCCGGCTTCAACCGCGAACGGGTCATCGGCATGGCGGGCGTGCTCGACTCCGCGCGCTTCCGGACTTTTATTGCTGCTGAACTGAACGTCAGTGTCGAGAATGTTACAGCATTCGTTCTCGGCGGCCACGGCGACACCATGGTGCCGCTGCCGCGCTATTCGACCGTCGCCGGCATTCCCATCACCGAGCTCATCGAACCAGCCAGACTTGAAGCACTTGTCCAGCGCACCCGTGACGGCGGCGCCGAAATTGTCAAGCATCTCAAGACCGGCAGTGCGTACTACGCCCCGTCTGCCGCAGCAGTGGAAATGGTTGAGGCCATTCTCAAAGACAAGAAGAAAATTCTGCCTTGTGCCGCCTACCTGCAAGGGGAATACGGCATCGACGGCTTCTACATCGGTGTGCCCTGCAAGCTGGGTGCCGCCGGCCTCGAAAAGATCATCGAGATCAAGCTCACCGCTGAAGAGGACGCAGCCTTGAAGAAGAGCGCAGCCGCCGTCAAAGAACTCTGCGCGGTCATCGGCGTCTGAACGCTTGCCACCTCGCTAATCGCACCACAAGAGGCCATTCCGCCATCGGAATGGCCTCTTTTCTTGGAGTCAACCGAATGGATGAGTATCTGACCCATCCATTGGGCGAAGACCGGTATACCTCCGGCAAAAGACACTTCTGGTGAAGTGCTGGCGCCCATGCGTATTTCTGCCGCCCCAAGGCACACAAAGCACGCACGCAGCGACCTACCGCCGAAAAAGTTTTTCCCGGTTCCCGATCGCAGTCCCAGCAAGAGGACTTTTACCACGCAAGTTTCTTCAAGGAGCGCCATGTTTCGCCGATTCCTCTACGTCTCTCTCTGCCTCGCCTTCGTCCTTGTCACAGCGCACGCCCAAAGCAATTATGCAGTCGTGCGCGGATCGATTCTCGACCCGCAACATCATGCGATTGCCGGTGCCCATGTCCACATTACGGCGGTGGGAACCGGCTCTGAACGCGAAGTTTCAGCTAATGGCACAGGCCTCTTTGAAATTGCCGGCCTGCATCCGGGCGCATACAAGCTCACGGTCGATAGCACTGGATTCAAACACGGCGAACGAACCATCGATCTCGAAGTCGGTCAGCAGGCAACCATCGACCTGGAACTGAGTCTCAGCAGCGATACGCAAACCGTTACTGTAAAAGCCTCCGGCGAACTGCTCAAGACTCAAGATGCCAGCGTGGGCGAAGTCGTGGATCAGCGTTCGGTCGATTCCCTACCCCTCAACGGCCGCATGCTGATTGACCTGGTCCTCACTGTGCCCGGAGCGCACCTCAGCCACGGAGCATCTGCCGGCGATATGAATCCGCTCTACTGGCGGCCCGGCCAGCGTTCGGCAGTCAGCATCGGCGGCAGCCGTCCCAACGCAAACTACTTTCTGCTCGATGGCGCAACCAATACCGACCCAACATTCAGCACGCAAAACCTGAGTGCCTCGCCTGATGCGGTGCAGGAGTTCCAGGTACAGACCGGCAGCTACTCCGCAGACATGGGCGGCGCAGGCGGCGGCCAGATCAATATCGTCACCCGCTCCGGCTCGGGCAACTTTCACGGCACCGCCTACGAATTTCTTCGCAACGGCGCGATGGACGCTCACTCGTTCAACCAGATGGGCAGCTCGAATTTTCTGGTGCAAAATAACTTTGGCGCTTCTGTCGGAGGCCCGGTCTGGCATGCCGGCAAAACATTCTTTTTTGTGAATTACGAAGCGCTGCGCAATGTTGAATTGATGGCGATGGTCGATACTGTTCCGACGCCTGCCGAGGTCTCCGGTGACTTCAGTCAGAGCGGCGTGAACATCTACGATCCCAACTCGACCACGGCTAACCCGAGTTACAACCCCAACATTCCGATCAGCAAGACCAATCCCCAATATATTCGCCAACAATTTTCTTACAACGGCGTGCCCAATGTGATCCCGCCGAGCATGATCACGCAAGCCGCGTCAATCATGCTTAATGCGTACACGCCACAGCCCAACACAATGAACATGGGCTCAACCACAATGATGGGCCAGCCGACCGTGATCGGTGCGGGCAACGACGCCAACAATTTTCTCGACTCGCGCAAACAGCGCATGACCAACGACCAGGGAACTGTGCGCATCGACCATAGTTTCGGCAACGGCGATACGGCGTTTTTCCGCTACTCAGGTGCGGGCGAATACGGATTTATGCCAGAGGGGCTGCCGGGCTTCGGCTTCTATCACGACGATCTATCGCAGCAGGGCATCCTCGCATACAATCACGTCTTCTCTTCGCATCTCGTCAATATGGCGACGGGCGCCATCTCGCGCTTGAGCATGATGCACACCACCGAGAGCGCAAACAAAATCGATATCGTTTCACAACTGGGAATTAATGGAACCGGTTTCGGCGGTTCGGCAGCCTGGGGCGCTCCCTACTTCAACGTGCAGGGCTATTCGCCGCTCGGCGACAGCTATCTGGCCACTCCAATGCACGCGTGGGACACCGTCGTCGAAGGGCGTGACACCCTAAACTGGCAGGCAGGTCGCCACAGCGCCAAATTTGGCGGCGCTTATCGGAAATTCATCTGGCCGATGTGGGGATTTTTTCAAAACCGCGGCTACTACCAATTCACCAATGGCTACACAACTGAGTACGCACTCAACGACGGCCATACCGGATCGTCGCTGGCCAGCTTTCTCCTCGGCCTACCCGCGGCGCGGCAGGGCCAGGTAGGCGTGCCGCAGATGGATCTGCGCCAGTGGTATGCAGACGGATACGCGCAAGATGCATGGCGCGTTACTCCTACGACCACGCTCACCTACGGCGGACGCTATGAGTTTATGAGTCCTCTGGTCGACATCCGTTACACCAACAGCAATCTTGACCTCAGCAGTGGAGCCCCGCGCGTTTTCATCGGCGGACAAAACGGTTATCCCAAGGGCTTGATGTACGCCAATCACACCAACTTTGCACCGCGCCTTGGCCTCGCACAAAGTTTGCCGCGCCTCGGCCTGGTCGCCCATATCGCTTACGGCATCTTCTATACGCCGGTCGATATGAACACGTGGTGCAATCAGCGCCACAACGTGCCATATGTATTTCCAGAGACGGCGCAGGTCGATCCGTTTGTGACCCCCGCCACGCCGCTCACGTTGAACTTCCCTGCTCCGGTCCTGGGCAAAACCGCGGTCAGCTTTACCAGCCTGCAGCTGCACGCCCCGCCGCAATACATTCAGCAGTGGAGTGCGTCCATCGAAAAGCAACTTGGTAGCGAAACCACAGTTGAGGTTGGCTATCTTGGCGCTGGCGGATTTCACCTGCAGCGTTCGCACCTTATCAACAACGCGCAACCCGGACCAGGCCTGATTCAGCCTCGCCGCCCCCATCCAAAAATCAGCTTCGTGCCTAACACCGTTTTCCCAACAAGCGTCGCGCAATCCATGACCAGCTCAACCTTCCCAGTCAGCACCATTAACCTGCTCGAAAATACTTCGCAGAGCTGGTACGACGCTGGCTATGTCAACGCCCGCCGTCGCTATGCGAATGGCCTCAGCCTCCTCGCGAACTACACCTTTGCCAAGTCGCTCGAGAATGCTCCCGACTTCCGCTCGCCGATGTTCGAGGCCGCTACGCCTCAAAACAACGACGACCTGAGTGCTGAGAGGGGCCCGGGCTGCGACATCCGCCATCGCTTTGCTCTTAGCGCTGTCTACAGTTCGCGCGCTTACGGAACAAACCGTCTCGAGCGTATACTCACGCGCGATTGGCGCGGCTCTCTCGAATACCAGACGCAGTCTGGATTTCCCCTCACTATTTCTGTCTTTGGCGATACTGCCAACGCGGGCACCGTCGTCGGTGAGAATCCCATTCGCGCCAACCTGACAGGGCAAAAAGTGTTTGGCACCGGCACACGCAACTCCACCAAATGGATCAACCCCGGTGCGTTTGCCGCGCCCCCCGCCTACACCTATGGCAACGTCGGACGCAACTCCGTCTACGGACCCGGTCTACAAACAATGGACGTGGGCCTCGTGCGAGAATTCCCCGTCGGCGAAAAAGCCAGGTTCGAAGCACGCGCCGAATTCTTCAACGCGCTCAACCACACCAACCTCGGAACGCCGAATCGATTCGTGAATACTTCAAGCTTCGGCAGCATTACCGAGGTCGCCACACCGGGCCGCGAGATTCAATTGAGCGCGCGCCTCAGCTTTTAATGGCGATAAGGTTTGTCCCTGAGCTCGGCAGTTAGTCCTTGAGAAACTCGAGCACCTTCGGAGCGATCTGGCTCGCGCACTCGTTTGGGGCCAGATGGCCGCATCCGGGAATCGCTTCCAACTCCGATTGCGGAATCAGGCGATGCATCATTTCACCTTGGCTAAACGGAAAAAGCCGATCTTCCCTACCCCATACAATCAGCACCCGCATCTTCAATCCCGGCGTCAGGGTGTCAGTAGTGTCGCGACCCAGCATCATTGAATCGATCGCTCGACGGATTACCCAAAGATTGTTGCGCGAACTTCGCAAAATGTCCCTGACGACGAATGCTGGAAGCATGGGAGGCTTCGGAATGAGCAGAGCGTAGAGTTGTTCCAGTTCAGCCGGCGAACTTGGCGTGAAGAGCTGCGTATCCCACACCGGCTTCTCGTAAATGCCGGCGCTGTCAAAAAGCATCAGGCGTTGCACGCGTGCAGGGTGAGCACTCGCAACGCGCTGCGCGACCCAGCCGCCCATCGACCATCCGCCGAGGTCGAACTGCTTCAAACCCGTCGAATCGGCAAACCCAATAACGACCGAGGCCTCGTCCGCTATCGAATAAGAAAAATCCGTCGGTTTGTCGCTCCGCCCAAAGCCCAACAGATCTGGCATGTATACGCGATAACCGGCTTTGGTGAGATAAGGCGCAAGATTCTGCCAATCCTCCGATCGGCCACCCAGCCCATGCACAAGCACCACAGCCGTCCCATTAACCGGTCCCATCGTGTAGTAGTGAACGCGATGCCCTGCAATCGTCGTATAGCGGCTGTCCGCACCGGAAAGGAGCATGTGAAGCTCTCCGTATTCCCGAAAGAATTTGACGGGCCGCGCCCAGATCGCCGCAAAAACCAATATCGCCCCAGCCAGCAATAAACCCACGAACCACTTGAACTTACCGATCCGTGTCACTTTTCCTCCTGCATATCCCTCCTGGGACTTTGCACCCGCTGCCAGCCCACTTCGATCACCCGCACCGTCGCCCGATCGAGTTCCAGCGCACCGCCGTCTATCCATTCTTCGCGCCGCACCCAGCGCACATCCTCCGCATCTGAGCGTGCACGCAGTTTGCCACCAACCACGCGGCAGAGGTAGTCGGCAATCACGTAATGGTAGCGAACCCGCTCCGCCTCACGGTGAACGCGATCAACCAATTCAATCAACTCGATCGCTTCGACCGTCAACCCCGTCTCCTCTTCAACCTCACGCACCACGCCATCGACTATCAATTCGCCTAATTCGAGCAGGCCTCCGGGTAACGACCACTTTCCTTTTAGCGGCTCATGTCCTCGCCGTACCAGCAAAACACGTCCCTTGTCGATGACCACTGCTCCCACAGCCATCAGCGGCGAATTCGGAAATTCTCTCTGCATAGGCCTCCGATGTTGGCGATGTCTTTACCATATCTTCTTATCTCGCTCCGACACGAAGGTCACCTAAAGTTGCCATTTAGACTGCGTTTGCATCGCTTGCCTACGCGTATCATCAAATCGCATAGGAGTGTCCAATGGCGGAAATTACGCTGCTCATTGATGGGATGCACTGCGGAGCGTGTATTCGCCGCGTCACCCAGGCCCTATCGTCTGCTGAAGGGGTCAGCGTTTCAGAGGTGCGGCTTGGCGCGGCACGCATCAGTGCACCCGACGCGACGCCGCCCGATGCTGCCATCGCAGCGTTGGCCAAAGCTGGATTCGCAGCCCACGTGGAGAAATAACTCCATCGATGCCGGTATCCCTCACAGAATCGGTTACTTTGCCCGTGGTGGGCATGACGTGCGCCTCCTGCCAGCACCACGTTGAAGGAGCCTTGCAGGCGACCCCTGGCGTTGAGTCTGCGCGTGTCGATCTGATGGGCAATCGTGCCACCATTGTTTTCGACCCAAGCGTAGCTTCCGCGCAGACGCTCATCGATGCAATCCGCGGGGCTGGATACGATGCGGTGCTACCGCATGGCGATGAACACGCTCCTGAAGACAGTCTCGACGCCCCCGGCGGTCCAGGAGTAAAAGCGGCTGTAACGCTTGCCGCCGGAGTCGTGGCGATGATGCTGGCCATGCCGCTCGATGACCAGATGGGCGTGCTTGATCGAAACTTCATGAGCATCTTCCCCTGGCTTTATGCTCTGCCGCCAGACTTGCTGCGCTGGTTCCTATTGATAACGACGGCGGCACTCATGGTATGGGCAGGCCGCGGCATTTATGTCAGCGCAGCGAGCGCACTGCGCCACGGCACGACCAATATGAACACGCTGGTCGGATTGGGTACCGGCGTGGCTTTTCTTTACTCGGCCTATGCCACGTTTTTCCCTTCACCGGACCGGCAGGTCTACTTCGACGCGGTGCTGCTCATCACTGGCTTTTTGCTATTGGGCAAAACGCTGGAACACCGCGCGAAGCGCCGAGCTTTAGCCGCGTTGAATGCGCTGAGTCGCCTGCGTCCCGTCACCGCGCGCCGAATACTTAAAGGCCTTGAGTCCATGGTACCGCTCAGTGAGATCGGCCCGGGCGACAGCGTACTGGTGCTGCCCGGCGAACGATTCCCCGTGGACGCGACAATTTCCGAGGGCCGCACCAGCGTTGATGAGTCCATGCTGACCGGCGAGTCGATGCCCCAGCCACGCGAGGTTGGCGGACGCGTCCTGGCCGGCTCGCTTAACTATGACGGAGCTGTGGTCTGCGAAGCTCAATCCACGGGCGGAGCGACCGTGCTGGCGCAGATCACCAGAATGGTCGAGCAAGCGCAATCATCGCGTGCGCCGATGGAGCGGCTGGCCGACCGCGCCAGTTCCATCTTTGTCCCGATTGTGCTAAGTCTTGCTGCGGTCACCTTTGCAGCATGGTTGATGATTGGGCACTCGCTTCCGATGGCCCTGGCCAACACAGTTGCCGTGCTGGTCATCGCGTGCCCTTGCGCTATGGGACTGGCGGTTCCCGCGGCGCTCACCGTTGCGGTGGGGCGCGGCGCGCAACTCGGAGTGCTCTTCAAAGGTGGTGAGGCGCTGGAGAGGCTGGCCCATGTCGACATCGTGGTGCTCGACAAGACCGGCACGCTCACCATTGGCCATCCCGTGCTCCAGTCCGTGAGGACGGTAGGGGGTTACAAAGAAGCGGACATTTTACGCATCGCTGCTGCTGCGGAAGAGCGTTCAAACCATCCCCTCGCGCATGCCTTGGTCGATTTTGCGCGCGCCCGGAGCCTGAGATGGAAGCCGGCGGAAGATGTGCAAATTCTGCCTGGTCGTGGTCTCACAGCGAAGGTCGAGAATTTCAGTTGCGTGCTTGGAAACGAAGCTCTCTTTCGCGAAATGTATATTCGAATGCCAGACGCCATTCCACCCACCAGACCCGGCGTGACGCGCCTGTGGATGGCGCTCGACGATCAGGCCGTCGGCTGCTTCGACGCGCGAGACATGCTACGCCCAGATGGAGCAGCGGCGGTCGATGCGCTCCACAGCGCCGGTCTGCGCGTGCTGATGCTTACCGGCGACTCCGCTGTGGCGGCCGCTCCCATTGCCAACCAGGCACATATAGACGAATTTGAGGCGGACCTTGACCCGGCAGGCAAGCTGGCGCGTATTCGCGCCCTGCAAAGCGAAGGCCATCGCGTTGCGATGGTGGGGGACGGCATCAACGATGCGGCAGCGCTTGCCCAGGCAAACGTCGGCATCGCAATGGGCACAGGAACAGACCTGGCCAAGGAGGCTGGCGACGTCCTGCTCTTGCGGTCGACTCCCGAAGTCATACCTGCCTCTCTCGATTTAGCGCGCTCCACTGTCCGCGTCATGCACGAAAACCTGATTTGGGCGGCCATCTACAACATCCTTGGAATACCGCTTGCCGCCGGGCTGTTGTACCCCGCGTTTCACATCCTGCTCAGCCCCTGGCTGGCTGCTGCGGCGATGGCTCTCAGTTCGTTAAGCGTTTTGGGCAACAGCCTGCGCCTGCGCAACTGGCGGCCCGTCCCGCCCGCCCAGGCGCGATAAACTAACGCAAGAGCCCACCTGTGCGCATCCTGACCCGATACATTCTCGGCGAAATTCTTTCTCACACGCTGATCGGCTGCGCGGTCTTCACCTTCATTCTCTTCATGCGCGACTTGAATCACATCCTTGAAACGGTGGTTCGCAATAGTTCGACCTGGTCAAGCGTGATGGAAATTTTCGTCCTCCTGATGCCCAACACCTTCAAAGTCACCATCCCCATGGCGGTGTTGGTTGGCATTCTGCTGGGACTCAGCCGCCTGGCCGCCGACAGCGAAATTATCGCGATGCGCGCGTCCGGGCTGGGCATCGGATACTTTGTCCGCGTCGCTGCCATCGTGGCTGCCGGCGGCACCCTGATCGGGCTGGTTAATTCGTTGTATGTCGCTCCGCGCGCCAACCGCGCAATTCTTGAAATGGAGCAGACGCTGGCCGCGTCTCAGGCTTCTTACGAAATTCAGCCGCGCATCTTCATCGAAGACTTTAGAAATTTCGTTTTGTATGTGCAAGATGTGCGGTCCGGAACCGGTGCGTCAAACTGGCGCCAGATTTTTATGGCCGACGTCACTGATGCGTCGAATCCCATCATTACTACCGCCGCCTCTGCGACCGTTGTGAATGACGCAACGCAGGAGTTGCTCATGCGTCTGCGCGACGGCTCGCGCCACGAAACTGTCGCTGGCCAGCCGCAGCAATACAACATTTCCACCTTCAGCAACACCGATCTTCCCTTCTCGTTGAGTCAGCAGAGTGAAATGCACCTGGGGCGCTTGGACACTGCAATATACGCTTTGCCAATGACGGCCTTGGTAAAGCGAACGCACGACAAGGAAGGCAAGCGTTTCGTACTCGAACTGCAGACGCGGTTTTCTTACCCGGTGGCATGCCTGGTACTCATGCTCGTCGGTGTGCCGTTGGGGGTCATCTCGCGCCGTGGCGGCAAAAGTTCAGGCCTGGTCTTCACGATTCTCCTGGTTCTGGTCTACTACGTTCTTTCCTATACAGGCATTTCCCTGGCTCGACAAGACAAGCTTTCTCCATTCCTAGGGGTATGGTTGGCTAACTTGCTGTTCGCGGCCGTGGGAATGTTTTTGCTGTGGCAAATGGCGAGCGGTGGCCGCGTGCTCGCTGCTCTAGCGAGCTTTGCATCGCGCCTGCCAAGTCTGAAACCTTCTGAGAGATCCAACAATTCGCACATTGGCGGTTTTCTCGACCGTCTGCAGCCGCGCTCAGCGCGCATCGGCTCGCGCAGCGTCTTTCCGCGCATCCTGGATTCCTATGTCATTCGCGAATTTCTCAATACTTTCGTCTTGGTGCTAGCAGCCTTTGTCATGCTGATGCTGGTTTTTACCTTTTTCGAACTCGTCGGCGACATTCTGCGCAATCACATTCCGCTTACAACCGTGGGCGAATATCTGTTCAACCTGACCCCCAGCATGCTTTATCAGATCACGCCCCTCGCAGTGTTGATTGCCGTTCTCGTCACCTTCGGTGTACTCAATCGGAACAGCGAAATCATCGCCATGAAGGCGACAGGAATCAGCCTGTACCGTCTCGTCGTTCCGGTTGTCTCGATCGCCGCCATTCTTGCCATCGGGCTATTTCTGTTTGACGAGTTCTATCTGCCTCAGGCCAATCGCCGGCAAGAAGCCTTGCGCAGCACCATCAAGGGCCGCCCGCCACAAACCTTCCTTCACCCTGAACAGGTTTGGATATTTGGCCAGCCCCATCCCGGGGAGCCGGGCCGCATTTTCTACTACCAGTTCTTCGATCGCGACCGCAGCGAATTCGCGAATCTATCCATTTTTGAATTCAATCCTTCAACCTTCGCACTCTCGCGCCGAATCTTTGCGCCTCGCGTATATTGGCAGCCGGCAACACGCTCGTGGCGTTTCCTAAACGGGTGGGAACGGGACATCGACGGCAACGACAGCCGATACACCGAGTTCAACAGCACGACGTTCGCGGAAATTCAAGAAGACCCCGCCTACTTCAATAAAGAAAATTTGCAGTCGCAGGAAATGAATTTTAGTCAACTCGACAAATACATCAAAGATCTGCGCCAGAGCGGCTTTGATACCATGCGGCTCCGCGTCGCGCTATGGCATAAGCTAGCCTATCCGCTAGTTGCGATTGTGATGGCCGCATTGGCCATTCCCTTCGCCTTGTCGATGGGCCGCCGCGGATCGCTGACGGGCATAGCCGTAGCAATTTCCGTGGCGCTGGCCTACTGGGTGGTTGACGGCCTGTTCGGGGCGATGGGCGACGTTAACTACTTGCCTGCCGCATTGGCAGCATGGTCCCCCGACATTCTGTTTGGACTGACCGGCGGCTACCTGCTGCTGCGGACCCCGACCTGACGCCACTCCACAATTGGGACCCCTGATCGACCGGCATGCTGTTCCCCCGTACAATAAATTCATGTTTCGCGATTTGGCCCCACTTTTTAAATACATGCGCCGCTACCGCTGGGGATACCTTTGGGGCACCCTCTCCTGCATTGCGACCAATGCCGTGTGGGTGCTCTTTCCCAAAGTGTTGCAGGCAGCGATTGATGATCTGAATCATGGCGTCACCCGGCAAAGGATTGTGCTCTTCGCCTGCCTGCTGATTGCCATCTCCCTGGTGAAAGGAATATTTCTTTACGCCCAACGGTGGATTCTCATTGGCATTTCGCGCGAAATTGAATTTGACCTCCGCAACGACCTCTTCCGCCAATTAGAACTTCAAGATTCCGGGTTCTACCAGCGCTATCGAACCGGCGACATCATGGCCCGGCTCACCAACGATCTAAATGCCGTGCGCATGCTGCTAGGTCCGGCGCTCATGTACAGTGCCAACACCATCTTCTTCACGGTTGGCGCATTATTCTTTCTGCTGCGCATCAGCCCCTGGTTAACCCTCGTGGCTTGGGCGCCCATGCCTCTAGCAAGCATCCTGGTGCAGTATTTCGGCCGCAAAATACATGATCGCTTCGAGCGAATCCAGGAGAGCTTCTCTGAAATCTCATCGCAAGCGCAGGAGAACTATTCGGGCGCTCGCCTGGTGCGCGCCTTCGGACGCGAACAGTCGCAGATTGATTTATTTGAAAATCTTAACCGACGCTATATTGCCCGCGCGCAGCGACTCGTGCAGCTGATGGGAATGTTGTGGCCTACGCTGGAATTCATACTCGGCATTTCAATGATCATCACCCTCCTGGTTGGGGGGCACCTCGTCATCGCGCATCGCATTTCTCCCGGCGAATTTGTGGCTTTCAACACTTACATGATCATGCTGATCTGGCCCATCATCGCGGTTGGCTGGGTGGTAAATCTATTTCAGCGCGGCACCGCCTCAGTGAAGCGCATCGATGAGTTGCTTCGCGCCAAGCCGGCGATTGACGATAGTGCAGCCGATCAAACAATTCCGTCCGATCTGGTGCTGCGCGGCGCAATCGACTTCCGCAGTCTCAGCTTCAACTACGGCGACACTCCGGTACTGCACGAGATCTCATTGCACATTCCCGCCGGATCGAGCCTGGCCATTGTCGGGCCCACGGGTTCGGGAAAATCGACGCTAGTGAATTTAATCTCACGCCAATACGAGGCACCAGAAGGCTCATTATTAATTGATGAACGCCCGATACGGGACTATCCGCTGGAACTGCTGCGTCGAAACATGGGCTTCATTCCGCAAGAAACATTCCTATTCAGCGAGACCATTCGCGAGAACCTGGCGTTTGGCGCACCGAAAGCCACGGAACAAGATCTGCTCGAGGCAGCCGAGGCCGCGCATATCCGCCGTGAGTTTGAGGACTTTCCCAATGGCTTCGAAACGATGGTGGGCGAGCGCGGGGTCACGCTTTCAGGTGGACAGAAGCAGCGATCGGCAATCGCGCGCGCCCTGCTACGGCGGCCGGCAATTCTGATTCTTGACGACGCGTTGGCGAGCGTCGACACGTACACCGAAGAACGCATCCTCGGTGGGCTGCGCAATTACACCGAGACGGCGACCACCATTCTCATATCGCATCGCGTGTCGACCGTGCGCAACGCCGATCAAATTGCCGTGCTCGATCAGGGCAGAATTGTCGAGGTGGGCCGGCACGATCAACTCATAGCACTCGACGGATACTACGCCAGCCTCTACCAGAAGCAACAACTAGAGGAAGAACTGACCGTCGCTGGATGACGCATGCGTCACCCTGTCCACCGCGAACTGACCGCGCCCTCAGCGTAATCGAAACTATTGCGCGGAATGACCGCACGCTCCGACCTGATAGCAAGGCGGGACGACGCAGCAAAGCCCTCGGGAGCTCTCGCTACCTGGCGCCACGCATCGCGCACTTTCCACACGCATGCGATCACATGCTCAAATTTTTCCTTGGAGTTGGCCTGCGACCCTTGCAGCATGAGGGCAAACATTGCTACATAAAAATCAGCTAATGCCTCCGCGGGCTCGCCACCGATGTCCATCTGCAGAGTGGCTTGCAAATGAATCACGATATCCATGGCCCGCTTGACAGCAGCCCGGCGCTGGCTCTCGTTTCCCTGCTCCACTGCGTCGATAGCATTGCGCATGAAACGGATAATACCGTCGTAAAGCGCCATGGTCAGTTCCACGCCTGAGGCACCCTCAAGCGCACGCGTCTGGTACTGGTCCATCGGGATGCTCCTATCCATTGTTCTTGTTGTACCCTGTCACTGCGCTGTACATCTCGCTGACCTGCTGAATCATCTGGGGTATCGACTGCAGAATCTGGTTGGCCATATTCAGTTCCGTGGTCAGCCTCGTCTTTTGCGAAGCTATTAGCGCTTCCTGCTTAGAGACATTGTCGTTGAGCATCGTTTCTTGACTGCTGTTTTCGCTGCGTGCCAGGCTGATCGCGCCTCCAGACGCACCGCTATTCCCGAGACCGTTTAAAGTATTGGTGAAGGTCGATCCGAAGTTGCCGGTATCCTGAAAAAACGATACGACCTGGGCAAAGTTGCTGTTCAGCGCTGTGCTCAGCTTGTCGGCATCGAGGCTGATCGTGCCGTCCGCGCTCGCGTTGGCCGTGATGCCAAGAGAGATCAGCGAATTGATTCCATTGCTGCCAAACGACGAACTCATGGCCGACAACAATCCCTGCTGTAGCTGGGCCAAAACTGATGTCCCGTACAGTGGCTCTGCATTGCCGGATGAGTCTTTACCTTCCTGCATATTCAGAGCTTTCATCGCGGCGTTGTAGTCCGTCACAAATGTGCTGATGGCGGTCTCGATGCTGGTCGTGTCGTTGGCAATCACGACCTGTATGCTCTCGGGCGTGGAATTGCTGCCTGTACTACCCGCCGAAAGTAGTTGGAACGTCACACCCGGAATGGCGTTGGCGACAGTATTGGCGGCGCTGGTAAGTGTGACTCCATCCACTGTAATGGTCGCGTCGACGCCATCCTGAATGGTGGTCAGCCCCAGTCCCATGTTTTTGCCGGCAGTCGTTAAATCCGCCAGGGTCGTTGGGCTGCTTGGATGGTTGCTGGAATTGGCAATTGTAATCTCGCCAGCCGCGCCACTGGTCTGGCTCACCAGAGAGAGACGCTCAGAACCGTCTGCATTGGTCAGTACGCTCGCGGTAACTCCGAGGGCAGCATTGTTGATCGCCGCAGACAGTCCGGAAAGCGTGGCCGCACTTGAACCGTTGCCTACGTTCACTGTCTGCCAGACACCTGTACCGACCTTGAAAGTGATGCCGCCGGTAAGCACATCCGAGGCACTGACCGCATCCGATGCCGCACTTGACCTCTGCGCCAGGTTTTGCACCACAATCGTATGTGTGCCGGCGACGGCTGCGGCACTGGCTGACGACAGGTTCAG
Source organism: Acidobacteriaceae bacterium (assembly GCA_025350325.1). GTDB lineage: Bacteria > Acidobacteriota > Terriglobia > Terriglobales > Acidobacteriaceae > Telmatobacter. Next base: position 33,944 of record JANXYB010000005.1, read on the forward strand.
CACGTTGGTGTTGGAACTCGATCCCGTCTTGTATGCCATGGTGCCGCTGAAGTCTGTCAGGTTCTGCAGGTCAGTCGATAACGTGGCAAACTGCGCGCCCAGGCTTGAGAGTGTAGTGTCTTTGCCGGTCAGAGCCGCCAATTGATTTTTCCAGGGGCTCTCTACGGTTTTTAAATTGGTCACAATTTGATTGACCGTGGCGGTTACGTCGAAGCCTTGTCCGCTGGTGGCGGAGCCGAAGTTTAAACCGACAGCACCCATAGTTGCCCTCCCTGTCACTCAACATCAGGTGAATGACCAAGCCACGTCTCAAAAGATTAGAAAAGACAAACAGCTCCAAGTTTGGCCCCAAAGCAAAACGGGGAAAGCCGCAGTTTCGCCGCCGTCCCCGTCTTCGCTCCACTGCCTACTGCAGCAACTTCGTGATCAACTGCTGCGCCTGGTTAGCCTGCGACAGAGCGGCAATGCCGGTCTGGCTCAGAATTTGAAACTTCGACATGTCTGAAGTGGCCTGGCCATAGTCGGTCGCCGTCACATCGTTCATTGCGGCCAGGGTGTTGGTTGACTGCATGGTCATCACATTTCCGACCGCGGTCAGCGTGTTGATGTTCGCGCCCAGTGTGCCACGTGCCGCAGCAACGGTGGTGATTGCGGAGTTAATCGCCGTCAACGCAGCCTGTGCGCCGGCGGTGCTGGTCAAGTCGGTTCCCGCCAGCGAAAGCGCGCTGGAACTGGCCTGCACCATATCGGAGGACGCATTGTTATAGGACTGCGAGATGGTTCCATCGGAGGTAAAGATGGCCACGGTCTGGTTTGCCTTACTGTTTGCAATCCCAGACTCTGTGACGTCTCCAGCCGCCGCCGAAATCGTGCCGCCCTTTACGTTCAGCGTGTTGGCTGAGACCGTAGCGTCTGCGCCGCTTGATCCAAACTGAGTGTTGATCTGTGCGGCGAGCTGATACAGGTTTCCCGTCCCAGCCGCGGCAAAATTAGTGATCGAGACAGCTGCGCCGCCCGTGGTGGTGAACTTAAGATCCGTGCTACCCACGGTGAGCGTGTCACTCGCGTTGCCGACTGTGAGCGATGCAGTACCACCGCTCGCGGTCGTCGGCACTTGAAGAGTGTCAGTCAGGTTTGCAATCGTACCCGTAAGTTTAGCGCCGCCACTCAGTACCAATTGGCTGCCTTGCACCGAAGCTACCGAAGCGCCGAACTGTGAGTTGATTTGACCGGCGAGCGTGGCGAGCGTGTCGGTACCAGCGCCCACGGTATAGATGCCAGTTGCTCCGCTGGCTATCACGCCAGTTGTAGAGGCGTTGCCGCTTCCAGAATTTTCGAGTTTCAAAGTCTGCGTACCGTAAGTCACGGTCGCGATGTCCGTGGCTAAGGCGCCTACATCGATTTTGTCGGTGCTCTTGCCAACGGTGAACGCTGCATTCTTGGCAAATGTATTGATGCCGTTGTACTCGGTATTGTTGTTGATCGTGTCAGCCTCGGTGAGGATCTTCTGATATTCCGAATTGGCTGCGCTTACCTGACTCGAGTTCAGCGTACCGTTCGAGGCTTCGGTCGCCAGCGTAACAGCGCGATTGAGAAGGCTGGTTACCTGCGAAAGCGCGCCGTCGGCAACCTGCAAAAAGTCGACGCCTTCCGTCGCGTTCTTTGCCGACTGCGAGAGAGCGGTCGATGAAGCCTGCAGGCCATTGGCCAGCGAAAGACCGGCTGCATCGTCGGCGCCGGAATTGATGCGCGAACCGGAAGACAGCTGTTGAAGGGTTTTGGACAAAGAAGCCTGCGTATTTGCCAGGTTGTTCTGCGCGTAAATTGCATTGATGTTATTCAGGACACCCAAAGCCATGGAAATTCTCCTTAGAGTTGAAGTTTCGTTTTGGGTTCCTGCTTGGGGCACCGACCGGAATTGCGGGGGGTTTTTCACCGCCTGCCCGGACCACCTTGCTGAAGGAACCTTTTACCCACTGCCTTCATCGGCGACCTGTGAAAAGACTTTATGAGTTTTCGACTACAGCTTCCGACTACGCTCTTTCATCACTAAATTTCTACTTGCGCCGATAACTAACTTGACGCCGCAGGAGGTCTGGCAGCGAATGATCGAACTAACCCGGCTAAACGGCAATCCAATGGTGCTGAATAGCGATCTCATCAAGACCGCCGAAGCCTCACCAGACACCATGCTGACGCTTATCAACGGAGAGAAGCTCATCGTGCGCGAGGCTCTCAACGAAGTCTTGGAACGCGTGCTTGCGTATCGGGCGCGCTTGCTGGCGACGGTCGCTCGCCGTTTGTTTATCAACGACGACATCGAGCAACTCGCTTCCCTGGCCGACATTGAAGTCTCCCGGCAGTCGATTCCGTTCGCAGCTATCAAGCCAACCTCAGGTCGCTGATCATGAAAGACAAAATATGCAATGAGTTCAACGTAATAAGAGGACCCTTCCATGGATAAGGCGAGTGTCGGCGGAGTGATTCTCGCCATAGTGGGGATCGTTGCCGGCCTGCTGATTGAGGGCGGCAACCTGAGCCAAATATTTCAGCCCACGGCAGCCCTGATCGTCTTTGGCGGCACGATGGGAGCGGTTCTGCTTCAATTCCCGCTTGCTACCGTTACCGCCGCGTTTCGCAGCCTGGCCCGCGTTTTCATTGAGCCCGGCAAGCCGAACGACCAACTCGTACGCCAACTCATCGCCTTCGCAAATAAGGCTCGGCGCAGTGGGGTAGTCTCACTCGATGCGGATTTAAAGTCGATTCAAGATCCGTTTCTCAAGCAATCGATCATGCTCGCCGTCGATGGCACCGAGCCGGCAGAGTTGCGCAAGATCATGCGCGTCACGCTCGATTGCACCTCGGAGAACGAAGAGCGTTTGCCCGCCGTCTTTGAATCGGCAGGCGGCTTCTCACCCACCATCGGCATACTCGGCGCCGTATTGGGTCTGATACAGGTAATGCAGCACCTCGACAACATCACTGAAGTAGGGCGCGGTATAGCCGTCGCTTTTGTGGCCACAATTTACGGCGTGGGCATCGCCAATCTATTCTTCCTGCCCTTCGCAGGCAAAATGCGCATCCAGTTACGCGATGAGCATCTGCGCCGCGAAATGATGTTGGAAGGCGTGATATCTATCCTAGAGGGCATCAACCCACGCATGCTCGAAGTCAAGCTATCAGGTTTTCTTGAAGACTCCAAGCTACCGAAGAAAGAACGGGCCGCATGACGCCTCGCATTCAGCGCAGCCGGGTAACGCAGGAACGCTGGCTGGTTTCCTATGCCGACTTCATCACGCTGCTCTTCGCATTCTTCGTCGTCCTATACGCGTTTGAGAAGGCGGACCACAAAAAGCAGGCGCAAATTCCCGTCGCTATCGACGCAGCCTTCAAATCCCTGGGAGCTTTTCCCATCGCAATAGGGTGGCCTGCGAGTGGCCTCCGCAACGCTTCGGTAACGCAGCAGGCCGTGATCCCTCTGGATGTCGTTATGCGCGAAAATATTGTATCGCCTGCGAGAGTCAAAAGTGATCTTGAACAGATGCGTCGTGAATTGGAACAGTCTCTATCAGCCGCCATCGCTCAACACACCGTGTCGCTCCAGATGGGCCGGGGTGGATTGATCATAAGCCTTCGCGAGGCTGGATTCTTCGACTCTGGATCGGCAGTTCCTCACCCTGAAACGTCGGGCACGCTCCACATCATTGCCGATTCGCTCCGGCGCACATCCTACAACGTGCGCGTTGAGGGACACACAGACAATGTACCGATTCACAACACCGACTTCGATTCAAACTGGGAATTATCCTCGGCGCGCGCCACACGCATTGCCCGACTGATGCTCGAAATTAACGCTACCCCTCCCGAGCGTCTCTCGGCCGCGGGGTACGCTGAGTTCCACCCGATTGCCGACAATGGAACAGCGGGGGGCAGAGCCGACAATCGCCGCGTCGATCTAGTCGTAATGCCGCGCTCCGAGATCGACCTTTCCAGTCCCGATCCAGCAACGTCCGGTCCATGGAAAAAAGTTACAGATAACTAGGGTGTCACTCAACCCCAAGCACCTTCACGATCACGCGCTTCTTGCGTTGCCCATCAAACTCTGCGTAAAAGACCCGCTGCCACCGGCCCAGATCCAGGCGTCCGTCAGTCACGGGAAGCGTCGTTTCATGGTGCAGCAGCAATGACTTGAGGTGCGCATCACCATTGTCCTCGCCAGTCTGGTGATGCTTATAGTCCAGGCGTGCAGGCGCTAGTTCTTCAAGCCACTTGCCGATATCTTCAATCAATCCACTCTCCAAATCATTCACGTAAACGGCGGCAGTTATATGCATCGGAGACACAAAGCACAGGCCGTCCTTTACGCCGCTGCGCTTTACGACCTTCTCCACGTCGTCTGTAATATGCACCATCTCTCGACGTTTCTTGGTCTCAAAACTTAAGTATTCCGTATGGCTCTTCATCGATTCCTCCTCAATGTCTTGATCGTTGTCATCTTTCGTGTCCATTCCTTTATCCTAGTGATTGCCGTGACCGATACCCGCGAATCCCCTGCCGACCTGCTATCGCAACGTGGAATTGACCTGCTCGCTGCGGGGAAACCTGCAGAAGCTGCGGATCTGTTTCACGCCGCAATCACCGCTGAGCCGACGCATTACGAAGCTCACCACGGTCTCATTCGAGCATTGAGAGATGCCGGCGCACTTGAGAAATCTATCGCCGCTGCCCTTGCCCTCACTGCACTCACTCCGGGCGATCCACTGGCGCATACCGCACTTTCAATTTCGCTGCAACATGCCGGCCACGTGCCAGAGGCAGAGGCGGCTGCCGCACGCGCACGCATACTAGAGTGGAAAACGCAGCTACAGTCTTCTGCTAGCGAGGAAACGCCTCGGTGAAAACCGGTCAAATCCCCGATGCTGCACGTCGTTTGCGCCTCATGCATGATCGGCTCGCCACTGCATACGGCCTACAACACTGGTGGCCTGCCAAGACAGATTTCGAGGTCGTGCTCGGTGCATATCTCACGCAGAATACATCGTGGCGCGGTGCCAGCCGGTCACTCGATAATCTGCGCCAATCCGGCCCTCTGACTATCGCAGGTCTTCGCGAGATTCCCCTTGAACAATTGCAACAGCTCATTCGCCCGTCGGGCTTTCAGACGCGCAAGAGCGTCGCGCTCAAAGCATTTGTCTTCATGCTCGATTCCGAATTCGGTGGCTCGCTCGACAATCTTGCGGCTTCACCCACCGTGACAATTCGCGATCGCTTGCTCAACCTGCCTGGAGTTGGCCCTGAAACAGCGGACGCAATCCTTCTATACGCGCTCAAGCATCCCGTGCCGGTTGCGGATGAGTATCTGCGGCGCATTGCTCAACGGCACCAGCTGATCACGCCACCACCGAGTCACAACCGCAGCGGGTACGATGCCTTGGTCCAACTTACACGCCAGGCCTTCGCCGACGACCCAGCTCACGACCAGGTTGATTTGTTCAATGAATTTCACGCGCTCGTGGTGGCCGTCGGAAAAGCGCATTGCGGCAGCAATCCGCGGTGTATCAATTGTCCTCTTTCATATGATTTGAGCGGCGTAGCTAGCTCAAACACTGCTAAAAAAACGCGGCCAGTGCAGCGAGAGCCTTGAACAAGCAGAGAACGCCGTGTGATACCCTCGCTTTTCAATGAGTATGCATGACGCATCCGCTATGAATCTCCCGTGCTAAACGATTCGCGCGCCTATGCACGCGCCAACATTCGACGCAGACTCTGGAAGGCGGGGATCGGTTGTGTATTCATCGCCGTCCTTGTGCCTTTTTCGTACCACGTAGAGAGTCGCCTCGAGACCGCGGTCCACATACAGGGCAGCGAGGCAGAGCGCGTCGATCAAGAACTCACTGACCGCTTCCCCTCCCCGTATGTACACCGCTTGATCTTTGTCATCGAAGGTCTTCCCGAACCCGATTCATCGTCCAGAAGTCAGGCCCTGGATTTAATATCCAGTACTTTACGATCTGAGCCGCACGTCTCCGGTGTTCTATCGGAATTAGATTGGCCCGACAACCTCTTCCATGGAAAGAACGGCGGAACCCTCGTCGTTGTCGGAGTCGATGCCCAGTCTGTTTCGTTTGAGATGTTGCTGCCGCAATTGCGCGCGCGCGCTGCATCGATACAGGCGCAACTACGTACCCAGTTTCCGAAAATCAAGATTCAAACGACCGGCGAGATGGCCCTCAATTATGACTTACGTCGGATAAGTGCAGCAGACGTCAGTCATGCTGAGTGGCGCGCCCTTCCTGTCACGCTGATTCTTTTGCTATTGGCGTTCGGTAGCTTTATCGCTGCGCTTTTACCGCTTTTCATAGGGATCGCCGCGATCTCAATGACGATGGGTGCAGCGGCGTTGCTCTCGCATTATCTACATCTTTCCATCCTGGTCCAAAACCTCGCTACCATGCTCGGCCTGGGGTTAGGAGTCGACTATGCATTGTTGATGGTGAGCCGGTTTCGCGAGGCCATGGCTAGCGGAATCGATGCTGGCAGCGCAGCGGATTTAGCAGCCCGCCAGGCGGGGCGCACACTCCTGATTTCCTGTTCGACTGTCGCCATCGGATTTAGCGCATTGCTGTGGGTTCCGATCAGCGAGATTCGCTCAATTGGCGTCGCCGGCCTGCTTATCTCTGCCACCAGCGTTTTACTATGCATTTTGATTCTTCCCCTGATTATGAGTCTGCTTGGGCCACGCATCAACGCGAGCGGCATCGGGATTATGAGTCGCTTTGCTTCAACAGCGGGGCGTATAGCTTCGCAGCAGCAACGGTGGCGGCGGTGGGGCACTTTGGTGACGGCACACCCCTGGCTGACGCTATTCGTTGCTGGAGCCCCTGTGTTGCTCCTGGCCTTTCAGGCTACGCGCATTGCAATCAGTCTCCCCCCAGGCGACTTGCTCCCTGGCGGCGCCGAGTCTGTCGAAGCCCTCCGCTCGCTCGAACATATGGGCAGGGCCGGCATCGTGCAGCCGCTTCGCTTTGTATTGGAATTGCCTGCCGACACCGCACCCCGCTCAAAAACCGGGTGGGATGCGATAAGTCGCATGGCGCACTTTCTCGAGAAAGACCTGCGCACTGCCGAAGTACTCTCGCTGCCGACACTGTTAGGCAACGACAGCAGTGCAGACAACATCGCTACGCTGCCGGATTGGGCACAGAAGAGCTTACTGCGCAACGACGCCAAAGCCACATTGATCGAAATCTTACCGGCATCCACAGTCACTGAGAATGAACAGATACGCTGGATCGCTGAATTGAGAAAACTAGACCTGGCCACCATCACGGGGGTCCACGGAGCCACGTCGCGCATCGGCGGTATTCCGGCGATGAATGCCGATTACGAACAAGTCGTGGGCAAGCTACTCCCCCGTGTCATCGCATTTGTCGTAGGAGGAAGCCTGGTCGCGTTGCTGGTGGGATTTCGATCGCTGTTTGCTGCTGTAAAAGCGGTGCTGCTGAATCTTGTTTCAGTCGGTGCTGCGTTTGGCGCACTCGTTTTGGTCTTTCAAGAGGGACATGGGTCTTGGCTGTTCGGTGTCGCAGAGCCCACCAAAAGCATCTTTCCCATCATCCCTATACTTTCGTTCGCGATCGTCTTCGGTCTCAGCATGGATTACGAAGTTTTTCTTGTTGCGCGCGTTCTAGAAGAGCGTCGCGCCGGATTGACAGAGCGCTCCGCCGTGATAGAAGGGATGGCAACAACGTCAAAATTGATCACGAGCGCTGCTGCAATCATGATCGTTGTGTTCATTGCATTCACCTTTGGAAATTTTGTCATCATAAAAATGTTGGGGTTTACGTTGGGCGTGGCGGTTTTGATAGATGCAACTTTAGTACGCATGGTGATTGGTCCAGCACTGCTGCAACTTGCAGGCGATTGGAATTGGTGGCCATTCGGGTTGTCTGGTTCGTCTGCGGCGACCGACAAGTTAGGCAGATAACTCGCAACTCACAGGCACTCTGATTCGCACGACCGTTGTGCGTCCAATCGCCTCGTCTGTTACAAAGGTCCTTGCCTGTCTGATACCAGCAACCAATGTACAGCCGGTTTGAAGGAGATAAATTTGAAGACTCATTCTGTTCGCGAATTGTTTGCGGCCACGCTCTGCACCTTTGCATTCGTTACGCCTGTTGCGATCTGCGCCCAGGCAGTTCCTTCTCCTGTCATTCTGACTAATGGCTGGCAATTGCAGGATGTCGCTAAAGTCTCTCAGGCCGGTGCGGAAGTCTCCTCAACAAAATTCAAAACCAAAGGTTGGTATGCAGCCACGGTGCCGGGAACAGTGTTGACATCTCTGGTCAACGACCATGTGTATCCCGAACCACTTTACGGTGAAAACAATCGGCCGGAGGTGATACCAGAATCCCTCGTCCACACCTCTTACTGGTACAGAACACAGCTGGATATTCCTGCGTCGTACGATGGTCGCCGCGTCTGGCTCAATTTCGATGGCATCAATTACTCCGCTGAAATCTGGGTCAATGGCGTGCAAGTCGGCTCCATGCGCGGAGCGTTCAAGCGCGGCATCTTCGACATCACGTCAAATGTGAAGCATGGCAAAAAGGCCACTCTCGCTGTGTTGGTGTCGCCTCAACCGCACCCCGGAGTTCCGCACGAACACACGATTCAAGCCGGCCTCGGACAAAATGGCGGCATCACTGCCATCGATGGCCCGACTTTCCTCTCCACTATTGGCTGGGACTGGATCCCCGCCATTCGAGATCGCGACGCCGGCATCTGGCAGAAAGTGTTTCTATCTTCGACCGGTCTGGTCACACTCAGGGACCCACTCGTAACCACCGACCTGCCTCTACCGCAGACCGATTCAGCAGATGTTGCGGTGCAAGCCACGGTTGAGAATGTAAGCGACAATCCAGTGAGCGGTATTGTTCACGGCAAGATTGAAAACATTTCCTTCGAACAACCAATCGAATTAGCCGCTCACACGAGCAAGAAAATCAGCTTCGATCCGAAGACTTCCGCGGCGCTACATATCGCGAATCCGCGCCTGTGGTGGCCAAACGGATATGGGGCGCAGAACCTATACAGTCTTCGCCTCAGCGTCGACGTCGGATCAGCGACTTCCGACGCTCAGGATGTGAGTTTTGGGATTCGCAAAATTTCCTACAGCGTGCCTGGCACCGACAACCTGACTATTTCGGTGAACGGTGTTCCAGTGTTCATTCGTGGCGGCGATTGGGGCCTTGATGAAGCCCTTAAGCGGATTCCACGGGAGCGGCTCGACGCTGAAATTCATATGCACAAGCTGGCCAATCTCAACATGATTCGCAACTGGGTTGGCCAGAGCACCGGCGAGGATTTCTACGAGCTCTGCGACAAATACGGCATCCTCGTCTGGGATGAATTCTTTCAAGCCAACCCTTCCGATGGTCCCGATCCCGCCGATATCGATCCGTACATCGCCAACGTGCGCGATAAGATTCTGCGCTTCAGGAATCATCCATCGATAGTTTTGTGGTGCGCGCGCAACGAGGGCTATCCGCCACCTGAAATCGATGCTGCCTTGCGCAAATTGTTGGGCGAACTCGAACCCACCCGCCGCTATCAGCCCAGTTCCACCGACGGAGCCGGGGTTCGATCGCACGGGCCGTATCATTGGCGCACCCCGCGCGAGTTTTACACGGTGACGGACGACTTCTTCAAGACCGAAACAGGCAGCGTATCCGTACCTACATTGGAGTCAATCCACGGCATGATGCCGCAGAAGGATTGGGAGACGATCAACGACGATTGGGCTGAGCACGATATGGCCAAGGGTGCGCAGCAAGGCGATAAATATCCGGTTACAATCGCAGCCCGCTACGGCAAACTCGACAACCTCGCCGATTTTGTTCGTAAAGCGCAGCTCGCCAACTACGAGGCTTTTCGCGCAATGTATGAGGGACGCAACGCACAACTGTTCCATTCGACGACCGCAATTCTCACGTGGATGAGCCACCCTGCTCAGCCAAGTTTCGTCTGGCAGCTTTATCACTATGACTTGGAACCGAATTCTTCCCTCTTTGCCGTTCTGCACGCCTCTGAACTCATCCACATTCAATTCAATGAATCAACGGACGAAATACAGGTCATCAACAACTTCCCCCGTCCGATCGCGGACGCCATCGCACACGTCTTCGTATACAACCTCGATGGGACGGTTGCCTACCAGGAGGATTTGCCGGTCGCGGCCCCGGGCGATATTGCAACCAACCTGGGAAAGATTATTTTTCCTTCCACGGTCTCCGCAGTTCATTTCATTAAGCTCGAACTGCGCGATGCTGCCGGCAAGTTGCTCTCCAGCAACTTCTACTGGCGTGCACTCCCCGAACATCCCGACGATCTCACCGAACTGAATACGCTGCCTGCCGTCACGCTCGAAGCTCGCCTCGAAACCACAAATTCCAACGCCGATAGCAAAACCGTTATGGTGACTCTGCACAATCCAACTAAGAACATCGCTCTGATGACGCACTTGCAGTTACGACACCCGTCCGGCCAACGCGTTTTGCCTGTCTATTACAGCGATAACTACATATCGCTGGTACCCGACGAAACGCGCGTCATCACCATCGATGCCGCGATGAGCAATAACCCGGTCATTCTTCTCGACGGCTGGAATGTGACCGTCGCGCCAGCATCTTTCCCCGGGGGTAAGATAGCGCCCAATGTTGACGCTCAACCGGAGCATTCACCCAAGACAGGCCTACCGTTTCAAACCATCGGTTTGCGTTAAGAGCCGGTAATCAAAACTTCAGGCCTACGCAACAATGGCTCACCTATCAATAGGTGAGCCATTGTTGTTCGATCGTTACAGCTTACCCCGCCAGCAGGGTGGGCCGTAAGACGTAACCTCAGTTAACAGCACAAGCGCTGTTGAATGTCGCGGTCATGTTCCTCTAAACAATTAATGACGTGAATGTACCGAGCGTGATTGTCGAGACAGACTGCCTGACTACGATGCTCTGCACAATCACGGGCCTAAATGAAGATAAAGACTCTTACTTATAACAAGCACTATCTAAGTTAAGGCCTATGTTACTTAAGTTGACTTATTCAGTGATACTCGCGCAAAGGGACGATGACTATCAACATTAAGACTGCTGACAACTTACTATGCGACCGTAGAAACAGTTTGCTTTATCGCCCGACTAGTAAGCAGGCTTTGAGCTCTCTTGAATACCGAGTCCGGTCCATCAGTTAGAGACAGGCCGACGCAAATCACTGTTGTCCCATCGCTTGCAATAGAAATTAAAAAGGCTCCCGCTGCTGGGAGCCTATGACTAATTTGCAGTTGAAATGATAAGAGCCGCCTCGTGCAACTCTAGTGAGGCAATTGATGCCATACTTCCCGACTGACTAGCGGAAATATGGCGGGGACGACGAGGCTCGAACTCGCGACCTCCGCCGTGACAGGGCGGCGCTCTAACCAACTGAGCTACGTCCCCAACTTGTTTGTTCAACAACTGGGATGAACGTCACATAGAATGAGATACATAGTTGCTGCTCTCACACTACCCTTATTGATGGTCAGCCTCAACTTTGGATATGTTTTAACGCCAAATCCGCCAAACCAACAACGAAGATCAGTTTATCAGATGAACGTGAGTTCGGTGCTTGCATCGCTAAGTTCCGCGTGACTCATGGGGACGGTTGGCAGCAGTGTGCCTGCGTGGAACGATCACGGAGGGCGAACTTGATCAATTTATCACTCTTTTTCGGGAGAAATGGCCAAATTATCTCCATGCGTCGCAGATGTCGACCCAAAGTGCAGTGCTTAGCCGTGTAGAATCAGGGCGACATGTCGGATACCTTAAGTCCCCGCTCCGAGCAGATCATCAAATTCCTTCTGCGCTCGGGAACCGCAACTATCGAAGAGATTCTGGCCGTCGCCGGATCGTCTGCGCCAAGCATCCGTCGCGATCTGGCGAGGCTTGAAAATCGCGGGCTGATTCGGCGCACGCACGGTGGGGCCACGCTGGTCGAACCCCTACTCTACGAACCCTTCCGTTACGACAGTTCATTCCTGGCGCGAGAGCAACGTAGCGCTTCTGAAAAGCGCCGCATCGGCCTGGCCGCGGCCGAACTCGTAGAGGCCGATGAAACGGTGGGACTCACCGCAGGCACTACCTCCACCTACATCGGGCGAAGTCTCAGGCACCGGGAAAAAATCAAGGTCATCACCAATGCCATCAATATCGGCATGGAACTGTGTAACCAGCCGGGCATAAAGACATTTCTAACAGGGGGTGTGGTTCCCTGGGCCTGGTCGTTTTCGCTGACCGGTAATGCCGCACTGACGTTCCTCGACGATATTTACATGGACAAAGTCTTTTTGAGTGTGACTGGCCTGGACATTAATCGCGGAGCCACTTCGCTCGAAACCGACGAGGCGTTGGTCTACCGCAAGATGGTTAAACAGTCGAAGCAGGTGATCGTGGTCGCCGATTCAAGCAAGTTGGGAAAAGTTGGACCGGCCTTTATCTGCCCTGCTAGCGATATTCACATCTTGATTACGGATACTGGAGCCACTCTCGAAGCCCTCGCACCCTTCGAGCACCAGGGAATCTTAATTATCCGCGCTTGAAGTGCGATAAGACGAGAGGCCCACACCCTCTCTACAGGCACACGGAGTCGCTTTGCCAAACGCGGGTCCGCACGCTTCGCGGCTGGCAGTGCTGTTGATCTAAGTCACACCAGGTTTGACGCTTAGTCGCCCATCGCACTTAAACGGCAGGCCAAAACTTCGACGAAAAGGGGTTCTATTTGGCCTAGGTCAATGTAGCCTTGGCGACTTATCTCTTCACGATGGCGAGCAAACCCCCGATCAGGAACCACAATTTTGATCATTTTGGACCTATCTGTTCATTTTTATCTTGTGTTCGCCGGAAATGTATTTTATTGTCCTAGCAACGAACCTAAGCCAAGACGGTTTTCAGATCGGTTCAACGACACCAAAATTGACAGGTTGCGGTTGGCTCGTCGTCCGGCGAAAGGCACTGCAAACGCCGCTTATTACCCTGAAACGCTTTGTGGATGGGATGCAACAGAGAGATACCTGCTCGTCGTCCTCGTCCACTAGCGGAGTACTGGTTTTAGAGTTCCGCTCTTAGTCCTGCAGCGCGATGGTTAGGCGCGAGGGCTCCGGGCTACTGGTCTTTGACTCCTTGGTGTATATCGTCCCGCAGGCTGGCTTGTATGCAGCTCAGTATTTGGACATCACAGGATTTCAACAAAAGAAGGGTGCGATGGCAATGATTGATCTCATTCGAGGCTCAAACCGCTGGCTTTTAGGCTATTGTCTTAACCGGAGCTCCCGCGGCTCCACCAAACCGACTCACTCCGTCCTCGGCAGTGCGTCTCTAATTTGGCTGTCGACGATTTTGCTGTTGATGTCTCCTCTGCTGATACGCGCTCAAGAGTTGACTGCAACTCTTAGCGGAGTCGTCACCGACACCTCCGGAGCCGTGATTCCCCATGCCGCCATCACTATCACGCTCAACGGCACCAACGGTACAGCTCGTGCCTTAGAGTCGGGCGGCGACGGCAATTACACTGCCACCAACCTCACTGCCGGAACCTATTCGGTCACTGTCGTAGCCTCTGGATTCGAGACCTACAAAGGCAAGAACATCGTTCTCGAAGTAGCTCAAAAGCACACGGTCAACGTACAACTGAAGGCGGGCGCGGTCACGACTACGGTTACCGTAGAAGACAACCCCGTGTCGGTCGATACGGAAAGCAGCGCCCAGGTTGGAACCATCTCTGGAGTCCAGGTACGGGAGCTAGAGCTAAGTAGTCGCAGCTTCGAGCAACTTGTGACTCTACAGCCTGGCGTCGTCAATCAACTGGGCGATGAGGTTTCCGCAGGCGGCACAGCTCTCTCGGTCAATGGCGCGCGGACTACGGCTAATAACTGGACTGTAGACGGCGCTGACATCAACGATAGCGGCTCGAACGGAACCATCACCAATGAGCCCAGCGTCGATGCGATCCAGGAATTCACCCTGCAGCGAGGCAACTACGACGCCGGCTACGGACGCTCGGGAGGCGGACAGATATTGGTGGCCACCAAGAGCGGTACCAGCGCCTTCCATGGCGACGCGTATGAGTTTGTCCGCAACACGGCTCTCGATGCCAATTATTCCTTCAACAAGCCGGAGGGAATCGCGCGTGGCGTGAACCACCACAACGACTACGGCTTCACCATCGGCGGCCCGTTCTACATTCCCAAGCTCTACAATCAGGCCAAGAATAAGACCTTCTTCTTTTGGTCAGAGGAATGGCGCAAAATCACGACCCCGGGCAATACCAGCATGCCGGTAGCGACCGCCGCTGACCTGACTGGCACAATCCCCGACACGGCTGTGGTCGAGAATGGGGTGACTACTTACGCCCCCTATACGCCCGGTGGGCCTAACGGTCTGTCTGGGAGTTGCGCTCCGGTGCACGATGCGGTCGCCCACACCAGCCAGATATCGCCCGCCTGCTTCAGCGCGAACGCACAGGTCTATCTGACTGACATCTTCGCCAACCCCAAGTATGCAGCCAACAACGGGGGCAATCTCAATTTCGCATACTCGCAGAAGAACGACCTACACGAAGACATTATCCGTGTCGATCACTACTTCAATGACAAGGTGCATTTCTACGCGCGCGGCATGAACGATGTCATGCCTGTCAACGCTCCCATGGGGCTTTGGGCAGGGCCGAACTATCCCGGCCTGGTGAATACGGCGGTTGATTCGCCGGGCAAGAACGTCGTGGGCAACCTGACCTGGACCATTTCACCCACGATCGTGAATGAAGTTGAATTCGTATACGCTCAAGGCACCTACCACTCGACCATCTTAGGCGGGCAATTTGCCACTTCGCCCACTGCCTTCAGCGCCCTGACCAACAACTGGGCATATAAAGATCCTTACGGGCGCTTACCTTCAGTGAGCATCACTGGAGTTCAGGGATTTAGTCCCGGTTCCGCTCCTTGGAAAGAACGTAACCTCGACCGCACCTACTTTGACAATCTTGCGGTAACCCTTGGCAAGCACACTTTGCGCACCGGCTTCCAGTTCCAACAGATGATCAAGACTGAGAACGCCGTTTCGGGCGGTCCCAACTTCTCCTTCGCCAACCCCAGCGCCAACGCCAGCAATCCCTGGAGCTTTGGTGACTTTCTGCTGGGCGATGTACACACCTATTCGCAGGGCAGCCGCGATATCGTTCCCGACCTGCATTACATCAACAGCGAAGCTTACGTGCAAGACGACTGGAAAATCAACAAGCGCTTGACTATCAACCTGGGTGTACGCTGGAGCGCTTTCCCGTCGCCTTCCGACGTAAAGAATACGCTCAATAATTTCAATAGCCAGCTGTTCAGCGCGTCTAAGGCACCGGTCATCAACCCGATAACAGGCAATTTTGACCCGCTGTTCACCAACCTGATCCCGGCCACGTATGCCAACGGGATTATCTTCCCGGCTGGTGCGGCGTGCACCGCGGCTCAGGCAATCTCTTCGCAGATTAGCTGTTCACCTTTTAAAAGCCACATCAATCCCGACAAAAAAACTAACTTCGGCCCTCGCCTTGGATTCGCCTATAACCCCGACGGTCGCGGCGCAACATCGATCCGCGGCGGCATTGGCATCTTCTACGATCGCCTGCTGAACGGAATCTGGGAGCAGAATGCCTTCCAGGATCCGCCGTTGCTGCAGACCACGACAATCAATGTGACCTCGTTCGACCAGCCAAGCGGCGCCAATCAGGTTTCATACGGCCCTAACGCGCTGACCGTTACAGGCACGCCAACTTTCAAGGTTCCAAATTACGCTAACTACAACCTGTCACTGCAGCGCCAGCTACTACCCACTACCACCCTCGAAGTGGCCTATGTAGGAAATCTGGCTCGTCACCTGCTCGGCGAGTTTGATTTGAATCAACCTACGCTCGCTGCAAGAATCAACAACCCAACAGCCGACGTCAACGCCATCCGCCCCTACCAGGGATATAGCTACATGCACGACCGGGCCCCTCTCTTCACCAACAACTACAATTCGCTGCAAGTCTCACTCAGTCATCGCTCGACACGGGGACTGACCCTGGGAGCCGCATACACATGGTCGAAGGACCTGACCACCAATTCCAACGATCGTGGGACCTCCGCAACCAACAGTTACAACTTCAAGCAGGACTACGGTCCGTCAACCTCGAATACGCCGCAGATGCTAATCGTCAACTACGTTTACGACTTGCCGTTCTTCAAAGGACAGCGTGGCTTTGAAGGGCACCTTCTAGGCGGGTGGGAACTCTCGGGCATCTCATCTTTCTATTCCGGGTCGTCGTTTACAGTGACCCAGCCGCTTGACCCCTTCGCCACCATAGGCCCCAACGGGTTGGGCTTCATCGCAGACGGAGATATCGCAATCCGTCCCGACCAGGTTTCACCCATTCATAGGACCAAGACCAAAGCACAATGGTTCTCAACTTCTTCCTTCACCCCCGCAGCAGGACACTTCGGCAGCGAGCGCGTCGGTTCTCTGCTGGGACCCGGCGTGCAGAACTGGGACTTGGCTTCGATCAAGAATTTGAACCTGGGAGAACACCTCCGGTTCCAACTACGCGGGGAATATTTCAACGCATTTAACCACACTAACTTCAGCGACGTCGATGCCGGGGTTGGCGACGCCAATTTCGGACAAGTCACCTCTGCCCATGAGCCGCGCAGGATCCAAATCGGCGCAAAACTAAACTTCTAACGAACAATCGCTTTGCACATACGACGACGGCCGGGATTGAGTCCCGGCCGTCGTTTCTTTGTTGCGTCTTGCTATAGAAAGGCGGCAACTATTCGATTTCAAATTTGAATCGATTCCGTCTTTATTTGTCATGAGGCGATTCAGCCGCCGCGGGCGCCACCGGGGATTTTGACGGGAGCCTGGACATCACTTTGAGGAGCCGATCGTCGGCGGCCTTGTTGAGACTCTTAGCCTTGGTGAATTCTGCTTGAGCCTCTGCGGTTTTTCCCATGGAGCGATACAGCCGCCCCATCCGCCAATGAACATTCACGTCTCCGGGGGCCAGTCTTGCCGCGGTTTTGAACTCCAACAAGGCGTCCGCATTGCGGCTCTGATCGGCATAAACGATACCGAGGTCGAGGTGTTCCATGGAATTTGCGGGGTTGGCCTTCACCAGTTTTTCGAGCAGTGGTTTGGCAGCGTCCATCCGGTTCATCTGGATTTCGGAGTCGGCAAGATAAAGCGTGGCCTGCAGGTGATGCGGGTCGCTGGCAATTTCCGCTTGAAACTCCTGAGCCGCCTCAGCATATTGATTTTGCATCCACAACAGGTAGCCCAAACCGAAGTGCACATTCGGCTCTTTCGGATTCGCCTTTACGGCTGCGCGGAATTCGCGGGTCGCACCAATTCTGTCTTTCATCTCATCCAAGGCTTCGCCAACCAGCATGTCAGCCTCGGCAGACTCTGCGTTGAGCGCAATCATCCGATGAAATGCATCGAGAACGCACTGATACTGGTTTGACAACAGGCAACTGTGCGCCAACGTTAGCAGCAGTGTCAGATTTTGAGGATCACGATCCGCTGCAATTTTTAGAAAAGAATTCGCCGCCGGATACTCACCCAATCCGTAGTGCGACATCCCCATAAGAATGTTGAGTCGCTGATCTTCGGGCTCTGCTTTGACCAGCGGCGCGAATGCTTGTATGGCTTGTTTGTAGTCTCCGTTTTTAAAGAGCGCGAGGCCCAGATTCAAACGCAGGCCAGGCATTTCGGGAGCCAGGGCCTGAGCCTTGCGATAGTTCGCGATTGCCTCTGAATAGTGGCCTTGGCGAGCCTCGAGCAAGCCCAGATGTGCAAATGGTTCGGGATTAGTCGCATTAGCCTTGGCGAGACTGCCCCATGCAGCCTCGGCCTCTGCGAGTTTGCCCTGTTGCTCAAGCGATATGGCGGCGTCTCTCTGCTCGGTTTGCGACAGTGCGAACGATCCACCACAGATGACGAAAATCGCCAGCCAGACTGCCACTCGCTGCACAAGAATGTATCTCACAAATTCCCCAATAGAATTCTCGCTTGCAGCAGCGATCACTCGCAACCGGGAAATGGCGGTCGCTGCGAAAGGTGGTCCCAACGCGCTCTACCATCATTGATCTGCCCGACCATTGATCAGCACGAACTGGCAGACTTAAGCCGACAACGCAGTCCGGTTGGCACGCGCCGAAGTGGTGAATCCCATATCCATTGAAATGCCGCGCACGCATTGCAGGAGATGATTCGCAATCGAAGGAAGCTTCGCCGCAGTCACGCGAAACGACGGCCCTGAAACACTCACCGCGGCTACCGGTTGGCGTTGTGCATCGAGCAGCGGCACAGCAATGCACCGCAGGCCCTCTTCGAGTTCCTCGTCGTCGACTGCATAGCCTCGACGCCGTGTCTTTTCAATCTCGGTGCGGAGAGCCTCGGCGGAAGAAATAGTCCGATGGGTGAAGCGTTCAAAGCGCGTGCGCTTGATAATTTCGGCGATCCGGTCCTCCGGCAAAAAGGCCAAAATTGCCTTGCCCACTGAAGTGCAATACAACGGATTGCTCGACCCAATCCGCGTAATCATGCGCACTGAACGCGCCGGCTCAATTTTGTCAATGTAGATAACGCGCAACTGCTCGAGGATGCAGAGATGCGCGGTCTCTTCGGTCTCTGCAACCAGCCGTCGCAGATGCGGTTGAGCACGGTCACGCAGGTCGTACTGTTCGATGGCGCGATTGCCCAAATCGAACAGCCTGAGGCCCAATCTGAACTTGCCGTTGACGGTGCGTTCAACCATGCGGTGCCGCTCGAGCACCATCAGGAAGCGGTGTGCAGTGCTCTTATGCAGTTGCAGGGACGAAGCGACCTGCGCAAGTCCGAGAGGAATGTCGCTCTCTCCGAGCAAATCGAGTACAGCGAAGGCGCGATCCAGGGCTTGAACTTTATAAGTCCCTTGGGGGGGAGTATCTCGCATAGTGGTCCTCTGTTCCGTCTGGTGACAACGCCTAATTTTCTCAAAATATGGGACTGTCGTCAACAAGTGGGACGCAGGGCGTGAGGTCTAATTTTCAGTGGAGCTACGACACTGACTGCGGCTTCGCTTTCAAGATGCTCTAAGAGAGATTAAACGGCCCGTCCAGGTCGGCAGTCGCTGACAGCTTATGCGGACACAACATCCCCCTCACCCGGCGCTAGGAAAAGATTCTCTTCCAACCCATGCTGGCGGGTGTAAAGGTCGTAGTAGCGCCCACCCATCGCAAACAACTCGGCGTGGTTGCCGCGCTCTACGATGCGACCTTGTTCCACCACCAGGATCTGATCTGCGCGGCGAATCGTCGATAACCGGTGCGCAATGACGAAGGTTGTACGACCCTCCATCAACTTGCTGAGGCCCGCCTGAATCATCGCTTCCGATTCCGAGTCAAGCGAACTGGTGGCCTCATCGAGAATGAGAATGCGAGGCTCGGCAAGCAGCGCACGTGCAATCGACAGTCGCTGACGCTGACCACCGGAAAGCTTTACGCCACGTTCTCCCACAATCGTTTCGTAGCCATCCGGGTAGCGTTCAGCAAATTCATCCACACGCGCGGTGCGACAGGCAAAGAGAAACTGCTCTTCGGTCGCCTCCGGTCGCGAAAACATCACATTTTCGCGAATCGATCCATCAAAAAGAAACGAGTCTTGCAGCACTACGCCCAATTGCGATCTGAATGTATTCAGATCAACGGCCGCGAGATCTACATCGTCCACCAACACGCGACCCTCTGACGGTGTGTGAAATGCACATAGCAGGCTGATGATCGTCGACTTGCCCGATCCCGACGAACCAACCAGCGCCGTCACTGTTCCGGGCTCAGCCAGGAAGCTGATGCCGTGCAGCACGGGTTTGTCAGCCTCATAGGCAAAGATCACGTCGTCAAAGCGCACCGTACCGTGAATGGGCGGCATCTTTAACGTCCGCCGCGGATCCTGGTTTTCCCCTATCTCGGACATTATTTCTCGGGTGCGGTCCAAGCCCGCAAAAGCCTCAGTCAGTTGGGTGCCGATATTCACGATCTGAAAGATTGGCATGACCATGATGGCCAGAAACATGTTGTAACTGAAGTAGTCGCCCACCGTCCACGTATGACTCAAAACATTGTGGCCGCCCAACCACATCACCAGCGCGGAAACCAGCCCCAACACAGTCGTGGAGGCCGAGCCGAGCACGCTGGTCATCGTCAACGACTTCATCACATTCGCAAGAAGTCGTTCCACACCGACTGCAAAAACCGAAGCCTCGCGCTCTTCAGCGTGATAACCCTTGATGACGCGCACGCCGCCTAGCGACTCCGTGAGCCTGCCCGTAACCTCCGCATTTATTTTTGCCCTCTCACGAAAGATCGGGCGGATTACTTTGAATGCGTACTGCAGAATGAAAACGAAGGAGCCTACCACCGCGAACACGGTGAGCGTAACCAAAGCGCTGCGATGCAGCAAATACACAAATGCCAAAACGGCCGTCAGCAGTCCACCTACGAATTCGACTAGCCCGGTGCCAACCAGGTTGCGCACGCCTTCGACATCAGACATAATGCGCGCCACCAGCGTCCCTGTGCGGTTCTCGTCATAGTAAGAGACCGACAGCAGACCCACGTGCCGCTGCACCTGGCGACGCATTTCGGCAATCAGGCGTTGACCGGCCTTTGACAGCAATTGCGTGAGCGAGAACGAAGTGATTGCCTGCACTATCATTGCCGAAAAAACCAGCGCAATAATCCGCGGCAACAAATCGGGGCGCGGGTGCAGCGGAGAGAGCACCGTATCTAGCAGCGGCTTGGCTGTATAAGGCAACACCAGTCCAGCGACGCGGTTGATGACCATCAGCCCCATGCCCAACGCGAGTAGCCCGAGACGCGGCGCCACCAGCGCACGTATCTGCGGCCACAGTTTTTTGAGATCGGGCTTGCGCTTGGGCAAGTCACCTAAGGCCGCGCGAGCCCCTCCGCCGCGGGGCGAACGCTCTGCGCCTGCGCTCAGACCCGACCCCCCGCCTCGCATGGTGCTCATACGCTAAACCTTTCCTGATCGCCGCGCGGCGATAAACGACCGCACACAAAGCAGCACATAAACGAGCAACAATCCAGCCATCGCGACTTGGGAACCAATAGCGATCATGTCCGGCGGCACACCGGCGGAATTAGCGTGCAGATATCCCTGCACCGCCTTGATCGCACTTCCCAGAAAACCTAACAACCCGATGGTCACGTTGATGTGCATGAAGAGCTTGCGGCGCGACTCGACGGGGCTCATCGCCAAATACCCGAATATGCCCAAACCCAATCCAAACCACGTCGGAATGAGGGCAGTTGGATGCTGGCTGCCGGTGCCGAAGAAACTCCCCAAGCCGAGCAGGATCAGCAGGGCCGCAAACACTATTGTTAGTTTTGCCAAAGAGAGCCTCCCTCGCGGCACCCGGTCAGGATACCAGTTGAAAGTATGCTCCGACCCTGCCTCCCGATGCGAAGATTCAGATGCCAAGATTCTGGGGCGAACATTCAAGTACGAAAGTTCCAGTGAGAAGATTCAAGGTCAACACGGCGCCTAGCGTTGAATGCGCGCCGAACCGCCATTTGCAAACGCGCGCACCTGCTCAATCGTCGCCATGGTGGTATCTCCAGGGAAGGTGGTGAGCAGCGCGCCATGAGCCCATCCCAGTTTGAGAGCCTGCTCGGGCGACTCTCCGGCCAAAAAGCCGTAGATGAGCCCCGCAGCGAAACCATCACCGCCGCCAACCCTATCCGTTACTTCTAGCTCCGCCGTAGGAACGGTATAGGTCTTGCCATTGATCCATGCAACTGCTCCCCAACTATGCCGATTGGCCGAGTGCACCTCGCGCAGTGTCGTCGCGACCACCTTGACCGCTGGATGTTTTTTGATTACCCGGTCGATCATATTCAAAAAAATGCTTGGGTCGAGCTTTGACTTCGCTGCGACTTCAGGCCCGGGAATGTCGAGGCCTTTCTGCAGGTCTTCCTCATTGCCCACCAGCACGTCCACATTTTCGAGAATCTTTGCGATGGTCGCCACTGCTGTCTCGGCGCCTCCGGAGATCTTCCAGAGCTTCTCTCGAAAATTGAGATCGAACGATGTAACGGCACCGACGGCCTTGGCTTCCCGCATCATTTCCGCCGTCAACTCAGCCGTGGTGGGTGAAAGAGCGGCAAAGATTCCGCCGCTATGCACCCAGCGTACGCCCCCTGCAAAAATCATTTTCCAATCAAAGTCGCCAGGCTTCAATTGCGCCGCCGCTTCATTTGCCCGGTTGTAGAAAACAACAGGTCCACGCACTCCGCAACCGCGATCGCTGTAGACGGTCGCCATATTCGGCCCCGTCACGCCATCATGCTTGAAGTGCTTGTAGAAGGGCTTGACGCCCATCGCACGGACACCCTCTGCGATGAGATCCCCAATTGGATAATCCGACATGGCCGAGGCGATGGCCGTCTTCATTCCGAAACAGTCGGAAAGATCGGCAGCGACGTTGAATTCCCCGCCGCTGACATGTATCTCGCACCTCTTCGCTTTGCGAAAAGGGATGATCCCGGGATCGAGCCTATGCACTAGCGCGCCAAGAGACAAGAAATCAACCGCACCGTCTTTATTGATCTTCAAACCACTCATCGTTGATCGACCTTACTAAAACTTAACCGTTGTAATCGTCATCAGGCCACCGGCAAACTCTGCTTAACATCCGCCACAATTTGTTCTGGGGTCCATTCATTTCCAGGATAAAAACGCACCACTTTTCCGTCCACTCCGATAAGCGTAGTAGACAGGGTGTGCGTTATTGTTTCATCTGTTTCGTTCGTGATTCCAAGGTCGAAAAACTTCGCCATCTCGAGCAGCGCAGGCTTGTCAGGCACCGCAAAATCCCAATCATCAAAAGCATCCTTCGCGTCGCTGCCGATGTAGGTCGCGCCATAGGCACGCAGCCGATCCGGCGTGTCGTGATCGGGGTCAAAGCTGATGCAGAGCAAATGCGTTTTGGAATGAAGTGCGGGGCTTACCGCCAGTCGCTTGTGTATCGCTGCAAAGTTGCGCGTCACCAAAGGGCAGAAGTTCGGCGAAGGACAGCGCGTGTAGATAAACGTAACCAGCAGGTCTTTGCCGCGGAACTGACTTGTATGAATGGCCCGCCCATCCTGGTTCCTCAATTTGAAATCAGGGACAACATCTCCCTGCGCCGGAACGTGGTACGAAACCGCAGGGCGATAATCCGGCTTCGCCTGCGCCACAATCACAATATGATCGAGCAGTACGTCGCCCGACGCGCCCTGCGGCACCAGGACATCGGCAGTGATCACATCGCCCGGATGCAGTTCGCTCAAAATGCTCGCGTCTCTAAGTTTGTACGGCATGGTCATGGCTTCCATGAATCCAGCAATAGCCTGGTGGTCTACCGTAACTTCGCCCTTGGCCGCATTCGTCGAGATGACCTTGCCGCGCAGTTTGTACACGTTGAAATCAGAACGCGACGCAGAAGTCTGCGTCTTTTGACCGGATTGGCAACCAGTCACCGTCACGACCGCGAACAACGTGAAAGCCAGGAGTCGGTTAAGCACACCTCAGTGTACAACTGACCCTGTTTTCCTCGGGTAGCGCCGCTCCCGCCGGTCGGCGTATAACGCAAGAATGGGGACTCTGCGGGGATCGGAGATTGACGACTGGCTTGGTGAACAAAACCTGGTCGTCACCGCCAGTGAACGCGCAGCGCGAGCCTTGCAACAAGCGTTCCATCGGCGTCGCCGCGCTGAGGGCCTTGGTGCTTGGCCGACGCCTGACATTTCAGATTGGAAGAACTTCGCCCGCAATGCGTGGGAGGCCCGTAGCCTTGACGACCGCTTGCTGCTCAACTCAACGCAGGAGCAGGCCCTTTGGGTAGACATTATTCGGGCCGATCAGCAATTGCCCGGCACCATCCCCGCATCGCTTCATCGTCTCGCCGCAATGGCGATGGAAGCTCACAGCCTGCTGTGCGCGTACGCTCCACGTCAGTTGGAAGAGCGCGCGCGCAGTGGTTGGGATCAAGATGCCGGTGCATTCAGTCGCTGGCTCACTGCTTTCAACGAGGTTTGCCGCAAAGACTCCCTGCTTAGCCCGGCGCGCGTCCCCCTCGAATTGATACCGCTGTTGCAATTACAGACAGACGAACGCCCGGCGCTCAAGGCTTTGGCATTTGACCGCGTTCTCCCTGTACAAAGGGAGGTCTTCGATGCGTGGGGTCAGTGGGATCAAGACGCACCTGCACAGCCAGCCTCGCAGGTGCACGCTTACGCCGCTACCGACAATCAAACTGAATTGGAAGCGTGTGCCCTTTGGTGCATCCGCGAGGTTGAGGCTAATGCGCACAAGCGATTGCTCGTCATCACGCAGGACATTTCCACGCGTCGCGGCGAAATCGAACGCGCGTTTCTTCGCTATAGCAAACTTGGTGCCAGACCCCTGTTCGAGTTTTCGCTTGGCGTTCCTCTGAGCCAGATACCTCTCGC
This sequence comes from Acidobacteriaceae bacterium, assembly GCA_025350325.1. Classification (GTDB taxonomy): domain Bacteria; phylum Acidobacteriota; class Terriglobia; order Terriglobales; family Acidobacteriaceae; genus Telmatobacter. The sequence continues at coordinate 58,554 of JANXYB010000005.1, forward strand.
GCGCGCGGCGCATCTGCTGCTTCGGTGGTTAGACGGCGCAATCGACGAGAGTGAACTCGACTGGCTGATTGCAAGTGGTCTGGCGGCAAGCGCAAAGGAATCGGCAAGCCTGCAAAAATATATGCGGGCCTTGCGTCATCGCAACCTGCAACGAATGCAGTGGGATTTCGACGCTTTCACTGGCCAAGGCCGAGCGACAGAGTTTTTGCCCTCCTACTGGGTGGGGCGCATGCGCGACGCCCGCAACAGGCTGCAACGCGTCGAGAATAAATTGCAGAGCCCACTTGGGTGGTCCCAGGAAATACCGAATCTACTTCAGACCATCGGTTGGCCCGGCGGCCGTTCCCAGGGCAGCGCAGAGTATCAGGCAATGAACCGCTGGCAGCAGGCTGTCGACCTTGCGGGCTCGCTGGGATTCGATGGTCGTCGCATCGACTATCAAGAGTTCTTGCCGTATCTTTCTCGCGCGTTAGAAGAGACCCTCTACGCATCGCAATCGCTCGACGCACCGATTCAAATCGCAGGCCCCGCAGAGTCAGCAGGCCTCACCGCCGACGCCATCTGGTTTCTCGGCGCAGATGAGAGCGCATGGCCTTCCATCGGGTCCATGCATCCGCTGCTGCCGGCCAGCATTCAACGCGATACCGGCATGCCGCATAGTTCGCCATTGCGCGATTTCGAATTGTCCTCTGTCATCACAACTCGTCTCGTGTCGTCTGCCGACACCGTGTTTTTTACCTTTGCGCATCAAAAGGACGGTGTTGAGAATCGCCCTTCCACCCTGATCTCAAAGATTGCCGGAACACCGCAGCCACTGCCAGCCAACCTGGTGCCGCCGCCCGGCGCTAACCCCTCTACGATCTTTTATCGTGACTTCAGCCGCATTGCGTTTCCCAACGAAAGCCTCGCAGGTGGTTCGAAAATTCTCACCTTTCAGTCGCAGTGCCCCTTCAAAGCATTCGCGACGGCGAGGCTCAGTGCAGAAAGTTGGGAGCCGGCAGTAATTGGTCTCACGCCACAGCAGCGAGGCCAGTTGCTCCATGCCGTGCTGCATGCGATATGGGCTGGCCCACCGCATGGATTGGGCAACCTCGACGATTTGCTCAATCTCGATGATCGTCACGCTTTCGTTCAACGCCACGTACGTCAAGTCTTAGCGGGAGAGACGCCAAGTTCGATTGTCGAGTGCATGCCGCATCGCTATCTCCAACTCGAAGAGAAGCGCCTCACATCCGTGATCACGCAATGGCTCGATTACGAAACCACGCGTCTCCCCTTCACCGTCGCCAAGACAGAAGCAACACGCAACATCACCCTCGCGGGAATCTCACTCAGTCTGCGCCTCGATCGAATTGATCGGCTCATCGATGGCTCCCACCTTGTCATCGATTACAAAACGGGAAATGTTTCGCCTACAGCATGGGACCCGCCGCGCCCCGATGATTTGCAATTACCTCTGTACAAGATTTTCGGCAATATCGAATCCATCGAGTCTAATCGCGAACTGCATGACAACGAATCAGCAGAAGCAACCGGCGGCCTGGTATTCGCCAAGGTCCGCGCTGGAGATACGTGCTTTACTGGCCGCGTCGCAAACCCGGTTGAGACGATCTCACCCGCGCTTGACGGCCGCAACGGTCTGGTAAGAACGAAGCTTACCGCCGCGCAGGAGGCAGATTGGAAATCGGAGATTGAGCGTCTGGCTGCTGATTTCGTCGCCGGCCACGCAGAGGTGAATCCGCGTAAGTTTCCAGACACCTGTGATAATTGCGGGCTCCACGCCATCTGTCGCATTCATGAGAACAACAATCAAAGCGACGCTGATAGCGATCTGCCAATTGACGAGGCGGCCGATGAATAGTCTCATTTCTGTGGCTCCTCCCGATCAGGCCGATCGCAACGTTGCCGTCGATCCGCAGCGTTCTATTCTGGTGCAGGCGCCTGCAGGCTCAGGCAAAACCGATTTGCTGACCCGCCGCTTTCTGCGCCTTCTCGCCGAAGTTGATGAGCCGGGCCAAATAGTAGCCATCACTTTTACCATCGCTGCGGCTGCCGAGATGCGACTTCGCATCTTGTCTGAATTGGAAAAGGCCTCGGCTCTCAATACGGCCGAACAAATTACAGATTTGTCTTCGATGGCCGGGCTAGCCAGGCGCGCGTACCAACGTTCGCACAAATTAAATTGGCGCTTGCTCGACCTTCCCACGCAGCTTCGCATATCGACCATCGATTCCTTTTGCCGCGAACTGGCGCTCCGGCAACCGCTGCTCTCTGGCGTTGGCGCCGGCCTGCAAATCAACGATTTGCCCGACGAACTTTATCGGGCTGCTGCGCGCCGCACGCTTGAATCGATAGGCGGCGCAGATTTAGCACTCGCAAAGTCCATCGAAGAAATTCTGATGCGCCGCGACAACGGCTGGCATGAGATGGAAAAGCTACTCATCGAAATGCTCCGGCAGCGCGATCGATGGATGCATGACTTCGTTCTCCAGAGAGAACAGGATTGGGACGCTCTGCGCACGCGCCTGGAGCGGCCGTTCGCCAACGCAGTTCGCCAAGGACTCACTAAATTTTATAGTCTTTTACAGCATCTCGAGAGTACGCATGCAGACTTGCTTGAGCTTGCTCGCTTCGCATGCGAACACAGCGACGGCCTTTACCGCGACCTTGCCGAAATTGCTGAATTCCCTGCTCCGCCTTTCATGACGACCGACGAGCTTGAAGATGCACGTCAGGCTTATACGTGTCTGGCTAATATGCTGCTCACCGAAGACGATGGTTTCCGCGCACAAGTAAATAAGACGCACGGCTTCCCCCCGGAACATAAAGACGAGAAGGAAAAGCTGCTGGACCTTATCGAGAATTTCAGGCTCATTGACCAATTCGAGTCTGCTCTCGCGGCGGTCCGCAGCTTGCCGCCGGCTCGATACATAGATGACGATTGGCAGATCATACGCGCCTGCTTTACGTTGCTGCGACATGCAGTGGGGCAGCTCAGAATACTTTTTGCGGAGTCGGGTACAGTCGACTTCATCGACGTAGCTCAGATTGCGCAGCATGTCCTCAGGGATGCAGAGGGCCAGCCTACCGACGCAGCTCTCGCCGAAGCCGACGGAGTTCATCATCTGCTCGTTGACGAGTTTCAAGACACAAGTCGCCGCCAGCATCAGTTGTTAGCTTCACTGGTTGCGGCATGGCCTGACCAATCCAACCGCACCCTCTTCATGGTCGGCGACCCGATGCAGTCTATCTATTTCTTTCGCGACGCTGACGCGGAACTATTTCCCCGGGTCCGGACGCGCGGCCTTGAGCTGAGCGACAACGAAATATTTCATCTCGACCCCGTACAACTCAAAGCAAACTTTCGCACTGAGCCCGATCTGGTTGACCAGCTCAACGAATCATTTGCAAAGATCTTCACGAAGGATGACGGCAGCAATGTAACTTTTTCACGCACCGAACCAGCGCGCGACTCAAGCGCCTCCTCAAGCAAACGCCTTCAGTTGCACCTTGAGTTTGTTCCGCAACCTGCCGCGGGAAGATCAGGTTCGTCCGACGCAAATCGTGAAAAGCTCGAGGCGGCTGACCTGCGTGAGACTGCGCGCCAAAAGCAGGTTAACGAAATCGTTGCCGTGATTGCCAGTCACCTGCCCCGCATGGACCGCGCCCGCGCTCGTGGAAATAAATATCGCATTGCAGTTTTGGGTCGCACGCGCGCTGCCCTCGCTCCGGTTGCCGAGGCACTGCGTGAAAGTGCCATACCTTTTCGGGCGATAGATTTGGAAAGCCTCAAAGACCGGCCGGAAATTCTCGACGCGATCTCGCTTGCCAGAGCGCTTCTGAATCCAAACGATCGTGTCGCGTGGCTCGGCGTTTTGCGTGCTCCGTGGTGCGGTCTCTCGCTCGAAGAACTGTACATGCTGGTCAACATTCCAGGCGCGGCCAAGCCGGTCGCTACTATCCCAGATTTGCTGATCGAACGCCTTCATCTGCTCAACCCGGATGCCAGCCAATCTGTTCAGCGCGTCCTGAGTGCGTTTGAATCTGCGCCACGATTACGTGCCGGCCTCCCAACTGCGTCGTTGGGAACAGTGCTTGAGCAGGTATGGCTTAACGTAGGCGGCGACAGGTGTGTCGACTCAACCGCGCGCGCCAATTTAAATCTGCTGTGGAATCGCCTTGACCACTTGCCGCAAGGGGAGCAAGACCTTCACGGAACCGGACTCGATTTAACGCTGGATGCGCTTTTTGCATTGCCTGATCCATCGGCGAGCAGCGACTGTGGCGTGCAGCTCATGACGATTCACAAATCCAAAGGATTGGAATTTGAAGTCGTAATCGTTCCTGACCTGCACGCCGGCAAACATCGCGGTCAAACAAAGCTTCTTTCCTGGCTTGAGCGAGGCCTGGCGGAGCCTGACATATCCGGCGAGATAACTGAGTTCCTAGTCGCTCCGCTGCAACCCAAGGGCGCCGACCGCGGCAAGGCTAAAGCGTGGGTCGATCGCGTCTACTGCGAGCGGGAGGCGCAAGAAATGCGCCGCATCTTATATGTTGCCGCAACGCGTGCCCGCGACGAACTGCATCTGTTTGCTCGACCTGCCTACAGACGCGATAGCGACGATTTAATGTCGCTTGTCACCCCATCCAATTGCTTGCTGGCCACTGCATGGCCCGCATTCGAATCGGAGATTCGGGAGCAATTCGAGAAGTGGAAGCAGCAGGCAGGAGAGTCTAATTTTGACAACCACCAACTCGTGTTGGACTTCGCCGCGGCAGCAGAAAGCAATCTCGCCGTCATGCCCGCTCAAGCGAAACCGACTACATTGCGACGGCTTCCACCTGACTTTAATCGCAGCGCCGACGTTGGCTCTGATATGTCCGTCGAAAAGATTGTAGGCACCGGCTCCGATCAATCGTATGAACGTCACCCAGGAGGCATGGCCTCGCGCGCATTAGGCAGCGCCGTTCATAGATTGCTCGAAGAGCTTGCGCGTCTGCGCGAAAGGCTCGATTGGAACCAGGCGCGCGAAGCGATTGCACAATGGGAGCCTCGCATCCTGGCCCAAATTCGGTCTTCAGGAATGGAAAGGTCGCAGGCAGCATCAATCGCCGCAAAGTCTGTCGACATTGCGCTCAAAGCCTGCAAAGACACCACAGGCCGCTGGATCCTGTCGCCGCATACTGAAGCCGCAAGTGAAGCCGGTTTAGCCGGCGTGGTCAACGGGGATCTGAGCCTGGTGCGAGTTGACCGCATCTTCCGCGCCGGAGCCGAGCCGACCGCTCTACAGGAAAATGTTTGGTGGATCATCGATTTCAAAACCGCACATGCCGACAACGTCAACCCTGCGATCACCCTGCCCGAGTTTCGGCGTAAATTTGGTCCGCAACTTGAGACCTATGCCGCGATCATGCGCAAGCTTCATGGCCCCGATGCGCAACTGCGCGCCGGTCTTTACTATCCGCGCATGTCGTTGTTTGATTGGTGGGAAATATAGTCGATGCGGTGGCACGGTTCAGTTCGATTCGCCGTCGCCGCCCAGTCCAATTGACCTCATAAGTTCCAGCGCATTGCTCGCCTGCACGATGCCTGGCTTCAATTTGTAATCGAAGATCAATTTGTTCCCGTCGAGCTGATCCTCGAAGTGGCAATTGACCGCCCGATCTCCCAGTGTCTGCGGGATCTGCGTCAGAGCCAGATCGTGTGTGCTGACAATGCCGATCGCATGGCGGTTCATGAGAGTCCGCACCACAAGCTGGGTTCCCGCTAAACGGTCATTTGAGTTGGTACCCGATAACAGTTCGTCCAACAAAAACAAAATGGAGATGGGCCCATTCGCGAGATCAGTAGCCAGCTTGAGCCTGTGAATCTCAGCATAGAAGCGCGAAACGCCACCCGACAGCGAGTCAAGGATGCAGATTGATGCAGCAACATTGAGAGGCGAAAGCGTCAACTTCGTGGCTCGCACGGGTGCGCCGCACTGAGCCATCACAGTTCCCACTCCAACAGCGCGAATAAACGTACTCTTGCCTGCCATATTAGGCCCACTCAGAATGATCAGTTGCCTTTCGTCGCCCAACTTCACGTCATTGCGCACTGCAGTTGAAACCGGCAGCAACGGATGCGCAAGTCCTTCCGCATCGAACGTCGGCCCGTGCTCAACAAATTCTGGAAACACATCGCGGGGGTTTTCGTATGCGTAACCTGACAGAGCCGTAAGCGCTTCCATCTCTCCGATGGCACTCATCCACTTGCGTATTTCCGGCCCAAACTCTAGCTGCCATCGCTCAGCCATGAACACAAACTGCGCGCTCCAGAATGTAAGCACATCCAACAATCGCGCCGCGGGATTGCGCCGTGACTGCAGATACGAAACGATGCGCGCCAATTTCCTAATCGCGACAGACGGCTCGACTCCGTCATTTCTAAGCGCATTTTGCAGCCCCACCAACTTCGGTGATAAAAAAGTTTCACTCTCTAAAAGCTGCAACACGCCGGCCAGCAATTCAAGATCTTCGGCGGCTTCCTCTACTGCATCCGAAGCCTGATCGAGGCGAGCATGCAGCCGATGCGCCCAAGCCAGATTCAAAACAGTTACTGCGAGCGCGACCCTGCCAAATCCCCACAATCCCCAGCAAACCATGCCCGCAATCCAAACAACGCCCAGCACTGAAGTCGCAATCCGCGTCGCGCGTCCCGTGAAAACAGAACCCCTCTCACCCCAGGCCGCGAGTTTACCTGGTTGCACTCCGGCCCGCACCGTTTGGCCTGGCGTGAATAACTTTTCGCGAAACTCCACTCGCCCTTGCAAGTCTCTGACCGCGTTTTGTCGCGCGTGAATCTCTTCTACCGGGGCTGCAGCTAACAACCATGCGGACAGCGTTTCTTCACCCGCGCGCGTTCGGGCCGTGCACAGCAATTCAAACAGCGACGCATGGCCAAATAAATCCAGATCGCGCGCGTAAGGATGTGCAGGATCGAGAAAGCGTTCGCCGGTTTCGCCGGTGCCCGCCCACCGATCCTCAACCCGCGCAAGCCCGCGCTCATAAAAGTCGATCGCACGCAGCCGAACATGAATCGACCGCAGCACTTTCTCATGCGTCGCTGCCAAAAAAATAAACAGTACAATGGGAACGATCAGCAATTCAAGAATGGCAAATTGACGAATAAATATAGCGGCACACACAAGGGTCAGCAGAGCAATCAGAACCTTGCCGTAGCCCAGCAGTTTTTCGCGCCGTTGTTCTGACCCCTGCACCAGCCACAGGCGTTTCAACTGCACTGCATAGACTTGCGCTGGTTCTTCTTTGGTTGGAAATTTTGTACCGGCGTCCAATGCGCTGCTCCGCTGCTTACTCAAGAGTATCGCAGCGATAGCATCGAACTATCGGAGCCGCTCCATTCGCTCGGCAGGCTCTATTCCGCGACCTTTCCATCTTTCTGCGCTGCCATCACGCTCTTGTGATGACGAACGTCCGCGCCCTGTATCCAGAAAATGACATCCTCGGCAATATTGGTAGCATGGTCCGCCACCCTTTCCAGGGCGCGACAAATCATCAACGCATTGAGAGCCTGCGGAGCACTATGGCTTTGCTCTTCCATCACCTTGGTGAGCGCTTTATACGCGGCACGATTCATCGAGTCGACCGCGTCGTCCATCATCAGCACCGTGCGCGCCAATTCAGGGTCGGCGTCGATGAAGGACTGCAAACTCTTGCGCACCATTTCAGCCGCTAGGGTTGCCATGCGCGGAATGTCCACTGGTAGATCCGCGACCGACATCTGCTCCATGCTGCGCACCCGTTCGCTGATGCTCTTGGCAGCATCGCCTACGCGTTCCAGGTCCGCATTGATTTTGATCACGCTCAAAATGAAGCGCAGATCGATCGCCATCGGCTGCTCCATCGCTAACAGGTCGAGAGCCGCCTGATCGATATCCCGCTCCAATCGATTGATCGCGATTTCGCTGCGGAGTACCAAGTCGCAAATCGAGAGATCGCGCACACGATAGGCTTCAATGGCGCGCTGAATAGCCTGTTCGGCCAGCCCTGCCATTACCAGCAGGTTCTCTTTTAACTGGTCGAGACTTAGTTGAAAGCGAATGCGCGTCATCCGAACCTGCCCGTGATGTAATCCTCCGTACGTTTGTCTGTAGGGTTCGTAAATATCTTATGCGTCGAATCAAATTCAACCATCCGGCCATTCAAGAAAAAACCGGTCTTCTCAGCCACGCGCGCTGCCTGCTGCATGTTATGCGTCACAATCACGATAGTGTACTGCGATTTGAGTTGAAAAATCAGGTCTTCAATTTTTGAGGTCGAAACCGGGTCGAGCGCTGACGCCGGTTCATCCATCAGCAACACCTCGGGATCGACCGCCAACGCTCGCGCAATACACAATCGCTGCTGTTGACCGCCAGACAGGCTGGCTCCCGATTTCTTTTTGAGATCGTCCTTCACTTCATCCCACAGCGCTGAATTCTTCAACGATTTTTCTACAATCTCATCGAGAACACGATGGTTCGTATATCCATTCAGCTTCAGTCCCGACGCCACGTTATCGTAAATCGACATCGTCGGAAAAGGATTGGGGCGTTGAAAAACCATTCCCACGCGACGCCGAATCTCAACCGGCTTTGCATCGTTATAGATATCCAGGTCGCCAATTAGGACGGTTCCCGTCACGCGCGCAATTGGGTTGGTCTCGTGCATTCGATTGAGGCAGCGCACAAACGTGCTCTTTCCGCAACCAGAAGGCCCAATCAGCGCCGTAGCTTGATTTGCAGGGATCTTCAGATTGATGTCCTGCAGCGTGTGATTGGTCCCGTACCACGCATTCAGGTCTGTAACCTCGATGCCGACGCCCACCTAGCTTGCCCCTTTCAACACACCGCGGCTGGTTACATACCTCACCAGCGAGACCGCGATCACAATCAACGCAATCAGAACCAGTGCCCCAGCCCACGCCAGCCGGTGCCACTCGTCATAAGGCGAAATGGCATAAACATAAATCTGCAGGGGCAGCGCGGCAATTGGTTCTTTGAGGCTTGTACTCCAGAACGCATTGCCCAGCGCAGTAAAAATCAATGGCGCAGTCTCTCCTGCCACGCGCGCAAAGGCGAGCATGCATCCGGTAATGATGCCGGGCGACGCCGTCTTCACCGTAATCGACAGCACAGAGCGCCAGTTAGGCACGCCCAGCCCCAGTGCTGCTTCACGCACCGCATGCGGCACCATCAGCAGCATCTCTTCAGAGGTTCGGCACACTGTAGGAATCATCATGATGCCAAGTGCCACCCCACCTGAGAAAGCCGAGAAATGCCCTTGCGGCAGCACGATCAACGAGTAGGCCGCAATCCCCATCACAATCGAAGGGACACCATTGAGCACGTCGGCAGTGAACCGAATCGCATTGGCCAGTTTAGTGCCTCGTCCAAACTCCGCTAGATAAATCCCGCCACCAATCCCGACAGGCACGCCGATCAAGCTTGCAATGCCCAACAACACGCCGGAGCCCACAATCGCGTTCGCCATTCCGCCGCCCGCTTCACCTACCGGCTTCGGTATCTGCGTAAAAAACGCGAGGTTCAAAGAACTCGCGCCCTTGTATATCAGGTACACAAAAATCGCGACCAGAGGCGTAACTACCAGTAACGTTGCGAGCACCGCCAGCGCGGTGACCGCACCATCGGTCACCGCGCGCACTTTCGATCGCATTGCGAATCTTGCCGCGCTCAGAAAATTCTCCTCAATGTGCCTGCGCAGGAGTTCCCCGCGTCACAACCCAGACCAGAATGCGAGCTATCGCATTCACCACAATCGTCACCACAAACAGCGCCAGTCCAATTTCGATCAAGGCGCTGCGATGCAAATCACCCGACGCTTCGGCGAACTCATTCGCAATCACCGCCGCCATTGAACTGCCATTCGCCAGCAGTGAGCGATGAATCTCCGGCGTATTCCCTATAACCATGGTTACGGCCATGGTTTCGCCCAGCGCCCGGCCCAACCCTAGAATCACCGCGCCGACAATGCCGATGCGTGCATTGCGTAACACGCCCATGCGAATCATTTCCCATCGTGTAGCCCCGAGCGCCAGCACCGCCTCGCGCTGCGAATGCGGCACCGCCAACATAACTTCGCGGGTAAGTGACGAGATGATCGGCAAAATCATGATGGCAAGAATGACGGCGGCAGATACGTAGCCCAGCCCTGTAGGATTGTCGTCCGAGAATAGTTTTGTCCAGCCAAGCCACTTCACCAGCATCGGATTGACGTGCTCCCGTAGCAGCGGCACCAGCACAAACACCGCCCAAAGTCCGTATATGATGCTGGGAATCGCCGCCAGTAATTCCGTAAGGAATGCTAACGGGCCGCGCAGAATTCCAGGGCACATTTCCGTGAGAAACACCGCCACCCCGATGGCCAGCGGAACCGCCAGGACCAGGGAGAGTAACGACGAGACCAGGGTGCCATAGACAAACGGGATCGCGCTAAAATGTCCGTTCACCGGATCCCAATAATTAGGCAAGCCGGTTGAAGGATCAAAGTAGGCTCTGTAAAAAAAGCTGAAACCAATCTTGCTCCAAGCAAGGTCTGAGCGCAGCACCAGCTCTGAGGCGATAAGAATGACAATGCCAAAAATGCTGAGTCCGCAAACAACCATCAGGACGTGAAAGGTGCCGTCCATAATCGCGGAGTTCCCGCGCGCAAGCAGGAACTTGCGCACAGCGGATGTCTCTGCGAACGGGGGCTCCGCCACTCTCTTAGCGTCAGCAGCGGCGGGTTCAATCTGGACTTTAGGGCGGGAGACGCGTATCTCGGGCACTTGAACTTTCACCATCTGTAGGCTACCGGGCCTAGATGAATAGAAGGTTACAGGGTTGCTAAAGCGAGTGCCTGCAACATTAATATTGGTTTATAAATGATCGTTGTGGTCGCCTGTCCTGGTTTGCCCACAGAAAAGTCACCCGACCTCAACGGAATGAGGCGGCAATTCGCATCTATTCAAAGCGCGTCCGACTGTTTCTCGCATTGAACTCATTTTTTCGGTTAGTCTTGGTGCGGTAAACCGGAGACCAACTGCAATGCGCTCAATGTTCGCGGCAATCATCCTGTTCCTGGTCGTTCCCCCTATCGGCAGCCAGTCCCCGGTCGCGGCCGACCCTCCCCACCACGATTGGAAAGCTGCCTGGATAACCCATCCGACCGCACCGCTACGCGAGCCTGCAGTCCTCTATTTTCGCCATACGCTCGATCTTGCGGCCGCTCCAGCCACCTACATTGTGCGCGTCAGCGCTGATAACCGCTTTATTTTGTTCGTCAACGGTAAGCGCATGGGGGACGGACCGGCACGCGGCGACCTCGACCACTGGCGCTATGAACGCTTCGACCTCGCTCCCATGCTTCATGCCGGTTCTAATCTCGTCACCGCTACGGTCTGGAATTTTGGGGTTTACGCCCCCGTCGCACAAATGAGCGACCGCACCGCCTTTCTCCTGGAGAGTGAAGCCACCGGGCCTGCGTCCATCAGCACTCCCGCAGGCTGGCTAGTAGAGCAGGAACAAGGCCATCGCACGCTTGACCGCACCTCGGTCACGCAGAAGACCTATTTCGCCTCCGGGCCCGGCGAAGAAATCGATGCGACCCAATACGACTGGCAGTGGAATACACCCTCGTCCCCCGCTACTAAATGGCTGCCCGTTGCTTCGCCAATGCGCGACAGCATTTTTCCCAATGTGAATCAAGCTCACTCCGCTGACACCACCAGCGACAATCCATGGGGCCTGGTCCCCGACCCGCTTCCGCCCATGGAGATGAAACCCACGTCCGCAGGTGAGACCGTGCGCGCAGACGCAGCCTATCGCGGGTTTCCTGCTTCCCCCACGACCATTGCTGCCGAGACCCACACTCACGTTCTGCTCGACCGTAAAACCCTGACCACGGCCTATCCCGCCCTCACCGTCTCTGGCGGCAAGGGCGCTCACATCACCCTCACCTACGCCGAAGCACTCTACGACAAGGCGCAGCACAAAGCCGACCGCGATGCCGTCGACGATCGCGCCGCTCTGGGCCTCACCGACAGCTTTCTGCCCGACGGCGGCCCGCACCGCAGGTTTGAACCGCTGTGGTGGCGAACGTGGCGCTATCTCGATCTCGACATCACTACCGCCGCCGACCCGCTCACGCTTGAATCCCTCACGGCCAGCTTCACCGCTTACCCATTTAACGAGCGCGCCAGCTTCCGATCCGGCGATGCTGACCTCGACAAGATTTGGGAAACGAGTTGGCGCACCGCCCGCCTCGACGCCCATGAAACCTATATGGACACGCCCTATTACGAGCAACTGCAATATGCGGGGGACACGCGCATCCAGGCTCTGATCTCCTACTCCGTGGCCAACGACGACCGCCTCGCTCGCCAGGCCATCGCGGCCTTCGACCAGTCCCGCTCCCCCGAAGGACTCACCCGCAGCCGTTATCCGAGTTCCCTGCCGCAAACCATCCCGCCCTTCTCACTGCTTTGGATAGGCATGGTGCACGACTACTGGCTGTACCGGCCAGACCCCATGCCCGCACGCGATGCTCTTCCGGGCATCCGCGCCGTCTTGGGCTGGTTTAACGGCCATGAAGACCCCAACGGTTTGCTCAACAAACTCCCCTGGTGGAGCTTTATCGACTGGGTCTCTTCCGGTGAAATTCCTACCTACGACGCGGGCGGTCAGTCCTGCGTCACTTCGCTGCAATATTTGGGCGCACTCACCGATGCCGGTGATCTTGAAACCGCGCTCGGCGACGCATCTCTTGCCGCCAAAGACCGAACACGCGCAAACCACGTTCGCGCCGCCCTGCTCAACCAATGCTGGAAAGCCAACCGCGCACTCCTTGCCGACAGCCCCGACGGCAAGGTCTTCTCGCAGCAAGCCAACATCCTCGCGGTCTTATACGACGTTGTTCCGAAAGACGAGCAACGGAAGGTGTTGCAAAAACTCCTCGCTATCGAGCCCGGCTCCACTCCCGACGGCGTTCTCAGCGCTTCCTACTATTTCCGCTTTTACCTAGCCCGCGCACTCGATCATGCCGGCCTGGCCGACGAATATCTTCACTCGCTCGACCCGTGGCGCAAAATCCTCCCCCTCCACTTCAGCACCTGGCCTGAGATCCCCGGCGACACCCGGTCCGATTCGCACGCCTGGTCGGCTCACCCCATCTACGACATGCTCACGCTGGTTGCCGGCATCGAGCCCGCCAGCCCAGGTTTCGCTACCGTCCGCATTGCTCCTCACCTCGGCCCTCTCAACTCCCTCACCGCAACATTCCCGCACCCGCAAGGCGACATTCAAGTGCAATACCAGCGCAGCGCCACAAGCCTGGACGCAACCATCACCCTCCCCGGCAAATTAGCCGGTACGTTCGCCTACAAAGGAAAGGTCTGGCCGCTCCACCCCGGCATCAATCACGTTGCTGCCAATTAGATCGCAGACAGGAATAGAACGCGGGGTGTACGGGTAGTAGCTTGAGACGCTCCTAGGTTACTTTCAGAAGAAAATCGATGTATCTGCGCCAATTCGTCGTTTCGCCGTGTCCCCAGAACGTGCTACAACTCCAGCATGGCTAAGAGTAAGGATTCCGCGCCATCGGGCCACGTAAACCTCAGGATGTTGGCTGAGCATTTGGAGCTTTCGCAGACCACGGTTTCGCTGGTCTTGAACAACTCTCCGTCGGCAAAATCTATCCCGCTTGAGACCCGTACGCGCGTGACGGAAGCTGCGGATCGCCTCAATTACCGGCCCAATTATTTCGCGCGCTCGCTGCGTCAAAGCCGCTCGATGAGCGTGGGGGTTCTCGCGCCAGACCTGAGCGAAGGCTATTTCACCTCAGTCATGGGCGGCGTCGTGCAGGAACTAACCCGCGCCGCCTACTTCTATTTCACTGCATGCCACGACTGGAAGCCGGAGCTGATCGAGCAGTATCCCCGCATGTTGGTGGAGCGTGCCGTCGATGGCTTCCTGCTCCTGAACACCCCTGCAGACGACATCGCCGTGCCCGTTCCGGTGGTCGCTATCTCGGCACACAGCGCCGTCGAAAATGTCACCAACATCGTGCTCGATCATCATCAGGCAGTGTCGTTGGCGCTGCTCCATCTGCATCAGTTGGGCCATCGACGCATTGCATTTATGCGCGGCCCCCAAGCGATTCCGGATTCCGAATATCGTTGGCAGAGCATTCAGCAAGTCGCCGGCGAGATCGGATTCAGAATCGATCCCGCTCACGTCATTCGAATCGACACCGAAAGCTGGTCGATGAAGACCGGGTATCATCCCATGGCCCCGGAAATCGGCTACAAGCCGATGAAGGCGTTGCTTGAAAAATCGCGCGACTTTACAGCAATCTTCTGCTTCAACGACATCGCCGCGATTGGTGCTATTCGTGCCCTGAAAGACGCTGGCCTCACCGTGCCTGGAGACGTATCGGTCGTGGGATTCGACGACATTCAATCCGCAGCCTACTCCACGCCGTCGCTCACTACCGTGCGCCAGCCCCTCGTGGCCATGGGACAACGGGGCGCGCAGGTACTGCTTGAACGAATCGCAAATCGCGAAGCCGAGTTCCCTGCCGAGATTGTAATGGCACCCGAACTGGTCATCCGCGAATCTACCGGCCCCGCGCCCGTCGCCGCCAAGGCGTGAACCCTGCCTATCCGCAGAACGCCTCAAACCAGCGGCTGATGTATACCTGCGCGTGCGCCTCGCCGCAGTAGTGCCGGGCATGCGGCGCGTCCGCCGCCTCTTTCGTCCACTTGATCACCGTCAACTCCGCGGTGCCGCAGTGAATCACGAACCACCTTACAGGTGTTTCGCTCTCCTCACCGCAAATTTCACATCGATAACTCGTCCCGATCATCGTGCCGCCCCCATCTAGAGCAGTTACGGAATACACGTAGCCGTTTTAAGCTCAGTCAATGGTGGCTTATCTCGATGAAAAGCCTCTTGAGTGTGTGCTTGCGGTCTACATCAATTCCGAAACTGCTATCGTCCCTTGGTCCCTGCGTCCCAGGTTTCTGTGCCCTACGCCCCTGGTCCCTGTTTACTCAAGCATCTGTAGATCCAGTGGACTTTCGAGCAGGCAGTCCATCTTCGCTATGTTCGCGAGCGCTCGCTTGAGCGCCGAAGATTTGCATGGCTCGACCGTGATGACAAACGGCAGCGCGTCCTGTGGGTAGCCGGGCTTCTGCATAATGGCGCGAATGTTGATGCGTTCCCGCGCCAGTGCACCGGTAATTTCTGAAACGATTCCTGGCCGGTCCACAACCAGAAAACGAATGTAGTGAGGAACTTCGAACTCCGCCGCAATCCGCGCCGGCACCGACGGAATCTCGACCCGCCTCGAACCATGCGCCAGTGCCAGCAGGTCACTCACCACCGCCACCGCAGTCGGATGCCCGCCTGCGCCGTGACCTGAAAACACCACGTCTCCGCCGTAACGCCCAGTGAGAATCACCATGTTTTCGGTGCCGCGCGACCAAGCCAGCGGCGACCGTTGATCCACCAGCATCGGCCCCACGGTTGCTGCGACCGTGCCGTCGCGTTCCTCGGCCCGGGCAATTTGGCGAATAGTGCAGCTCAAATCGCGCGCGTAACTGAAGTCGACCGCCGAGACCGGCGTAATCGACTGCGGAATAATCTCTTCCGGATCGACCACCACGCGCAATGCCAGCCGCATTAGAATTGCCAGTTTGGCGCGTGCATCAAAGCCGCCTACATCCTCCGTTGGATCGGCTTCGGCATACCCGTTGGCCTGCGCTGTAGCCAAAACCGCCGCGTACTCCGCGCCGCCTTCCATCTTGCTCAAGATGAAGTTGCAGGTCCCGTTCAATATGGCTTCCATGCGCTCGATGCGATCGCCGGCCAGCCCCTGTTCCAGGCCTGGAATCACCGGAATTCCACCGGCTACGGCAGCGCCATATTTAAGGTGACCGCCTCGTGCCGCCGCCAGCCGTTCCAGTTCAACACCTTGATAGGCGATCAACTTCTTGTTCGCGGTGACCACACTTTTGCCTGCCTCTAGAGCGCGACGCAGCCACCCGCCCGCCGGATCAAGCCCGCCCGCCAACTCCACGATTACGTCCGCATCCGAAGCAAGCACCGCTTCCGCATCCTCGCTCCACGTAACGTCCGAGGGCACCCAATCAACTCGCTTCCGCGCAACGTTGCGGTTGAAGACGTGCGTCAGCTTCAGACCTTCCGGCTTGGAGTCCACGAGAATGCGCGCCACAGAACTGCCGACCGTTCCAAAACCGAAAATTGCAATGCGCAGCGGCAATTGGATACGAGAATCTTTAGCCTCGTTTGCGGAAAGATTGCTGGACGCGATCAATGCATTGTCTGCAGGCAACGGTTTTCCTTTTCAGAATAACTTTTCAAATTACGGTAATGAAATGATACCTGAGCGTCGCCGCGAAACAACCCGGCACGAGTAATCAAAAGCTCGTGTAACATCAACTGCAGATGCGGCGCACTCTTGCCATCTTTATCGTCCTCCTCCTCGGGTTGAGTCCACTCGCGGCCGCACTCGATGCTGGCGACGACGCTCGTTTACCTGCTTGCTGCCGCCGCTTGGGAGCCCACCATTGCACCATGTCCGATGCGGCCATTGGGCAGGCGGATCAGGCCGCAATCAAGACAATAGCGTTTACAATTCCGGCTCATTGCCCGGCGTATCCAGGGAACTCTAGCGCCCTTCTAACATCCGTTGACGCGTTGACGACCTCCGCGTCAAGTTCGGCGCACCCTCTCGCGCGATACCATTCGCGGATGCCGTTCAATGTGGCGGCGCAGTCGAACCAGTCCCGCATGCGCACCGGGCGCGGTCCTCCTCAAACAGTCGTCGGCTGAAACTCAATTGCGGACGTTATCCCTCGTATGGGATGAAGTTCCAGCCCTTTCCAGGCGGAGCAAGCACGGATTTTAACTCCCCCTCTTGCCCTGCCCCGACGAAATTGGCTCCCAGCTTTCTCGGCCCACCGGTCAGAGTCTGGCTAAATCTCCCGTTGATCGTTTCGGAGTTCTCAGCACTTATGCGTCCCCTCTTCCTGGCCACCGCCTTACTGCTCGCGGCCTCAATCCCCGCGTTAGCCACTGTCTTCGCAAACGTTCGTGGCGTAGTCCACGATCCCCAGCATCGCGCCGTCGCGGGTGCCGCCGTCACACTCCAAGCCGCCAATTCCTCTTTTGTGATCACTGCGACGACCGGGCCCAACGGCGAATTCGCCCTGCCGCAAACGCCCATCGGCATCTACCGCATCACCGTGACCGCTTCCGGATTTGGCCCTGTCTCCCAATCGCTTACCGTTGCTTCTGGAACCAACCCTTTGCTTCACATCCCGTTGCCGGTGGCGTCCGCCGCCCAGTCGGTGGTCGTGCATGCATCAACCTCCAACGTCTCTAACGATTCCGTCACCCCAACCGCGCTTATCTCCCGTGCCGAAATCGACGAGACGCCCGGCGCCAGCCGCGCTATTGGCATGGAGATGATCACAGACTACGTTCCCGGCGCTTATATGAGCCACGACATGCTGCACATGCGCGGCGGTCACCAAACCAGTTGGCTCATCGATGGAATCGCCATCCCCAACACGAAAATCGATTCGAACGTCGGCCCGCAAATCGATCCTAAAGACATCGACCAGCTTGAAGCCCAGCGCGGCAGCTACGCGGCAGACGTAGGTGACCGAACCTACGGCGTGTTCAACGTTTTGCCGCGCACCGGCTTCGAACGTAACCGCGAAGGCGAACTTATGCTTTCGCTCGGCAATCTCTACGCCGGTGAAACGCAGCTCTCCTTTGGCGATCACTCCGCGCGATCGGCATGGTACGCAAGTGCCGCAGGTTCCCGCGCCAATTACGGATTGGCAACACCGATCACTGCCATCCACCACGACGCAGTCAATTCGCAAAGCGGCTTTCTCTCGTTGTTGCGCAACCAAAGTCCCAAAGATCAGATCCGTCTCGATGCACAAATACGCCGCGACTTTTTTCAGATTCCCTACGACCCCGACACCAATGACTGGCAGCAAGCATCGCACTACTACAACTCCAGCGGATTTCGCGATGACCAAATAGAAGGCGATTCGTTCGTCATCGCCAACTGGGTCCACACACTCTCGCCGAAGGCCTTGTTTCAAATTGCGCCCTTCTACCACTACAACTCCGCGCGCTATGACTCGCCTGCGAGCGACTTCCCCGTGGCTACCACCTGGCATCAGACCTCCAACTACGTCGGAGCGCAAGTCGACGTCCACGGCGATCTTGGACCGAACAATTTTTCCGGCGGCGTGTACTCCTTCTACCAAGCCGAAAGTGATCTCTTTGGACTGCTGATCAACGATGAGAGCTTCGCCAGCAAAAGCGTGCCCAACTCCTCAGTCGCAGGCCACGCCGGTCTCACCGAATTTCATTTCTCCGATCACGTCCACATCAGCCAATTCATCACCCTCATGGGTGGCATGCGCATCTCCGAGTATCACAGCGGCCACACCGAGAGCGCGGTTTATCCGCGCATCGGTGCCAGCGTTGAAATTCCGCGTCTTCATTGGGTTCTGCGCGGCTTTTACGGGCACTTCTTCCAGCCCGCGCCCGTTGTCACGGTCTCAAGCGGTGTCTTGAATTACGTGCAAAGCCAGTCCGGCCAGAACGTATTCATGCCTCTACGGTCAGAGCGAGACGAAGAGCACCAGTTCGGTCTGCAAATTCCGCTTCAAGGCTGGGTCGTCGACGTAACTAACGTCAAGACGCGCGTAAACAATTTCCTCGACCATGCCAACGTAGGCGAATCCAACATCTATTTTCCAATTGCTGTCGATGGCGCTCTCATTCGCGCATGGGAGCTATCCATCCGCTCTCCGCAATTCGCAGGATTGGGTCGATTTCATCTTGCCTATTCCAACCAGATTGCCGAGCAGCGCGGCAACGTCATCGGCGGATTCTCATGCAGCGATCCTGCTGACCCCGCATGCTTCCTCGGTCCCGACTACACACCCGTCGATCACGATCAGCGCAACACGCTCAATACCGGCTTCACCGCTCGGCTGCCTTTCAAAACGTGGTTCGCGAGCAATGTCTATTACGGGTCTGGATTTGCCAACGGACTCGCGGGTGCGAATCAAGGTCCTTACAACGGCGCGTATCTCCCCGTGCACACCACGTTCGATGTTTCAGGCGGAAGAAATTTTGGAGAGCGGTGGCGCGTTTCTGCCAGCATCCTCAATGTAACCAATCTTCGCGTGCTCGAGGATAACTCCGTCACCATCGGCGGCTTTCACTACAACGATCCGCGGACGGTTGCAGCGCAGATTCACTACCGCTTTCACTTTTAATTCGTCTCGGTCGTGATCCACGTTCGTCGCGGCGGTGATCTGCGCAAGTCCGCAACGCTAGCTTGATTCCAATTCGAACAAACCGGGAATCACCGCCCCAGCCTTGCCCTCGACGACCTGCGTAAACGCTGATGCATTCAATGGCGGCTCCGGCCCGATGTAGACCGTCCGCGCCCCGCCCTGGCGTGCCCAGTGCACAAAATTGGCCGCCGGATAGACCGATCCAGAAGTACCTACAACAAGCATCACCGTAGCGTCACCGATCTTTCGTTGTATGAGTTCCATCTCCAACGGAACCTCGCCGAAAAACACGATGTGCGGACGCAGTCTCGCCCCGCACGTACACCGGCCCACCTCTGCCAGGCTTTTGTAAATCGTGGAGTCATCGACTGGTGCCGCGCCGCACAAAGCTTCGCATCGCGACTTCGCCAACTGTCCATGCATGTGCGTGAGCCGCAACGTCCCCGCACGCTCATGCAGATCGTCTACATTTTGGGTACACAGAAAAAATCGCTCTCCGATTTGCTTTTCCAATTCCGCCAACGCATGGTGCGCGGGATTCGGCTCAGCCTTAGCGCCCTGCGCTCTGCGCTCGGAATAAAACTGCCACACCAGCGCAGGGTTTTGCTCCCACGCTTCTGGCGTGCACACATCCTCAATGCGGTGGCCGGCCCACAATCCATCTGAAGCGCGAAACGTAGGCAGCCCGCTCTCAGCGCTGATTCCCGCACCGGTCAGCACAAACACCCGATCCTGAGCCCCTACGAAAATCTTAGCCATAGCCAGAACGTTCCGAGTTCCCCAGCGTTCCAATCTCAATTATCAAGTTCCTGTTTCATCACGGTTCCAGCAAAATCTTTCCCGTCGTCTTGCGCGCTTCGAGATCCGTGTGCGCCTGCGCGGCCTCGGCCAACGGATACATAAATTCAGTGCGCAGTTTCAATTCGCCCTTGGCAGCCCAACCCAGCACATCGCCTGAGCGCCACTCCAGCTCTGCACGCGTAGCCACGTAATGCCACAATGTCGGACGCGTAATAAACAACGACCCTTTGCCCGACAGTTGAATCAGATCAAACGGTGGAACCGGCCCACTCGATGCACCGAACAACGCCAACAGGCCCCGCGGTCGCAGACAATTCAGGCTGCCCTCAAACGTCGTTTTGCCTACCGAGTCATACACAACATCGACACCCTTGCCGCCGGTGAGTCGTTTCGTTTCCGTCTCAAAATCTTTTTCGGTGTAAAGGATCGCGTCCGACGCGCCTGCCTCGAGCGCCAGTTCCGCCTTCTCTTTGGTCGAGACCGTGGTAATGACGCGCGCTCCGATGCGCGATGCAATCTGCGTAAGCAGCAAACCCACACCGCCCGCGCCCGCGTGTACCAGCGCCGTATCGCCCGCCTTGAGTGGAAACGTCGACGTAGCAAGATAGTGCGCTGTCATGCCCTGCAACATCGCAGCCGCAGCCTGCTCGGGAGTGACACTCGCAGGAACCTTGACGAGTTGCGAAGCCGGAACCAGCGCGTACTCCGCATAACTGCCCAGTATGCCGACAGACGCCACTGCATCACCCGCAGCGAATCCCGCCACACCGGGGCCCAGTTCCTCTACCGTGCCGGCAGCCTCGCTTCCAGGCGTGAGAGGCAACGTCGCTTTATACAAACCTTTGCGAAAATATATCTCGATGAAGTTGACCCCAATGGCTTCAACGCGGATCAACACCTGGCCCGGCCCCGGAATCGGGATCGGCAAATCGGCAAGCTGCAGGACTTCCGGCCCACCTGTCGTACGAATTTGTATGGCGTTCATGTCAAGGCAAGAATGCATCTTGACACCCAATGCCTGCAAGAGCGACCAAACCAAAAGCCCCGCCCAGAGGAACTCCGGACGGGGCTTATTCTAATCTGTATTCGTGCGTCTAATATTCACGCCTCTAGAAGCGAGTATCGTTTCGGTCCGTCAAGATGCT
The DNA here is from genome assembly GCA_025350325.1 of Acidobacteriaceae bacterium. Lineage (GTDB taxonomy): Bacteria > Acidobacteriota > Terriglobia > Terriglobales > Acidobacteriaceae > Telmatobacter. The sequence goes on from JANXYB010000005.1 coordinate 79,896, forward strand.
CGGCTCTTCCGGCGTGCGCAGCCGCACAATGCGGTCGATGGTATACGGCGCACGTTGCTGGCTAGTGTAGTAATGGCGCACCTGCAACTCGCCCAGCAAACCGATCGCCAGCATTTGAATGCCGGCCAGAATCAAAATACCCGCAATCACAAACAGTGGCCCGTGCTGATCCATGACGCTCTGATGCGGATGCACGATCTTCAATCCCAACAATATTGCCGAGATAATGCTGCCCGTTAACATTCCTAACGCGCCGATTGTGCCGAAAAAGTGGAGCGGCCTGCTCATATACTTCAGCAGAAATCGAATCGTCAGCAAATCGAAAAACACGCGAAACGTACGCCCGATGCCGTAGTGACTTTTGCCCCGCTCGCGATTCACGTTTTTGATCGGAATCTCGCAGATTGAAGCGCCATACCAGCTTGCCAGGGCGGGAATGAAGCGATGCATTTCGCCATACAGGGGGATGTTCTGGATCACTTCGTGGCGATATGCCTTGAACGTCGTGCCGAAATCGTGAATATCCACACCCGAAAGTTTCGCCATCAACCAGTTAGCGCAGCGCGAAGGAATACGCCGCATGACGAAATTATCGATGCGCTCCTTGCGCCAGCCAGAAACGACATCATAGCCTTCTTCAAGTTTTTCGAGAAAGAGCGGAATGTCATTCGGATCGTGTTGCAGGTCGCCATCCATCGCGAGAATGAATTCGCCAGATGCATGGTCAAACCCCGCGGCAAGCGCGGACGTCTGCCCAAAGTTGCGACGAAGCTTGACTACCAGCACGCGGCTGTCGACTGCCGCAATTTCTTCGAGCAGCTTGCAGCTGCGATCGCTGGATCCATCGTCAACCAGCACCAGCTCAAAACTGTCGCCTACCTGTTCCATCACCTGCTTGAGGCGGGCATACAAGACCGTCACGTTCTCTTCTTCATTGTGAAAAGGAACGACGATTGAATATTTCGGCATACGTATAGTATAGATGCGACTGAATTAATTAGGGAGCAGATCTCACGGCTCAATTTTCCGCCCGCCGTCTGCAAAGAATTGTGCTTTGCCTTTCCCAAACCTCATCCCGACTAGCTACCAAGTTCATCGAGCCTAGCGATCTAGCTCATCGAGCATTGCTTGCATCTCGCTGAGGGCATGTCGGTTGCCCGTTCGAGCTGCGCAGCTAATGCCCTGTTTTAGTCGCGTGATGGCTTCTGGATTACGCTTTGCCTGTGCCAGCGTCTGCGCAGCCATGAAGTACGCGGCGGTATAGTCCTGATCGTTGGCCAGCAATGTATCGAACTCAGCTAACGCCGCTTCTGCGTTCCCCTGCCCAGCCAATTCCATGGCAATCCCGTAGCGCGCAAAGCTGTTTTTCGGGTCCATCACCAGTATTTCTCTCAACCCTGCCAACTTATCTATTGAACTCATGTTTGGTATGCGCCGCTCCTCAAGATTTGCGTAATTGGCGTGGATTGCCGACACTGGAACTGGCACGTCCGGCATCTCTCTGCCAGCTGTGATTGTAGCTCGCGAGTAAAGCAGCGGCACTGCCGCCAACGTAGAAAGGGAACAAGACAGAATGGGTTCGACAGAACAGAGCTCCATGGTGCGCACAGTGGCAAGCACCCAATCGGAGATGACAGAGATCGTGCTGCCTAACGATGCCAATACCCTTGGCAACTTGCTGGGTGGGCGATTGATGCACTTCATCGATCTCACGGGAGCCATCGCCGCCTATCGCCACACGCGCACCCACGTGGTCACCGCGGCGATGGATCACATTGACTTCATTCGCCCTGTGCATGTGGGCGATTTGCTCATTCTCAAGTCCAGCGTCAATCGTGCCTTCAATACATCCGTCGAGGTTGGAGTCAAAGTGTGGGTCGAGCACCCGCAGACGGGTGGCCTGCTGCATGTAGCCAGCGCGTACCTTGTTTTTGTGGCGATCGACACTGAAGGACGTCGCCAAAACGTGCCCCCGGTACTGGCTGAAACGCCCAATGAAATCCGCCGGTATGCTGACGCACTACGACGGCGCGAGCATCGTGAAGCTGAAGCTGCCCGGCGCAAACAAGAGCAGCGTGCACAGCCTGAAGCGAACGTTGCAACTCCCGCTGTATAACAAGTTCAAGCCGACTTCTAAAGGAGTAAAAAAATATGGCCCATTCCAATGCCATGCCCACGCCCGTGGCTCTCCCCGGGGTTTCAAAAATTGTTGCAATCGGTTCCGGCAAGGGTGGAGTAGGCAAGACCACGGTCGCCGTTAACCTGGCCATTGCGCTCTCTCGTCTCGGTCAACGCGTCGGCTTGATTGACGCCGACATTTATGGCCCCAACGTGCCGCTCATGATGGGTTCATCGCAGCAGCCGCGCATCAGCACCGAGAACCAGATTCAACCCAACGATGTGCACGGCATCAAGACCATCTCTATCGGCTACATCTCTCCGGGCGACAAGCCCCTGGTGATGCGCGGCCCCATGTTGCATCAGATCATTCGCCAATTCCTGCAACAAGTGGATTGGGGCGAGCTCGACTACCTCATCGTCGATCTGCCGCCTGGCACCGGAGACGTCGTCATCTCTCTGGTGCAGACTGTGCCGCTCACAGGAGCCGTAATCGTATCTACGCCCAGCGACGTCAGTCTGCAAGACGCGCGTAAAGCTCTCGAAATGTTCGCGCAGGTCAATGTTGAAGTGCTTGGCATCGTCGAAAATATGAGTCACTTCACCTGCCCGCACTGCCATCAGGAAATCGACATATTCTCAAGGGGCGGCGCCGAACGCACGGCGCAGCAATTCAACTTGCCGTTCCTCGGCTCGATAGAATTGGTCCCCGCCATTCGCGAAGGCGGCGACCGCGGTCTTCCTGTTGCGCTGGCCGGGCCCAAGAGCCCCACTGCCGCAGAGTTTTATGCAATCGCGCAAAAGCTGATGGAGCGTGCCGAAGCAGCCGCCGCGGCCGCCTCGGACGTCATTGAAATCAGCTAGCCATTTTCGACACGATTGCTCCCACGGGAGGCAAGTGCGCGCACGGGCGCTCGCGTCCAAACACCTTTGGCCTACGTCGCGTTCGTATTTTTCTCGTTGTATTTGCACTAAGAACAGACGCGACCAGAAATTAATTTGCGATGTTCAAAGATCCGATTGAGAAGCATCTTTCAGTCTTGACAAAGGCGTCTCCCCGAGTTTGCTTTGCAATGTGAAGTGACTTTTGCATGAATGAACTGAATGAAGCCTGATCCGTTTTTTTATGCATGACTTTGCGTAGCAAAGTTATTTTTAGACCTAGGAGAAAGCAATGAACGATACTCCAGTATTTTCTTGCGCCTCGTAGCTCACACTATGTACTACAGCCGGGAAGCCGACGGCGCGGGTTTTATTCGAAAAGAAATA